>NZ_JAFGYJ010000005.1:0-257744 GCF_017490805.1 Pseudomonas sp. 43(2021)
CTATCGGGGCGTCTTTGTAGGCAGGATGTACTAGCCATGCTCTACCTAGGTCCGAACGGTCGTAGTAGAGTAATAAGTAGTCTGAATGTGGCTGGCGATGCTTCAGATATTGCACTGCACTACCCGTCCAGAATAGATATTTATAGCGTACGCGGCCATTGGCGTAAGGAGTGACAGTTTCGCAATGCCAGAACAGCATTCGAAGATCCTTCTCCGAATATTTCCGCGGGGTGAATTCCATCTTAATAGCTTCATCCCAGGCAGCTAGAGGTGAGATACCGCCAATGCCGCTATGGGGGTGAACTCCGTAATCTTCGTTCAGCCACCTGGCAAACCCTTCCCTGATGTGTTCGATTGTAAGACCTGCTTCCTTTTCCGGGTTATAGTCACCCAGTGCCTCAGCGTTTGAAAGAGTTGTGCCCATCAAGTGATGAACGATCTGGATGCTCCAAACTTTGAAAAGTGACTCGGCGAAGGGCTTGCGGTTAGGTGTTTTAGGCGGGCACAACAATAGTTTAGCTCCTTGCCAGTACAGTTTTATCTTAAGATCTTCGGCAATGTTCTCCGCTCCATTGTCAGTGCGGTAACACATCGCGAGTCCACCACGTGGGTTGTCTTCGTGAATGGAATTTCTCAATGCTTTGAGCGTTGTATCGATGGACGGTGGGTTGAAGGATATATCCCAGCCAATTACCCAGCGCGTTTTAACTTCAATAAATATTGTTAAGTAGGGGCGACCAATAACTTCTCCGTATTTGTCGACAACAAAAATATGAAGTTGCTGTGTGTCGGCTTCCACATATTCCAGAAGACGACGCTGACGAAAAAATGCACGTCCCCAATAATGCAGTTTATTGGCTTTGTCTCGGCCTAGTTGAGCATGATCAATTTCATATTTGTCCCAGCTAAGAAGTATGCGATACAAAGTGGAGTTGGAAGGTATGCGATATGCTTCCAGTTTAGGCAGGTGAGAGTTTAAGTCTTCAATAGCATCCCTGATTTCCGTGAATAGCGCCACTTGTGAGTAAGGCGTTGTGGTCTTGTAATGTTTTTCCACATAGTGCCGGATTTTCTCCTGAATCTGCACTGGTAATCGTTCAAGGGGCGAGAGCCGGATGCTGGTTCGCACGTCTACTAGGGCCAAACAATTTTGTCCCGCCAGTAAATACTTGCACTTCCACTCATAGAGTGTGGTGCGGCTTGGCGGAGTAGGATCTTGGAGTTCTTCTTTTATAGACGATACCCACTCGGTATAGCTGGTGCCGCTGGGCAACGATCCGCCTCGGTTTTCCAATAGCGCGTTCAAATAATGTAATTTGCGTTTTAATCCGTTCAATTTGCCGGGCGGCAACGAGGATATAACACGGTTTCGCTCAGAATTTAGTGGGGCATCCTGGATTTTTCTGAGGTTTCCTTTCTGATGAGATGCGCGCAGATTCGGTAACCGTAGGTATCGAACATCACTTGCGCTATGTAAAGATCTAAGTTGCACGCGATCGCCAGAAATCTCTATCACTTGATAGGGCTGGCCACAATATAAGTAGTGTTCGCCAGTCTTAATTTCCAGTGGGATTTTCATTATCAGTCCATATCGACGAGTATGGCCTCAAAGGCGAATTGAGGTTGCACTGTATCTGATGGTTGAAAAGGGCTAGTGTCACATCAGCTTGAGAGTGGCCGTAGTCAATAAGTGACTGAATGGTTGCCTGGCCAGCGAAATTTTTTCTAAGGCTAGCAGCCGATTCGCGTGATTGTTCAATAGACCCTGAATGGCTGTAATGATATAGCACCTCTAAGTTTAAAGTGATGGCCGGTGAGCCAAACAATTCAGGGGCCGTATATTCGTAAATTAATCCTGCACTGCTTAGACGCTCTTTGCATTGGTCAATTCTTCGCGTTTGCGGAGTATCGGCGTGCGCAGGGTAGGAGTCGACTTGAAAATATACAGTCCTACCATCGCAGAGCGTTACCACGATGTCTGGATCAAATTTGAAATTTCGCGTGGCGATTTCAATGGTGCCTGGCCTGACCGTATAAGAGCTGACATTTAGCAGATACTCCAGGTGTACACAGAACTGAGCTTCTGCGGTGGTGCCACACATGTATCGACAAGCATTTTTCCTGGATGGAAACATCGTCACACTCATATGGTGACGGCCTTTGTAGAGCGGCTTTTTAGGCGTGAAAGTAGCCGAATCCAAGATGCACTTCGCGGGGCTATTCATCGCTCGCTTTCCCGTAGAAAAGTCAGTGCAATCTCGGTAGAACCGTGCTGGAGCGACAGCCCTTGCACTACGGCTGGATAGCTAAGCCATCTCGTCCGCAAATCAGAAATTTGAGAGCGTGAAATGTTGTTGCTCGGAGGGCGCGGGCAAGCCCTCTGCAGAGTATCTGTAGCTTTCCACCTCAAACGAAGTAATGCCATGCGCCGTAGACGTCGGAGCCACTTGGCTTGTCTTCCCAGATGGTTGAGTAGCCGCTCGAGGGGAGCAGCCTGCTTCAACTGTTTTGTCACGGCAGCTCCTCCGGGATGGATTACCCATAGCTATGGCATGCCCTGCAGTGCATTTAAGTATGCGCTTCAATAAATATTCAAAAAAGTGTATCGATTCCTAAAAAGCGCATTAAGTCGAACAGCTCTATTTCGCGTGTTTGGGGCCTCTCTAATGCGGAAACTTTTGTCAGTCCACGTATGGTTGACTTGTTCATACGGATTTTTATCGGGGCTCCTACACTATGGAAAGGCATGATGTAAAAAATACAGAACAGGTGGAGAGCCCCTATGAGTTGCCGTCTGCGCAGGCTTGCCAAGCGTATCCACGCGATTACTTTTGTTAATCACGTCGTTATTGCTGCCCAATGTGCTAGGTCGCCGGGTGCGTTGGAGCGATGGGGTGAAGCGTTTGAAGCCGAGGTTTTTCGGGGCCCCCGGCCCGAAGAGTCCACGCACAAATGGCGTCGATATCTGAAAGGGGTGCTGATAGGACCGGCGTTACGCGTGGCACTGATGCGACAGCGACCCTTCACCGGATTGCTGCTGGTGCTGACTAACCCGTTGTGGTCAATCCTCGCTTGGTTAGAAAGACGTACTGGGGGGCCTGATCGTTTTGCCGATGATTTGAGGCTGAACGATTTACCCCTGTCCCGGTTGACGCTCAGGCGGTACCAACGGTTGATTAAAGGAAGCTCCTGGATAGCGCTTTGTGTTCAGTTGGCCGTCCTCGCCAGCCGTTCGAAGCGCTATTATGAAGCGCGGGTTTGGTTAAGACGTAACTTCACTTTGTCGTTCCTGTTGATGTGCACAGAGCCTGAGCTAACCGGGACAGCTCGGTTGTTTTATGAGATTATCTCCACCCATTTGACGTCGGGGCGTTTGGCGCCAGTGCACGGTTGGCCTGCTAGTTTGCAAGCATTCAAGTTCCGACTCAAACAGGCGCGTGCTTTAAAACAAAAGGTACGTGCTCGACATCCAAAGACTGCGATTAGTCCTTCCGCACTGCTATTCGAACTGCTCACTGATAACGTCTGTCGTACTGCCTTCAGTCAAAATGTCAATGACCAGATGCAAGCGGTATGGCCGCGTTGTCGGCGGCTGGCAAGCCTGAATATGCGAACTGCCGGGGGCACAGTTTTCAATTTTGCAAATCTGGCTTGTCACCCTAAGGCTTTCCAAGGTTGGGCAAACAGTGATCAGGACGCTTGGGATTAGGGCCTTCACCGGCTTGTTGATCATCACGGCGTGGGAGCAGCTCAGCGTACCCTGATGGGGAAGTTGAAAGGCTAAAACTCTGCAGCTTGATCGGACCGGGCGAGTAAATCCTGGTGACGGTGACGCGAATGTGCACATTTTTTTTCAGATTTTTTAAACTGTCTACCTCAACAAATCCGGGGGTTTCAGAGCTGTATCTTGGACGGTACGTCAAAGTTTTTTGCACATTTTTTTGTCGATGTTCTTGCATGGTTGACAGATTGACAATGCTACCGGTTGGCAGCCTGTTGGTGTCCGGTGGGGGCTATCTGACAGCCGCGGTATAAGGCAGGCCTCGTGCCCATGGTACGAGACAGCGTGTCTGAAGAGCAGGCTGAGCAATTGCATGGCCGCCAGGGGACACTGCTCAGGATCATCAACAAACTGAGAGACGTCAGCAAATCGGTACCTGGACTCGCCACTCCTCAGATGGGCTTGGCCTGGATCATACCCATTGACAGTTGCGGACTCCTGAATGCCAACTGTCCACATTCCATGAAATGTGGACAGTAGATTTATCGAGATTTCACGATAGTCAAGGTATCCGTCCGGCCAACACTTCCTGACGCCTCCGCCGAAGGTGTGTTGGCCGGACGGATACCGAGAGCCAACCGCTAGCCCAGCAGGCCGTGGATACCTTGAGACGTTACCTTGAAGCCTTGGCCGCTGGCATCCCAGATTAGGAAGTTGTGTCGTCACTGCGTTAGCTGTTCAATGGCGTTATAGGAATTTAGAGATTAGCGATCAAAATTTGCCCCAGAGCTCCGGTGATGCAACGCTCGTTTACCACTTTTGTTATGCAACTGTGCTCAAAGCGGCGGATATGCGATACGACGTCCGTGGCTATCTGTTATCGGAGCTAGTCAGCCTTTGCTTAAACAATCGCGCTACCGTGCCTCTGGCCTATCGCGCCCGTTACGAACGCAACGTGCAAAGCGAGGCTATTGCGTTCGTGGAATCGTGCACCGCTCATTTGCTATTTGGCTCGGGACGATTCTCTCCTCATGAATACCGTTACGGGGAAAAAGGACCGGCAGCCCCTATGAGACATCACCATCGCAAATCAGATTTCCCCGATGCAGTTCGGGTTTACCACTCGGGCGTTATGCAGCATGACTGTATTTAGAATCCTCATACTCGGCTCGCCGTTTCCTGACAGGTGTTGGAGCCTAAAGCACCGCTGCTTCATGAGACGCCGCGAACAAATTTTGATGGCAGCTGAGCAAGTGTTGGGCAACTCTGAGCTGGCTGAAGCATGGCTCACCAAGCAGGCGATTGGACTTGGCCGGCGTCTGCCGTGCATGCTCTTGGAAACTGATCAGGAGTACATGGAGGTTGTGGATTTCCTGGTACGGCTCGATTACGGTGTCTATTGATCGCCACGTATACTCTAGGTAGCAGGTTGCTGCCTGCCCCGATGCTGCCCCATTCGAGTACGAGACGGCGAAGCGCTTGGGCAGGGTCGCTGAGCGTAATACTATCCACCGAAATGTCATGATACGCGGGGGGCCCATGAAGCAAATCAAACACGATCCCAAGCCTCTGATGACCGCCCGTTTTCAAGCAGAAGCACGCCAAGCACTGGCCAAGCGCAGCAACCAAAGTCGCTTTCTCGAAATTGCGGCCTCCAAAGACCGGAGTTGGGAGCCTGTAGGGCGTCTGGCAGGTTAGGTCTACCTGCGAAAAAGTACTTTCCCGGGTCCAGTGCTGAGCCTGTTGTGTCAGCTTTTGACCTCGCTTACGGTGGTAACGTATTGTGATTTGGTATGTCTACGACTTTGGCCAAGCCTAGGCAAATGGTGTGGCAACCCATCAACCCTGTAGCGCCCCGTACGTCTCACTTCGGGCGGCATCCAGTACCCGCGCCGGGTCGTCCACCATCACATCCTTCGGCATCTGCCCCCCAGGTAGCTATTGGATGAGCCGAACCAGAGCGCCACAGCCCAGTCTGGCTTGTTGGAACCAAGCGCCGTGATGATGGCCGCCAATGACGAAAATGGGCGGAAGTTGGAAGCGGGGTCAAAGGCATAGAGGGGAAAGTATTCCTTGTCCTCATGAGCCAGCGAGAAGATGTTGCCCGCGCGTTTCCACTCCTTGAGTTCAGCTCTGGATTGCTCCGTGCTCAGCTGAGCCAGCACTGCAAACGTATCGACAGTCAAGAAATCACCGCTTCTCAGGAGGCGTGCTTTGCCCTTCTCCAGCATGGCCGTTTCACGGGAAAGGGTAGGGCGCATAGACATGGATCTCCGTCCGGTGATCAGTGGCCGCCTACCACCCAATTTTATGATGTGGTGAGTAAGCTCACATCCGGCCTGTGCGGGCGGACCAGGGTCGTGAGTAGGGACCGGCAGGTCGCTGTGGCAGGCTAGCCTAGTGCTCGAGTGTTATGAGGCTATCCGGGAATTTTCTGTTCAGAAAGACTCGGGCGTCAGATTTTTCTTAAGCGGCCCATGAAAATCTTCAGTTTTGGAGTTTTGCTGCATTTTTTCTTAACTTTCCTGCCCGCATGCGCTGAGGCACACAGCGACGCTCGCGTGAGGTGGGAAGACTCCGCGCCAGGCTCGATCCGTCATTGAGGAATTGGACTGTCGGATGACCCCAGCTCGACCAAGCCTTGCAGGCGTGCCAGTTGTTGCGCCTGCGCCCGTAGGAGGCGCTGGTCATGTCGGTGGGCCAAGAGGTAAGACCTGGACTTCTCGCGTAGCAAGGTGATCTCGCTCGCCATTATTTCTTCCTGCTGATGCGCCTGGTTGATGAGCAGCTTCTCGGCCGCCAAGTGCTGCTGCGCGGCGTTCAACTCACGCTCGAGCTGACGGAGCTGTTGCTGCTGGAAGCCCTGTGCGCCGGTCGAACGTTCCAGATCTCGGTAGAGTTGAGTCAGTTCTTCCTGGCGGACAGCGAGTTGTTCACGTAATCCCCGCACCTCGGCTTGTAACTGACTCAACTGCTGATCATGCCGTTGCAGTTCTTCCTGGCGTTGTAACTTATGCTGCTGGCGAAAGTGCTCCAGGGATTCACGCGCCTGCTGGTGTTTTGACTCGAGCGAGTGAATCGTCGTCGCCCGCTCCTCGAGCAGTTGGAGCTGTTGCCGGCAAGCCTCCTCAAGACGCCGTCGCTCGCCTTCGGACAGTTGCAGTTGGCCCGTCAGCTGCACTTCACGTAGACGCAACTGTCGGTGGGCCTCCATCTCTGCGGTATGTGCCACCTGCAATTGCTCGAACCGCGCCGCCTCCACCGCACGCTGCTGCTGATAGGCCGCTTGTTGCCGTTCCAGGCGGGCGCGATCGGCGGCGACCGTGGCCTGCGCTTCGTTGGCCAAACGCTCAGCTAGACTCTGCAGCAGCGCCTGTAATTCTTCCGACAGATTCACCTGTGGCGGATGGGGTTCTGCTACGTCCAGTTCACGCAGGTAGCGAAGGATGGTGGTCTTTGAACCCGTGTGACCTAGCTCTGCTCGCACGGCCTCAATGCTGGGTGACAGACCACGGGCGAGGAGGGCATCCCGTGCTCGCTGCACGAGGGCTTTGTTGATACCAGCGCGGGCCATGGTTCTGCTCCCACTTTTTCGTACTGTTCAATCATTATGGAAGTACACGTGTACAGGCGCCTGATCCGGTACCAATAATCGGACAGACTGACGTTTGAGAAGCCAAGTTTCTCGCACGTGATAGTGTGTTTAGCGGTTATTTGCCGCTTGCGGGGGTACAGACGGAGGCGGTGGTGGACACTTCGCCCGATCGTTATCTCCGCGCGGCGCGTCGAGCCAGTACCGAGCGGCGCTACGCCCAGGCCATCGCGCACTTCGAGACGGAGTGGGGTGGCTTGCTGCCGGCGTCCAGCGAAAGTGTCGTGCGCTACCTCACGCATTACGGCGACCAAATCACGACCCGTACCCTGCGTGTGAATCTGGCCGCCTTGGCGCGCTGGCATCAGCAATTGGGCTTTACTGACCCCACCAAATCCTATCGGGTGCGCGATACGCTTAAGGGGATCCAGGCGTTGCATCCGCAGCCGGTGAAGCAGGCCGAGGCCTTGGCGTTAAAGGAGCTGGAAACCTGCATCGCCCAATTAGCTGAGGAGCTTGCGGATCCGCTGCCAGTGGTGAGGATGCGTGCAGCCCGTGATCAAGCGCTGATCCTGCTCGGCTTCTGGCGGGCATTTCGCAGCGATGAATTGAGCCGGTTGCGCATCGAGCACATCCAGTGGCGCGCAGCGCAGGGGCTGGAGGTGTTCTTGCCGAGTAGTAAGTCCGACCGCAGCAACCGCGGCCGCGTGGTCAAGGTGCCGGCCCTCAAGCGCTTGTGCCCCGTCGCGGCCTATGAGGTGTGGTTGGAGGAGAGTGGGCTCAACGAGGGGGCGCTGTTTCGTTCCATCGACCGCTGGGGCCATATTGGGAAGCAGACGCTTAATGCCAACAGCCTCTCGCGTTTACTGCGCCAGGTTTTTCTGCGCAGCGGCGTCGACCCCGAGGGGTATTCGGCCCACTCGCTGCGACGCGGCTTCGCCACTTGGGCGAGTGAAAATCAATGGAGCAGCAAAGCCTTGATGGACTATGTCGGATGGCGCGATGTGCAGACGGCTGCGCGGTATATCGAAGGCGATGCGCCGTTTGGGGAGTGGGCCCGCTGACCCTAGGCGTAGGTCTCACCGCCGGGTACCAAGCTGCAACTGTTCAAGGGAGGATGTTTACAGTGAGGCGGCTTTCGCCAATTCCCGGTAATTGCGAAGTTACGATTACCCTCTTCCTAGCCACGGCGGTTGGTAAGGTATGCTCTGATCCTGTCCCGGGAATGCATCAACAGCGAAGAGTGGCAAAGCAGCCGAAACACACCATTTCAACGCCAGGCAAAACGCAGCCATCACCGTGGGTGGGATTTGGCGCAGGCATTTGAACAAGCTCAGGTTGACCATTCTGGCTGTCTCACTCCCTGCCGTTTGGCAGGTGTACCTGAATTGGCTTTCCTCCGCGATTGAGCATCGCACCACCGCTATTTGGGCGCATGTGTTCGATAGGCCCATGCCGGAGGGTTATATCATCCGGTTAGATTTGCGGTTTGGCCTGGACGAAAATGTCGAGGCAGCGAGGTACGAGCGGACGCGCGTCACTCTTTGGCCTGCACGGTGTAAGGGGGAGGGCGGTGATAGGCTGACAAGGACATTCGACCGCAGCAACTCTCATCAGAATGTCATTCTGCAGGTGACATGCAACTACCTCAGGCAGGTCACTGTTTTCTGCGATTGACCGACCCTCGGGCGAATCCTTGCACGAAGCTATGGATCGTGTCCCAGGAAGTGGTGTAACTCATCATGGCTCTTGCCATTGAGTTCGCCGTTTAGTTGATCACAGCTGACAGCTTGGCTTGTGGATTATCGCTGACCGCTTCGAAGGCCTCCAACTGCATGTAACGTCTTTGCAGGCACCACTCGTCGTTCTGCTCCAGCAGCATCGCGCCTACCAGCCCTCAACGTTAGCCAAGAACCACGATGACCATCCTCTTTCGCCCGCAAGGCGCCTTCGGCTGGTTCAGTTACACCACTTACCGGGACACGATCAAGCTATGTCCTGCAGCGCTGACAGCCAGCTCGCCGATCAAGGGGGAGCGATTGTCAGCACAGTAGACCCAGAAAAAGCACCTGGCTTAACAGCACCATTGCTATACAGCTGTGACTTGATGGTGATGGGAGTAGCCAAACCGCTCTCCACATTTATGCGAACACCAGCTGCGGCAGGTTTACCTTCAATTGTGATCTTGGAATACAGACTACCATCGGCTCGTAGTTTGATGCCTGTTGGGCTTTCTTTGCTTGCGCTAGCCATTACGGTTCCTTTCCCAGTACATGTCAATTGTAGAGTCGTTTGCGCTGAACTAAGGTTAAGGGTGTCGATATTGTCAGAAACCGAGCCATGATTAATAGTTGGAGAGCCATTGATGTCACACTTCGCCGGCGGCTCCATAGTCGACCTACAAGGGCCAACGGGATCAAACCGAGTTTTGGTGCCGCCGCCATAATTAAACTGTTGCAAAAAGCTAATACATATACTACGGCGGGGGCCCGGCACAAAAATCGAGCCTCTAAAGGGTATTGTGAAAACCGTCGACCCTACGGCTATGCTATTGGACATGCTAGTACGAAGATCCGTCATAGTACTATTAGGTCGCAAGTTGTACCAATAATAGCTGCTTGACGCGTGATAGCCTTGGCCCAAAACTCCTGCTATGGTTAAATCACAGGTGCGCGCTGAAAGGTCCCGGCAAAAGTTATCGCCCCCCCCTTCCCACTGGGTAACGGTAAAGAAATAACGAACTCCATTTTCTTCGTTCCTGCTTCCGGTAGATTCTATCTCTACCGCGACCGCAGAATAAGAAATAACGAAAACAGACCAAAGCCATATAAGGCGAACAAGTACTTCCATCGCTCCAAATGCTCCTTAATTTAATTTTGCGCGAACTTATGGTTGATAATGATAAAATATATCTTGCATTTTGCGTGTAAGAAGTTTTCGATGGTTTTCGAGGGCTGGCGGCGACCACTCATAAGGATGCAATAAAAATTTGTACAGAAGCCTACAATGGAAAATCTAGCACTGTTGACCCAATGAACTGACCTGGCAAAACGTCCCCGCGCTTAACCAGTGTCGAGGTAACGGTTAACGGCGTGAGCTGTCGCTGTGTGATTGGCATATCTATGTTTGCCGTGAGGTCCTTGTCATTAACTGTAACCTTGCTGTACAGGCCTCATCCGAAGGGGTAGGCAGGAGCAACTGAGCCTTCCTCTCTCATTTGAGCTACAAACCGATAAAAAAACTACAAGGCCGATATTTAAATATACAAAAATTGATCAACTGAGCGGAACCCGAAATCCCTTGGTTTCCAA
This sequence comes from Pseudomonas sp. 43(2021), assembly GCF_017490805.1. Classification (NCBI taxonomy): domain Bacteria; kingdom Pseudomonadati; phylum Pseudomonadota; class Gammaproteobacteria; order Pseudomonadales; family Pseudomonadaceae; genus Pseudomonas; species Pseudomonas sp. 43(2021). The sequence goes on from NZ_JAFGYJ010000005.1 coordinate 10,625, forward strand.
ATCCTTCAACATGTCTCCCATGTTAGAGTTAGGGCGAGCGGAAACGTCCCAGTCGGCGTAATCTCCTACTGAATGGTCATTAATGTGTTAAAATCAACGCAGCATATAATAAGTTCCAGGATCGCTGCGACGTGCAGGGGGAGGCTTTAGCTTCCCCAGCTAGTCAACTCGAAATGGTAACGTACGCCTCCAAGGACGTACTAAGTCTTTGTCGTTTGAATGACGATAACGCGTGCGTGGGCCGACATACTTCCCAGCAGCATCGCTGCTAGGGGGCAGCGCAACGCTGTTACATAAAATTTCTCCATGATGATCACTCGTAACTCAAAGCAAAGGTCAGGGACGCCTCGAAGTCGCCTTGGCCGAGTGTGCGGTTGGCCAGTACCTTGGGATCGCCTTGCAGGTAAGCGTTGAAGCTGAGCAGGTTGTCGCCACTGCTCAGCACGCCGATGCGGTGGGTCTTGTTCAACGGCAGCGCTACGCCTTGCGTTGTCTCCAGCCCCACCAGCAAGCCTTGAACGGTTGTGCTCCGCAGCACAAGAAACCCGGGTGGTTCGCTGCTCTCGTTGCCGCTGAAGGTGATGTTGACCATGCGCTTGCCGACGTCCAGGTCGCAGTTCAGCAGGTGTAACTCGATGGGGCGTCCCTTGGTCCTGCCGTTCAGGTAAAGGTCCTTGTCGATCACGCTCTCGAAGTTCATTTCGATCAATTTATCCCTTTCGGCGAGCGCACAAGGCTCATTTACTAAGGTGCCGGAAAAGTACAGGTTGTCTTCTGCAGCCTGGGTCGCCGACAAGCAGAGGCTGGTAGCAGCCCAGACGCCCAGGGTAATGGCCCACTTGCCCATGGATCCTCCTAGTAGAGCTCAGCCATCAAGAGCGCCGAGGCAGTAAATTCGGTGCTGGGCAATGCAGCGCCAGCGAGCTTTACCGGTACGGCTTCCAGCACGGGCGGTGTCGATGCACGGACATCGATCTCTCGTGGCTCGTTGGGCGCCAATGCGGTACCGCCAAGCAGGACTCTGATGCCCAGATCGTTTTCCGAGGTTTGCAGCGCGGTGGTGTCGAAAGATGCGGGTGTCCCCTTGAGGGTCAGGCGCATGTGCCAGGTGATGTTGTAATCGGTGACCCCCGGACACTCGATCTGGTAGGGGATCGCCTGGCGATAGCGCTCGCCATCGATGCGGTTGACGGCGATGTTTTGCGTGAAACGTACGTCGATACGCCCGCCTTTGTCACTGACGGTACAACCAGACGGCGCCAACAGCGTCCCGCTGAACTCAAGATTGCCTGCCCCGACGCACGACAAGGGCAGGGCAGCGATCGACAGTATTGCCAAAGTGCGATGTAGGAGGCTCATCGATAGTCCACCACCAGGGTTGCGCTGGCCTTGAACGCGCCGGCTTTGATTTCGCTGGCATCGCGCTTGACCAGCACGGCTTGCAGCACGGGTTGTTTACGCGTATCGAAGTTGGACCAGCTGTTGAGCGCCCACCGTTCGCCGTCCTTCTTCAATGCGATACCGATGTTGTCGTATCCGGGTATCTCAAGCGTCGTGGGGTCGAAGGCCGGGTATCCCCGCACTTGCATCCGCAGTTCATTGGTGGCCGAGCGGCTGCAATCGAGCGAGTAGTCAATGGAGATGGTCTTGTATTGGCCATCGATACCGGCAATCTGAACATCATTGAACGGGGCGCTGATGGGCGCGTTTTTGTTGATCACGCAGGGAATCGCCGCATAGATGACACCTTTGATTGTCAGCAGTTGCTCAGCGGCCTGGGCCAAAGGCCCGCAGTCAAGCAGCAGGGCAAGCAGCGCGAGACGTGCGACAGTCATGATGGGACCTCAGTCATATGCCAGATTCACATTGAGGCTGGCGCGAAAAGCCCCCGGGCGCAGTGGGGCTGTCGTGCGCTCGGGGCGAATGTAATAGGTCAGCTGGCTGTCACCGGGCGAGACGAACCAGGCCGGGGCAGTGCGGCCCAGGCGCACGTCATTGCCCTGGACATCGAGCAAGCGCAGGCCGAACCCCTCGGCACCGACCACCTTGATCAGCGAGGGAGTGTCGGCGTCGGCCACCGCCTGGAATGTCACAGCCGCCACCGGCTCGATGGAGCTCCACACCAGCGAGCCTTGCTGCTCGTCATGACGACCGCCGTCGCTGCGCACACAGCCCTGCAGCTTCAGGTGCAGGGCCACGGGCGTGCCTTGGTCGCCTATGTGCGATAGGCGAGTGGTGCTCAGCTCACCCAATGACAAGCGCTGGTAGGCGGAGCTGGGGTCCAGGTAGCAGGCGCTCTCAAGCAGGGTGCCGGTGACCTGGAACTCGGCCGATTGCGCAGGGCTGGCCGCGTGAGTCGAGAGGCTGGCCCCGCACAGCAAGACGGCCAGGGCACTACGGCGTCCGATCTTCATGATTGGCCCTCACAGGAACACAGCATGGGAATTTACTGTTTGTTGGCAACGGGGCTGGCCTTGCAGGTGCCGGCAGCGCAACTGAACTGCAACTGCGGACGGCCGCCGTAGTCGTTAACGTAGGTCAGCACTGGCTTGTCGCCCAGCACCTTGCTGCTCACCCCCAGATCGAGCTGGCCTTTGGGGGCGATCATCAGCGGTTTGAAGCCGGTGACGCCGTCAGCCTTGAGGTTGGGCGCAGCATCGATCAGTGTTATGTAGTAGGGCGTCGGGTTGTTCACCTGGTAGCGGTCGTTCTGGCGTGTCAGGGTCAGTTGTTCCTGCCAGGGAGCTTGGTTGACACCCGCCCTCGGCGCGATTGCCGCAGGTCGATAGAACAACTTGACCCGCGTCTGCAGGGCGATCTGCAAGGTATTGGGTTTGTTGCTGCGTGGGGGTATTTCGCGCAGGTTGAAGTAGAACAGCGATTCGCGGTCCTGGGGCAACTGACCGAGCGCAGGCAGGCCCTGGATTTTCACCTGGCTGTTGGCCCCGGCTTCTAGGCGCTGGATCGGCGGTACCACCACCAATGGGGTAGTGATCTTCTCGGCCTGTTCGTTTTCGATCCAGGCTTGGGCCAGGTAGGGCAGCTGGGTGTTCTGGTTGCTGATGCTGAGACTGACCGACTTTTCGCTGCCAGTGAAGATCACGCGGGTGCGGTCGAGCGATATCGCAGCCAAGCTGGTTTGCGCCGCGCAGGTGCTCAACAGGGCGAGCAGGGTCAGGGTGGTGCGTGTGTAGCTTGTGTTCATGAATGTACCTGGTGTGGTGAATCAAGCAGTGGCGTTGTCCGCGTCGCTGGCCGGCAGGCACAGCAGCTCCAGTTGTCGGTCGGGCGAGACCACGGGGTCGGGCAGGGTGAAGTGGCAGCGTGCGCTGCCGTCCCAATGCAACGACATGGTTTCCCCCGGTTTCATGCCGCTCAGGTAGGTCGATCCGCCCTCACCGACAATGCCGGTTTCCTGGCCGCGGCTGTTCTGTACCGAGGCGCCGAACGGTGGCGCACGGTGGTTGTTCATGCGAATGACGACCATGGCTTTGTGGCCTGCGATCACATCGAAGCGGCGATAGCCAATTGCGCCTTCGGTCAGGGTCGCCTGGGTGACTGACTGCGTGGCCTCGACGTCATCGGCCAGGCTGTCCAACACGATGCTGGCCTGGTTGCGATAGTAACTGTTGACGTCGGTTACCACGGCCTTGCCGAAACGGTTGGTGCGGGTGATTCCGCCGTTGCCGCGGACCGGGACGTCGGCAACGCCTTGGGTGTCGACCAGCAGCCGAGTGCCGCCCATGACGTTGCTCCGGTGCAGCGCGGCACCGTACGCGGTGAGGGTGGCACCGCCCTGCAGGGACAACCCAGCCGAGGTGTACTCGCCGGCCTGGTAGCTGGCGCTGGCAACGACCTGAGCCAGGTCCCCGTCGTGGGACAGGTAACCGCTGGCGGTTTGACCATTTGAAGCCTGGCCGGCGCTGACCATGTAGTGGTTGCGCTCATCGATACGGTCGTAGTAGCTCAGACTGTGGCTGGTATCGCCGCGATTGACCGAGGAGTTGTAGCTGACCGAACCGCTGCTGCCCCAGGGGATGCTCACCGAGAGATAAGCACCGTCCTCGGAGGTGCCGTTTGCCTTGTTCTGGTACGCAGTCAGCGACAGGCTCAGGTTTTTCAGGCCACCGACATCGAAGTAGCGCGACAGCGACAGGCTGTAGCGGTCGCTCGCCTGGCTGTTCCAGTACGTCTGGTGGTTGTAGTTGAAGTACAGGCTGAGCGCGGAATTTCGAAACTGCTTGCTCAAAGTCGCCGTGTACAGCTCCTTGCTCTGGTTCAACGACTGGCTGCCACGCTGGGCCTCGATGAATTCGTTCATGCTCAGGTAGTTCCGCTCGGAGAACCGATAACCGGCGAAGGTAACCTGGCTGTCGTATTCATCGAAACGCTTGGAATAACTGGCACGGTAGGACTTGCCGCTGAGCGTATCGTCCTGCAGCGTCGCGCGCGACTGGGTGACGTCGAACGACAGCGCTCCCAAGGCCATCAGGTCGCGGCCTATGCCCACGGCCAGGGAACCGTAGTCCTTGGCACCGAGGCTGCCGCCATACAGCGACCAGCCATTGCTCACCCCCCAGGAAAACTCACCGGTGGCGAACGCCGGCCCGTCCATCTGGTGCTCCCAATCGGAAGGTTTGCCGGCGGCCAGTTTGTAGCGAACGGTGCCGGGACGGGTCAGGTAGGGGATGCTGGCGGTGTCCAGCTGGAATTCCTGGACGCTGCCATCTTGTTCTTCGACGCGCACGTCAAGCTGGCCAGAGACTGCATCGTTGAGGTCCTGGATACGAAACGCACCGGGCGGCACTTGGGTGTCATAGAGCACCCGGTCTTGTTGACGAATCACCACGCGCGCGTTGGTCCGCGCCACGCCAGTGACTTCCGGAGCATACCCTCTTAGGTTGGGGGGCAACATGTTGTCGTTGCTGCTCAGGTTAGCGCCGGTGTAGCGGAAGCTGCCGAACAGACTGGAGTCCAGATAGTCCTCACCGACGATCAGGTTCGAGCGCAGCGACGGCACGGCGCGCAAGGCATAAAAGCGGCTCCAGGCGAACTGATTGAGCGATGGCTGGTCGTCACTGCGTTGCATCTGGGTCTGCCAGTCGCCGCGCAACCGCCAGGCGCCGAGGTTGATGCCAGCGGTGCCATTGCCACTTAGGTTGTCGCTGCGGCCTTTGCCTTGCCGACGCTCGGTGGTCTGTGCGTTGAGGTTGTAGTCCAGCAGCACGCCGGAAACACCGTCATCCCAACGTGAGGGCGGATCCCAGTTCGGTGTGGTGTATTCCAGCTGATCCTGAGGGATGCTCAGATACAGGGCCGAGGGGCCCAGCTCGCCACGGGCCTGCATGCCCGGGACACTGCTGAGGTCCAGGCAGGCGCCGTCATGCCACCACTTGAGTGACTTTAGGACGTGTGTCTTGAGACCCAGTTCATTGACCAACGCCGGCGAAAGACAGGCTACGCTGCTTTTGGGGTCGTCATCGGCCGGAATATAGTCGACGGCATACTCCGTCAATGTATCGCGGTTCACGTGGACCAAAAGGTTGTATTGGCCGGGCATAATGAAGTTGGCCGAGGCGAACACCCCAAGGTCAAGGTTCTCGCGATCCTTGAGTTCTAGGACATCGGTGTTGAATTGGAATTCTTCGGCTGCATTTGCCCACGTCGCGGCACAGCACAATGCCGTGGCGGCCAGTAACTTATGGTGTTCCACGTGATTAAATCCTTGAGCGAAACTGCACACTGAGTGCTTGCAGTTCAGAAGTGCTGAATACTCAGTTTGATCGTGGCGTGATAGTCGCCCGTTTCCAGTGCATGTCCGCTGCCGACAAGCGTCAGCGAATAGTTGAGTAGCAAACGGTCGGCAGTGTCGGTGTTGTGCACTATGGACTCGCCGGGAGAAATCAACTTCCCGTGTTCATCTTCAATCCGCAGTGCAATGCCTTTTGCAGCGCCCTGAATGGCAAAGTTCTTGCCCTCGGGCTGACCTTCGAATGTCAGCCTGAAGCGTTGCGAAGGGGCGATGTCACGCGCTGTTGTCGATGTAAAGCAGTCCCTGATAGCGATCTTCAGTGATTGCTTGGCCGACGTATTGCCGCTGACCAGGCTATTGAGTGCCAAGGGATTGAAGGCAATGGTCTGGTTGTCATTACCCATACGAATAGTGCAGGCGCTATCGACGATGCTTCCGGTCAGTTGTACACGTCCCTTGAATACATCGGCAGCACAGACGGGTACGCCCAACGTGCAGAGGGCCAGTACCAGCGCGCTTGAGCGAATCATCCAAACCTCCGCGAGCTCCCCCGCAGTACGCAGCCGTGCGCACTGCGGGTCACTTCAGTGACGGCGTCCGTTACTGATAGGCGAGGGTGAAGTTGGCGAAGGTTTCGAAGTCGCCCGGTACGATTTCGGCAGGCGTCGCTTGGCCACCACCACCTGGCGTCACCATATCGCCCTGCAGGTAGGCACTGAACTGCAGGAAGGTGTCGCCATCACTCAGCGTCTGGGCAGGGGATGCGTCGCCCAGCTTGATCAGCGCGCCGGTGTGGTCGGCAATGGCCAGGCTCGCACCTTGAGCGGTACCTTTGATGGCCAGCAAGTCAGGGTTGGCGGCCGGCGAGCCAGTGAACGTGGCGGTGGCCGACTTCAGGGCGCCCAGTTCACAGCCGCGCAATTCGATCTTGAACGTTTTCGGGTTGGATTTGCCACCGTTCTTCAGGGCGACGTTGGAAACTTGATCAAAATCGACAGTCTGGTATTGCGACTCTTGAGCGATGGAGCACGGCGCATCGATAATCGCGCCTTTGAAGGTAATCACACCATGCCCCTGATCTTTGGCAAAACTGGCCGCTGAAGTTGCTGCCAAGGTGACGGCCATGATTGCACCAGCCAACGAACGAACTTGCATCTGATACTCCTAGGTGATGTTGGAATCCTTGATGGGGAACTCAATGGAGCAGGTGTCTATCTCGAATACCTGCGTACCGTTGAGGTGGGGTTAGCCTAGAAGAGGTTACGGGAGATGTATGTAGGACGTTGCTGAAGCAGCCCTAAGAAATTTCCTAGAGGTCTTCTCGCTGGCTATCGAGAAATCAATGAGTTGCGTTTGGCGAACTCGGCAAGATCTATCAGTGAGGAGATTCCCAGTTTTTGTAGTATTCGGATTTTATAGGTGCTTACAGTCTTGTTGCTGAGTAGAAGGATTTCACTGATCTGTTTATTTGAATAACCTTGGGCTAAATATTGCAATACTGTCATTTCTCGGTCGGTCAGCGAGCGAATTAACTCCATCTCAGTTGGCTGTTCGGTTGAGGTTACGCTATCAAACGTGAGGACAGGAAAAAAGGTGTAGCCGGAAACCACTGCCTTGATTGCTGAAATCAGACTGGCTAAATCCTCTTCCTTATTGACAAAGCCGCGTGCGCCCAGCTGAATGCAGCGTCGACAAACCGAGTCGGCGGGGTGTGAAGTCAAAATCAATATCTCGCTACGCACATCCAGCGCTTTTATTCTCGAAATAACGGTAAATCCGTCCAGCTTAGGAATGCCAATATCAAGAACAACCACCTGAGGGGCGAGTTCACGTGTGAGCTGGATTGCATCTATGCCATTATCTGTTTCGCCGGCTACGCGCATGCCGTGCTTTTCCAATAGAACGCGAACTGCCATTCGAATGACTGGGTGGTCGTCAACTATTAGAACGCTATGCATATAAGCCTACCTTGAAATGATTTTGTTGCGAGGTGTGTAGTCTCGCTGCACCGGATGACAGTATGCTCTATGCAGCACTGCGCTGTAATCCTTCCCGGTTCGCGCTGGGAAAATTCTAGCGTAGCGCAGGAAAATTCTGATGGAAAGGACCTTGGCATGTTTGCACACTGTTTGTCGTTCAATGGGCCATGTGTAGACCTACAATGCAAGATTTGACTGTTTTGGTGCTGGAGGATGAACCCTTTCAGCGCCTCGTCACCGTGACGGCGCTGAAAAAACTCCTACCAGGTCCGATTTTGCAAGCGTCAGATGGCAATGAAGCAATTAGCCAATTATCCGCTTGCGACACGGTGGACATCCTTCTATGCGACCTTAAAATGGCAGGTATGGATGGTTTGGCATTGCTACGCCATGCTAGTAGCGGTGGCAAGGTCAGGGCGGTGGTTTTGTGCAGCGAACTTGACCCCGTTTTGCGCCAGGCCACGGTCGCGATGATCCACTGTCTGGGTCTGACCTTTCTGGGCGATCTTGGCAAGCCGTTCAAACTTGAAGAATTCAGTCAATTGGTCAAGCGCTACCGGGAGTTATGCAGTGCTGTCCCACAACGCTTGTCGCCTGCAGAACTCCCCACCCTGAGCGATGTGCAGCAGGGGCTAGACAACGGTGAGTTCGAGGCCTACTACCAACCTAAAGTCACGCTTCAAGGTAATGTGATGGTCGGCGCAGAAGTGCTCGCACGCTGGAAGCATCCGCAATGGGGGGTGTTGACACCTGCGCACTTTCTTTCGGTGATGGAAGCGCACAACCTTATCGACCGGTTGTTCTGGCAATTGTTCGAGCAGGGCCTTTCGCTGCAGCAAAGACTGAAACTGGAGGGCAGGGCGATCAATCTGGCCTTCAACCTGCATCCATCACAGCTTGCTCGTACCGCGCTGACTGAGCGCATCCCACTCATGCTCAAACGCGCCCAGGTGTCTGCCACCAGCGTCACGTTCGAAATTACCGAGTCCTCCTTGATCAGCGCGCCCGCAAGTAGTTTAGAGAATCTTGTACGGCTGCGTATTCTCGGTTGCGGGTTGGCCATGGATGATTTTGGCGCAGGCTACTCCTCGCTGGACCGGCTTAGCGAACTACCTTTTACCCAGGTCAAGCTTGATCGCGCATTTGTACGCAAGATGCAAAGCCAGCCCAAGAGCGCCGCGATCATTAGCTGTGCGGTGGCATTGGCCCATGCACTGGGTATCTCGCTAGTCATCGAAGGGGTAGAGACCGTGGAGCAACAGGCTCGGCTGATCGAGCTGGGCGGTACCCTTGCCCAAGGCTTTTTGTTTGCTCGCCCCATGCCGGAGCGTCATCTGATCGACTTTTGCACCCAAAGGACGGAGCAAGGCGGCTTGTAATGAATGAGCGACGGTAACTGCTTTGAACTATCATTGCGCCGTCTTGTTGGCCATCCCAGACTGCCTCGGCTTTTATCTAGCATGTATCTACGTATTGTCTGCCTATCCATTGGCCTGATGTTGAGCTGCGCTTCGGTGCTGGCGACCTCACTGCCAGCAGTTCCTAGGACGCTGGCCAGCCGGTTGCAAATCGATCGCCACGATATGGCGATTTCGATAGAGGACTGGCAATGGCTGCGCCATAAGGCTGAGCTCAGGGTCGGTGTGTCACAGACCGAGTCCGCGCCATTTTCGGTCAATGTCCAAGATAGCCTGTACGAAGGCATCAGTGCCGATGTCACAGCTTTGGTCGCGCAGCTATTGGGCTTGCAAGTCAAGATAGTGACCTACGGCAACGAGCAGGAGGCACGGAAGGCGTTGCAGGCCGGGCGCGTTGATGTGATCAGCACCCATGGCAGCACGGAGCCGGGTTCAGACCTGCTGCTAAGCACGCCCTATGCCCAGGATCGGCTGGCGGTGTTCAAGCGCAGTTCTGAAAGAAGGCAATCGCCCTCCGACCTTGCCGGGTTGCGCGTAGCGATCACGGATGAACACAGCGTCGAGCTCAAGAAGCGCTACCCTCGGGCCCATATTCGGGTTTATGGCAGCCATGAAAAGGCGATAGCCGCTGCCGCCTTTGGCCAGGCGGATGTGTACTTAGATGACCTGTACAGTGCGTATTTCCTAATCAACCGTGCGTTCTACAACTATGTCCGTTTTGAACGTTTCGCAGGCGTGCGGGGCGGCGATTACAGTTATGCGTTAGCGGCCGGCAACACGCGGTTGCTGCAATTGATCAACACCGCCATAGAGACTATCGGTGAAGACCAATTGCGCACCCTGGCCAAACGCTGGGTGGGCAATAGCTTCATTCCCGGTGAAGAGTCTGTCGACCTGACGGCAGAGCAGGTGCGCTGGATCCATCGACACCCGGTGGTACGTCTGGTGATCAATGATGATTTTGCGCCGGGTGCGTTCTTTGATTCGAACGGTGTATTTTCGGGGGCGATAGCCGATCTCCTTGAAGTGATCACCCTCACTACTGGCCTGCATTTTGAAGTGGTTACGCGCAGTGGCGGCCTCCCGCAAATCATCGAAGCGGTAAATCTAGGTCAAGCCGATCTGGCGTTGATGACGGCCAGTCCAGAAAGGGAAGAGTATCTGCGCTTTTCCCGGTCGCTGCTCAACAGTCCTTTTGTTTTGCTCAGTAGCGTTGATCAACAAGGCAAACTGGTGAGCTTGGATGAAAAGCGGGTGGCTGTTCCTACAGGTCACGTGGCTATCCGGCAATTGCGTAAACGTTATCCGGAAACTGTAGTGATGGAAGCGGGCAGCTCGTTGGATGCGATGAATCTGCTTTACCAGGGCAAGGCCGATGCGGCCATGGTGTCGCTGCCTGCCGCGCGCTACTACATTGAGCGGTTATTCCGTGACAGACTGGTCATAAATCAAATGCTCGATCTTGGTCCATCCACAACAAACTTCGCGATGCGCCGCAGTGATGTCGAGCTTCAGTCCATCATCGACAAGGTTTTGCAGACCGTTGCACCCGACGAGCTCAATGCCATCTCCAATCGCTGGCGCTCGCCGCCGGGAATGAGTGGACAGACCTGGGTCGATTACCAACGGGTGATTAACGAAATCGTCGCCGCTGCTGTGGTTCTGCTGGTGCTGTTGCTGGTATGGGTGTTCTATCTGCGGCGCCAGATCAAAGCACGGCTCAAAGCCGAGCGGATGCTCAACGATCAGTTGCAGTTTGTCGAAACCCTAACCGACTGCATGCCTCCGCCGCTGTATGTACGCGATATCAAAGGGCGCATGCTGTCGTGCAATCGCAGCTATCTGAAAAGTGTCGGCCTGAGCGCTGATCAAGTGCTAAACAAGACAGTGCGCCAGCTACCCAAGGAAAACTTCGAGAGCCGCCCGGATTTTCACCGTAGTTACCTACAAGCCATGCGTGACGGCCAGACCATCGAGTCGGTGCATGCCATCGTCCTGCAGGGCAGAGAAGTGTGGATCAATCACTGGGTGCAACCCTTCCGGGATTCTACAGGCCAGATCAAAGGGGTTATCTGCGGCTGGTTGGACATCACCGAGCACCGCCAGCTTGTTCAACAACTGCAAGAGGCTAAGACACTTGCCGACGATGCCAGCCGCGCCAAGACCAGTTTCCTGGCCACCATGAGCCATGAGATCCGAACACCGATGAATGCTGTGATCGGCATTCTCGAACTCGCCCTCAAGCGTGCGGATGACAAGCCGATTGATCGCGCCAGCATCGAAATCGCCCATGCCTCTGCAAAGAGCCTGCTGGAGTTGATCGGCGATATCCTGGACATCGCTCGAATCGAGTCTGGACGCCTGAGCCTGTTGCCCAAGCGCGCCAACCTTCGAGAGCTTGTGGAATCGGTGGCGCGCGTGTTTGAAGGCCTGGCACGGCAGAAACGCCTGACCCTGGTCCTCGAGATCGATTCGAGCATCAACTGTGATGTGCTCATCGATGCCCTGCGTTTCAAACAGATTCTTTCCAATCTAGTTAGCAATGCAATCAAGTTCACCGAAGAGGGGAGGATCACTATCTGTATTGCTGGGATGTTGATCGATGCCAGCCTGCTCACAGTCAACCTGAGTGTCGAAGATACTGGCGTGGGTATCAGCACGGGCGATCAAGAGCGCTTGTTCAGACCTTTTGCCCAGGCCCAACGCAATGTCCAGCATACCGAAGGGACTGGGCTGGGGTTGGTGATCAGCCGATCGCTATGCGAAATGATGGGGGGCAGAGTGGACCTGACCAGTACCCTGGGGCGGGGCACTCGGGTCGACGTCCAGATGCGCTTGCAAGTGTTGGAGCCGATCGAGTTCGATCAGGTGTCTGCCTTGACCCAGGATGTTCCCCGGTATCGATTGCAGGTGTTGGTGGTTGACGACCACCGGATCAATCGCCAAGTGTTGCATCAGCAACTGAACTACCTCGGCCATGACGTATTCGAGGCAGAGAACGGTAAGCTGGCTTACGCGCGTTGGTGCGAGCAACCTTTCGACATCATTATCACAGACTGCCATATGCCGGTAATGAACGGTACCGATTTCACCCGTGCCGTACGCCAGACCGAGCAGGAACAGGGCTTAGCTGCGACCGTGATCATCGGTCTGACGGCAGACGCTCAACCAGAAGAAATCGAGTTGTGCATTCAGGCTGGTATGAACGATTGCCTAATTAAACCAGTGGGTCTGGATGAGTTGGATGCTCGGCTACGCGCGTTGCAGCCGGAAGATGCATATTCCGAGGAGACTATTGAACACTGTCAGCAGGAACAGCTGATGCTGCCACCTCAGACGTCGCAGGTCATTGACCTGGGGCCGCTGGAGCTGATGATCAGTAGCGAGCCAGTGAAGTTTCGCCAGATACTCGACGAGCTGATCAAGAACAACCGCAGTGATTGTGAGCAGTTGAATGTATTGCTGCTTGAGAGGGACACCAACAAGCTCGGCGAGCTTGCGCATCGCATGAAAGGTGCTGCGCGAGTGGTCAGGGGTGATCAGGTGGTCGAATGCTGTCGGCAGTTGGAGGCGGTGTGTTTACTTGCCCAGATACCTTCACAGGAGTTGGAGCACGCGGTTGATCAGCTTAAGAAGGCTATTGAGAGGTTGAATCAGGCACTCATGTTATCGCTGGTCAGCTAGGTGGGCTTTATGGATCTAATCTCCATCCGGCTAGAGCTGATTGAGAATTTCATTGACGATCCGATAAGTTTTGGACATGCACGATGTCTCTATGGCGCTTAAATAAGCGCTTATAGAACGCACCCTTGCATGAAACCAGGCCAGCCTTTGGTCATCTTAATTAAGCGGAAAAATCTAGAGTAATATTCTTGAGCTTACATGCGTTCTGGTGCCTTGGTTGTGCCGGGGTTGAGCTGTAAATTTGTGTTGTGAGTATTGGTAATGCTGTTACTCTGCAAAGACTGCTATTAAGAGTTTTTACAGCCGGTTACGCGTCTACTATCCAAGCTTTCTATTGATAAGATGGCACCAAAGGTGCGCTGCTTTTCTTTTGGAGTAGCAGCACATGCAAATTCTTTAAATGTTTGGTTTCCCTTGGTCAGCCCTCTGTTGCTCAGGTGTGGGCTGCCGGGAGTGTCATATATGAATTTCTGCTGCGATGTGTGTGAAAAATCGCACTGCACTATTTTCACTTTTGTCGTTATTTTGATAGGTCTGAAGTCGAAATATTTTGCCGAGAATGCAGGTGTATTTGCAGCGTTTGACGTAAAACTGGCGATTGCAAAAAAATGTAGATGAAATTGTGTCCGTTATTGGTACTCAACTACTAAGGCGGCGGAGGATCTGAATGGGCCGCCATTGATATCGCCGTCAGGCCGCTTAATCAAAACGGCTTGTAAAGTTGGTGGGTTTAAGGGGGTTAATGAGTAGTACGTATTAATTGCGTGATGATGGCCGTCTCTTTTAAAGGTTATTCCGATGTTTTTGTGGTCTGGGACATATAATGCCCCAAGATCGAACTCGGTAGCCTTGCCGGATATATAAAACCTTAAGTCATTGCTGACTGCCCGGCTGCAGTCAAGAGAATAATTTAAAGTAATGGTTTTATAATTCCCATCAATTTTTTCTACATCTACGTCTCCGAATGATCCGATAATTGGTGAGTTATTATTGACGATGCAGGGAGGGTCAGCGTAGACGACACCTTTGATAGTCGCAGTTATTTGGCTTAAGCTGGCGTTGGCCGTGGCAGTTAGGGAATAAAATGTGATGGCTAGTAAGAGGGCGTTTGGGAGATTTATATAAGCCATTTCTGATAATGCCTATTAATTTATGAGCTTGCGCGGTTACGGTAAGGAAATGGTAATTACTGATGAGCCTAAGAATTTTCCTGGCATCACCGGTCCTTTGGTTTTTAATGTTGACTTGATATAAATTCGCTCGGTTACGTCATTTTTAATTGGTATGACGACACCTCTTGCTAGATCCTCATTTTCAACAGTCAACTTTGAGTATAAATTGCCACTCGTTGTTAGCTGTACACCGTCTGTGTCCGTTTCGGTAGATTTTAGAAAAACACTTGTCGCAGCTCCTTTACACCTGAAAGAAAGCTGCGCTCCAGCTGATTTCCCATCTATGGATTTATGGCTAAGTGCGCCATGGTCTATTATGATGCTTCCAGTTGCGTAACAAGTTAGTGTCGGTTTTTGAACCTGTGTGCAAGGCCCTATTGGTCCGACAACCCCTCCGGTAGTGGGGGTGGTCGAGGCTTGAGCGAAGCCTATGCAGAAGTCGTCTTTAACTTTCACGCTTGAAGGGACAAATAGGCTTCCGTCAAAAGGGATTGTGAAGCCGCCTTTTGATCTCATTTGGTAATACAGGTCAAGCATTGAAGTGTTGGTTTCTAGATCTGACCACTTGTAATTGCTTCCTATCATGTTCATATAGTTGCCAGGTCCATGAATTCCATATATTGCTAAGTAACATTTTCCACCGCTTTGGCTTTGGCAGAATTTTGTTCCGGATTTGTACCAGTCAGTGATAACGAAATAATATCTAGTACCGCCTTGTTCATATCTTGCGCCGATTGTTTCTATTGTGACAGCGGCTGAATTTTGTAAGGTTAAAAAAAGCAGAGGAATGATAGCGGCGAGTCGCATTCTTAAGTCCGGGGTGGTATTGATGATAAGTTCAAATGTATCGTAAAAAAGTTTAAATTTCTTTAAGATATTTCTGGTGGTTGCGTGGGAAAATTCCTAGGTCAAGTGCGCAGTAATCAGCCAGTCAAAAGCGACTCGATAGCTGAAAATCCGGGAGTAAGCATTCTGCATCAAGTCGTTTAGAGATATTTCTTGAAGCTAGCCGCCTTAATGCTCACGGACACGCCGAGCAAGGCAGCGAAAGGTAGCACCACCACCATGGGACTGATGCTGATCGGGAGTGCCAAGTAGAAGGTCCAGGGAAAATAGCCAACGGCATGATCGTTGCGCGGGCGTTGTGATAGAGATAGCTGGATTCGCGACCTGTGCCGAATTTGCGCAGATCTCGGCGCACCAGGCCGTCGACCAGACCCGTCAGTGCCGCCATGGCGAACAGCGGTATGGTCATCAGTAGCACGACCAAGCGGACGCAAAACACCAGAACGGTGAAGAGAGCCGCCAGCACATAGTTCTGGACCGTTGTGACGCTTTGCGCGGCCCAGTAGCGCATGTCCAACTCGTTGCGGGGCCCGGCGTGGCGATCGACTCCATCCCTTGGACCGAGCTGAGCGTCCCGGTCTTCACGATCAGCCAGTCATAAGCTTCGGTGACCAGCCATGTCGCAGTGCGCCCCGGCTCTTGGACTATGGCACTGTGGACCAGGCCTTTGGATTACCAGCTGACCTCGCTGACCAGCATTTGCGGGAGATTTGATCATGGATTCATTCGGAAGCTAAAAATCATAAACTTTGATGAATCGTTTCATCTGTTTTGGCTTTTGAAGCAAAACATAGTGTTTTCAAATCCTAGCTTTTAACTAGTTTTAGGTGATGGAGTGCGAATTAATATGTCGCACCCGGATTGCCTGGTTGATCTACTTAATACTGTTGAAGTGTTTCTCATGTTGAAGAAGCACTCCACGGCCTAGTGGAGGGCGTGGCCCGCGCGAGCTAAAAAGAGCGTGAGCTCTAAAAAGTGATTCCAAGCGTTGTACGTTTTAGCAGTGGACACCGCTTCTGCTGTCTAGTGACTGCTGCTTGTTAACTTTTCCTTGAGCTGGTGAGCTTCTTGAGCGCGATTTGTATACTGTTTTTAATGCTGGTTGGCCTCGGTTTCTGCGCTTTCCGTACACACGATCCTCGTAGTAGGTTTCGTCAATCGTGTGGTAGATGATCGAGTTTGGAACTTCATTGTCATCGAAGCCTACCTCCAGTTTGACGAGTGCCTCGGTGCGCCATTTCCTGGACCGGTTAACATGAGGAGGGGTTGATATAATAATCTGTACAATTCGTATTTGCTCATCCCGTTGACAGCATTCCAGAAAATCTAGGAGCGCCCGCGGGGTCGCCAGCAATATTACGCCGAAGGTGAGCTTGGGGTCCCCTTGCTGCTTAGTATGAACCTGGAAGAATGTTTCGCTCGTATCAACTCTAGGCCAACTCTTGTGGCTGGGGTCGACCTTGCCTATAAGAGTGATGACCTCTTCCTGGGGATCTGAAACAAACACGGCTTGAAACCTCAATCAAAACGGAGACGGAGTGGGGTCGTACTGATTAATTAGTAGTACAACGAATCTTCTCACATATGCTGTATGCAGCATAGCGTTTTAGTCCGCATCAGGGCTTTATCGTTCCTTTTGTGGGTAACCAGATGGAACGCAAGTTGGCTTTTGGCTCCGCGCTTAAGGAGGTGCGGGTACGAAAGGAGATCGCACAAGAGCAGCTGGGGGCGAGCCAATCCTTCGTTTCCACAATTGAGCGTGGCATTCGCAGCCCAACGATCGAAAAAATGGAAGAATTTGCGGAGCGACTAGGAGTGAATCCTGCGACCTTGATTGTCTTGATGCAGTTAGGTCAGGAGGGTGATGTGGACGAGCTTCTGGCAAAAATACGGGATGAAATCAGGGCGCTGAAGCGGGTAGGGGTTTAGCCGTTCTTCGGCTTATACGAAAAAGCCACCTTGGCCTTTGCGGCTCAGGTGGCTTTTTTCATTTAATGCGCTTATTTGGTGCGAGAATTCGGAAAATCTGAAATTCGTTCGGTTCTCGCTGAAAAATAAGGCTCAGCCCGGACGATCAGTCCCAGCTCAGTGCACCGCCAGTCTGATACTCGATCACACGAGTCTCGAAGAAGTTCTTCTCCTTCTTCAAGTCCATGATCTCGCTCATCCACGGGAACGGGTTGGTAGTCCCTGGATACTCTTCTTTCAGACCAATCTGGGTCAGGCGACGGTTGGCGATGAACTTGAGGTAGTCCTCCATCATCGCTGCGTTCATGCCCAGCACGCCGCGTGGCATGGTGTCACGGGCGTATTCGATCTCCAGCTGGGTCCCTTGCAGGATCATCTGGGTCGCTTCTTCCTTCATCGCCGCGTCCCACAGGTGCGGGTTCTCGATCTTGATCTGGTTGATCACGTCGATACCGAAGTTCAGGTGCATCGACTCGTCACGCAGGATGTACTGGAACTGCTCGGCCACGCCGGTCATCTTGTTGCGGCGGCCCATGGACAGGATCTGGGTGAAGCCGCAGTAGAAGAAGATGCCCTCCAGTACGCAGTAGTAGGCGATCAGGTTGCGCAGCAGCTCTTTGTCGGTTTCGACGGTGCCGGTGTTGAATTCCGGATCGGAGATGGCGCGGGTGTACTTCAGGCCCCAGGCAGCTTTCTTCGCGACCGACGGGATCTCGTGGTACATGTTGAAGATCTCGCCTTCATCCATGCCCAGCGACTCGATGCAGTACTGGTAGGCGTGGGTATGGATCGCCTCTTCGAAGGCCTGGCGCAGGATGTACTGGCGGCACTCCGGGTTGGTGATCAGGCGGTACACGGCCAGGGCCAGGTTGTTGGCGACCAGCGAGTCGGCGGTGGAGAAGAAACCGAGGTTGCGCATGACGATGCGACGCTCGTCTTCGGTCAGGCCGTCCATGCTCTTCCACAGGGCGATGTCGGCGGTCATGTTGACCTCTTGCGGCATCCAGTGGTTGGCGCAGCCGTCCAGGTACTTCTGCCAGGCCCAGTCGTACTTGAACGGTACCAGCTGGTTGAGGTCGGCGCGGCAGTTGATCATGCGCTTTTCGTCAACGCGCACGCGGGCGCTGGAGCCTTCCAGCTCGGCCAGGCCTTCGGCGATGTCGAGGTCGTTCAGGGCAGCCTTGGCGCGCTTGACCGCGTCGGAGTCGTCGGCGGTGGCGACACGGGCTTCCAGGGCGGCGGCACCACCGGCGCTGTCGAGCTTGTCGAGGGTGGCGGCGGCAGCGGCCTGCGCAGGGGTGTTGCCTTTGGCGGCTACTTCGCCGTCTTCTTTATCGAATTCGTCCCAGCTCAGCATGGTGAGATTCTCCTGCTTGAGGGCCATCTATCAAGTATGGCCGGTGGATCTTGGTTGCGGTGCGGTGCACGCAAATCTGAAGTGCCCGAAAAGGGCTGGCCGCGGCTTTGCAGCCACGGCTTGTTGTGTCTGGCTGTGGAGAGGCGGCGGGAGTGCCGGCCTCATCGCGGGTGAACCCGCTCCCACAGGGTCCGCAGTGGTGCGCAAAACGCGTTGAGGCTTCCCGTAGGAAGCCTCGGCCTGGCCTTACTGGCAGGCTTCGCAGTCAGGCTCGTCGATCGCGCAGGCCTTCGGCACTGGCGCAGGGCCGGCTGCCTGGACCGGGGCGCTGTCGCCACCGCTGGAAACGGCATTGAGCTTGCCGGTGTTGATGGTCGACTTCTCGGTGCTGGTCGCGGCCAGGGCACGGAGGTAGTAGGTGGTCTTCAGACCACGGTACCAGGCCATGCGGTAGGTCACGTCCAGCTTCTTGCCCGAGGCGCCGGCGATGTACAGGTTCAGCGACTGGGCCTGGTCGATCCACTTCTGGCGACGCGAGGCGGCATCGACGATCCACTTGGTCTCGACTTCGAACGCGGTGGCGTACAGGTCTTTCAGCTCTTGCGGGATACGCTCGATCTGCTGCACCGAACCGTCGTAGTACTTCAGGTCGTTGATCATTACCGAGTCCCACAGGCCACGGGCCTTCAGGTCGCGGACCAGGTACGGGTTGATCACGGTGAACTCGCCCGACAGGTTCGATTTCACGTACAGGTTCTGGTAGGTCGGCTCGATGGACTGCGACACGCCGGTGATGTTGGCGATGGTCGCGGTCGGCGCGATGGCCATGATGTTCGAGTTACGAATACCTTTCTTGACGCGCTCGCGCACCGGGGCCCAGTCCAGGGACTCTTCCAGGTTGACGTCGATGTACTTGGCACCACGGGCTTCGATCAGGATCTGTTGCGAATCCAGCGGCAGGATGCCCTTGGACCACAGCGAACCCTGGAAGGTCTCGTACGCACCGCGCTCGTCGGCCAGGTCGCAGGACGCCTGGATGGCGTAGTAGCTGACCGCTTCCATCGACTTGTCGGCGAACTCGACGGCGGCATCGGAACCGTACGGAATGTGCTGCAGGTACAGCGCATCCTGGAAGCCCATGATGCCCAGGCCGACCGGGCGGTGCTTGAAGTTCGAGTTACGCGCTTGCGGCACCGAGTAGTAGTTGATGTCGATCACGTTGTCGAGCATGCGCACGGCGGTGTTCACGGTGCGTTGCAGCTTGGCGGTGTCCAGCTTGCCGTCGACGATGTGGTTCGGCAGGTTGATCGAGCCCAGGTTGCAGACCGCGATCTCGTCCTTGTTGGTGTTCAGGGTGATCTCGGTGCACAGGTTCGAGCTGTGGACCACGCCCACGTGCTGCTGCGGCGAACGCAGGTTGCACGGGTCCTTGAAGGTCAGCCACGGGTGGCCGGTCTCGAACAGCATCGACAGCATCTTGCGCCACAGGTCTTTGGCCTGGATGGTCTTGAACACCTTGATCTTGTTGTACTCGGTCAGGGCTTCGTAGTACTCGTAGCGCTCTTCGAAGGCCTTGCCGGTCAGGTCGTGCAGGTCTGGCACTTCCGAAGGCGAGAACAGGGTCCACTTGCCGTCATCGAAGACACGCTTCATGAACAGGTCAGGGATCCAGTTGGCGGTGTTCATGTCGTGGGTACGACGACGGTCATCACCGGTGTTCTTGCGCAGCTCGATGAACTCTTCGATGTCCAGGTGCCAGGTTTCCAGGTAGGCACACACGGCGCCCTTGCGCTTGCCACCCTGGTTCACGGCAACGGCGGTGTCGTTGACCACTTTCAGGAACGGAACCACGCCCTGCGACTTGCCGTTGGTGCCCTTGATGTAGGAGCCCAGTGCACGCACAGGGGTCCAGTCGTTGCCCAGGCCACCGGCGAATTTCGACAGCATGGCGTTGTCGTGGATCGCGTGGTAGATGCCCGACAGGTCGTCCGGCACGGTGGTCAGGTAGCAGCTGGACAGCTGCGGGCGCAGGGTGCCGGCGTTGAACAGGGTCGGGGTCGAGGCCATGTAGTCGAACGACGACAACAGGTTGTAGAACTCGATCGCACGGGCTTCCTTGTCTTTCTCTTCCAGCGCCAGGCCCATGGCCACACGCATGAAGAATACCTGTGGCAGCTCGAAGCGCACGCCATCCTTGTGGATGAAGTAGCGGTCGTACAGGGTCTGCAGGCCCAGGTAGGTGAATTGCTGGTCACGCTCGTGGTCGATGGCCTTGCCCAGGCGGTCCAGGTCGTAGCCTTTCAGGGCCGGGTCCAGCAGCTCGAACTCGACGCCTTTGTCGATGTAGGCTGGCAGGGCCTTGGCGTACAGGTCGGCCATTTCGTGGTGGGTGGCGCTCTCGGCCACGTTCAGGAAGCCCAGGCCTTCGGCGCGCAGGGTGTCCATCAGCAGGCGGGCGGTCACGAACGAGTAGTTCGGCTCGCGCTCTACCAGGGTACGGGCGGTCATTACCAGGGCGGTGTTGACGTCCTTGATGGCCACGCCGTCGTACAGGTTCTTCAGGGTGTCGCGCTGGATCAGGTCGCCATCGACTTCGGCCAGGCCTTCGCAGGCTTCGCTGATGATGGTGTTCAGGCGGGCCATGTCGAGCGGCGCCAGGCTGCCGTCGGCCAGGGTGATGCGGATGGACGGGTGCGGCTCGACCACGGACTCGGCGTTCACGCGGGTGGCACGCTCCTTGGCGCGCTGCTCGCGGTAGATGACGTAGTCACGGGCGACTTTCTGCTCGCCGGCGCGCATCAGGGCCAGTTCGACCTGGTCCTGGATTTCTTCGATGTGGATGGTGCCACCCGATGGCATGCGACGCTTGAACGTGGCGGTGACCTGCTCGGTCAGGCGCGCGACGGTGTCGTGGATGCGCGACGAAGCGGCGGCGGTGCCGCCTTCAACTGCGAGGAACGCCTTGGTGATGGCAACGGTGATCTTGTCGTCGGTGTAGGGGACGACAGTGCCGTTACGCTTGATCACGCGCAGTTGGCCGGGGGCGGTGGCGGCCAGATCCTGGTTGGAATCGGCGGCCTGCGGCACCTTGGCCTGCGGGTTCTCGCGAGTTGTGTCGGTTTGCATGGGTGGGTGTCTCCACAGTTTCTATATTGTTCAGGCGCCTTTTGGGCGCCCACCGTTCCGTCCACTTGCTCGATGGCCTGGCGGGGATGGGCAATGCATGCGCATCCGCCCGCGCGGGCGTACCGACTTCGGGACAGACTCAGGAATAAGGGGCAATGGCTTGCCGCTCCCTGGCCGAAGTCAAAGGTTCTGGGCCGTGCCCAAAAACTGTTGCTGATGGATGCCAGGCCTGGCCTGCCACACCCATACCCGAACAAGGCCCTGGAAGGGCTTGCCTCGGTCGCCTCCGCAGGAGCGGTTTGGCTGCTGAAATCACTTGAAGTTCACCCGAAAAAACGCTTGATTTTGCGGGTTGACTTTTGTGTGTGATTTTGCACGAAACCCTATATCTAGTGGTTCGCTGCGATCGGGATACAAGATAATGCGGTATTGGGGGCTTTGCAAGGCGAGCGCCTGTGGATAACTTGTGCGTACTTTGTGAGTGAATGGTGGGTATTCGCTGTAGGCCTTGTGCCAAGTGGTTTGCAGTATTTTTCTGCGCCTTGCCGGTTCTGGGCAGAATTTTTCGGGCGCGAACCCTGTCACAAAAAACGGTTCAGTCGAGGGGCTGCTGGCAGGTTGGCAGTGCCTGGGGGCGGGACGTAGTATCCGAAGCAGATGTTGCCTTTTGGTTAAAGGGTCATGTTTCCTGCACCGGCCCCTTCGCGGGCTCGCCCGCTCCCACAGGTACTGTGCAAGCCTTGAAAGGGGCGCGGTCCCTGTGGGAGCGGGCGTGCCCGCGAACAGGCCGGTACAGGCCACAGAAAAACAACAAGCAAAGGCACAAGCCATGGACCACCCCGCACCCCGTATCCTCATCGTCGAAGACGACCAGCGCCTGGCCGAGCTCACCGCCGAGTACCTGCAGGCCAACGGCTTCGAAGTCAGCGTCGAGGGCGATGGCGCCCGCGCTGCGCGGCGCATCGTCGACAGCCAGCCCGACCTGGTCATTCTCGACCTGATGCTGCCCGGCGAGGACGGCCTGAGCATCTGCCGCCGGGTGCGCAGCCAGTACCCCGGCCCGATCCTCATGCTGACCGCACGCAGCGATGAACTCGACCAGGTCCAGGGCCTGGACCTGGGGGCCGACGACTACGTTTGCAAACCCGTACGCCCACGCCTGCTGCTGGCGCGCATTCAGGCCCTGCTGCGCCGCAGCGAAGCACCGGACAGCAAGCGCCAGGACCTGGCCTTCGGCGCGCTGCGCATCGACAATCGCCTGCGCGAGGCGCGTCTGGGTGAACAACTGATCGAGCTGACCGGCGCCGAATTCGACCTGCTCTGGCTGCTGGCCAGCAACGCCGGCCGGGTGCTGACGCGCGAGCAGATCTTCACCGCGCTACGTGGCGTCGGCTACGACGGCCAGGACCGTTCCATCGACATACGCATTTCCAGGATCCGCCCCAAGATCGGCGACGACCCGCTCCAGCCAAGGCTGATCAAGACCCTGCGCAGCAAAGGCTACCTGTTCGTTGGCGAGGCCTCATGAACAACTCGATCTTCCTGCGCATCTATGGCGGCATGCTGGCCGTGCTGGTGCTGGTGGCCCTGCTCGGGGTGCTCAGCCTGCACCTGGTCAACGAAGTGCGTGCCGCCCAGCACCGCGAGGGCCTGGCCCAGGGTACTTTCAGCCTGATGGCCGACAACCTGGCGCTGCAGAACGACACCGAGCGCAAGCGTTCACTGCTGATCTGGGAGCGCCTGCTTGGCGTGCCGTTGGCGCTGCAGCCAATGACCGCGCGCACCCTCGATGGTGGCCAGCGGGCGCGCCTGTACCGCGGCCTGGTGGTGGTCGAGAAGACCGGCCCGCATGCGGCCCAGGTACTGCGCAAGGTCGGCCAGGAAGACCTGATGCTGGTAGCGCAGATCAAGCAGATAAGCGAGCAACTGGCGCGGGCCACCCTCTACCTGCTGGCCGACGAACTGGTGCGCTACCCGGTAACCGAGCAGCAGCAGCGCCTGGCACAGATCAAGAAAGAAAAGGGTTTCGGCTTTGGCGTGGCCCTGCAGCGCATCGAGCGGGTGAGCCTGGACGATGACCAGCGGCGCCGGGTCGAGGAGGGCGACACGGTCATGGCCCTGGGCAAGGATGGTGACTCGATCCGCGTGTTCGCCGGGCTGGCTGGCTCGCCCTGGGTGCTGGAAATCGGCCCGCTGTACCAGCTCAACCCGTATCCGCCGCAGTTGCTGATCCTGATCGCCTTTCTCGGCCTGTGCCTGATCGGCCTGGTGGTCTACCTGCTGGTGCGCCAGCTGGAGCGGCGCGTGTCGGGCCTGGAGATTGCCGCCACGCGTATCGCTCAGGGTAGCCTGGACACCCGCGTGCCGGCCGGCGACGCCGACTCGGTAGGGCGCCTGGCTGCAGCCTTCAACGGCATGGCCGAGCACCTGCAGCGCTCGCTGACCATGCAGCGTGAGCTGGTGCGGGCGGTTTCCCACGAGCTGCGCACGCCGGTGGCCCGCCTGCGTTTTGGCCTGGAGATGATCGAGAACGCCACCACCGAGCAGGCACGGGCCAAACACCTGGCGGGCATGGACGGCGATATCCAGGATCTCGACAAGCTGGTCGACGAGATGCTCACCTATGCCCGTCTGGAGCAGGGGGCGCCGGCCTTGAAGTTCCAGCGGATCGACCTGGATGCCTTGCTTGACCGGGTGATCGAAGAGCTCGCGCCGCTGCGTGCCGAGGTACGGGTGGTGCGAGGTGAATGCCAGGGCGCCGATGCCGAAGGTGCCTGGGTCGAGGCCGAGCCGCGCTACCTGCACCGGGCCCTGCAGAACCTGGTGGGCAACGCCATGCGCCATGCCGAGGCCGAGGTGCGCCTTAGCTACCAGTTGGGGCAGCAACGCTGCCGTATCGATGTGGAGGATGACGGCCCGGGGATCCCCGAGGGCTTCTGGGACCGCATCTTCACACCGTTCACCCGCCTCGACGACAGCCGCACCCGCGCCTCGGGCGGGCATGGCCTGGGCCTGTCGATCGTGCGGCGGATCATTTACTGGCACGCGGGCCGGGCCACGGTGGGGCGCAGCGCCGCGCTGGGCGGGGCCTGCTTCAGCCTGAACTGGCCACGGCAGCAGGCACCGTTGTGACGGTCAGACGCTGACCAGGCTGAGCAGGTGGCCGTCCTGCAGGCAGAACTGGCCCTGCAGTTCGCTGCCATGCCGCCACTGCGGCGACAGGTCGGTGAGCAGGCGCAGGCGGGCCAGGCCTTCGGCGGACCAGTCCAGCACTTCGGCGTGCTCGAAGTAGAAGCGCTGGCGGGTCAGCGGGTAAAGGGTCTTGAACAGGCTTTCCTTGAGCGAGAAAGTCAGGGTGACGGCAAGGCCGAGCTGGCGGCGGTCCAGGCGTTCGACTTCGGGTGGGGTGAGGATTTCGCCCATCAACCGCTCGGCGCGCTGGTCATCCAGCAGCGCTTCCTGATCCAGGCCCAGGCCCTGGCAACTGCCCTCGGCGGCGACCACGGCAGCGGCCCAGCCTTTGCCGTGGGTGATCGAGCCGTGGATACCGGCTGGCCAGATGGGCGAGCGGTCTTCGTGGGTGCCGGGCACGTAGTCACGGCCGTCCAGGCGTAGCAGCGCGGCGCGGGCGCACACCCGGCCGGCCAGGTACTCGGCCTGGCGCTTGGCCACCGAGCGCTGCAGGCTGGCGCCTGGCACGACGCCGGCGCGCTGGAAGTCGTCGGGTGCCAGTCGTGTGGGGTCGAAGGCGCAACTGACCAGCACCGCGCCGGGTAGCGGGCGGGGCAGGGGCCAGTGGTGCTGGAGCGGGGCGCAGCAGGCGGGGAGTGTGTTCATGGGGGGTATTGTGCCAGCTGTATGGGCACTAAGGGAGCTAGCGTGGCAATGCATCCTTGGGGCAGCGGCCTTGCGTCGCGAAAGGGGCGCAGGGCGCCCCCGGCAATCCTTACTTGAACACCTTCCTGAAGAACGCCTGCATATCCGCCCAGGAGCTTTCATCCGCCGCCTTGTTGTAGCCGATATCCGGCCCGCCATGCTCGCCATGGCTCAGCCGGTCTGCATCCGGGTTGGTAAACCCATGCTTGGCCCCTTCGATACTGACAAACTCATAGTCGACCTTGGCTGCATCCATCTCGGCCTTGAACGCCTCCACCTGCTGCGAGGTAACCATGCTGTCTGCCGCGCCGTGCTCGACCAGGATCTGCGCGCGTACCACCCCAGGCTTGGCCGGGGTCTGGGTGGCCAGTGCGCCATGGAAGCTCACCACGCCGTCCAGTTTTTCGCCGCGGCGTGCGGCATCCAGCACCACCTTGCCGCCGAAGCAATAACCGACCGCGCCCAACTGGTGCTTGTTGGTGTTCGGCTGCAGTTTCAGTAGTTCGAGGCCGGCATCGAAGCGCTGCTCCGCGGCCTTGGGGTCCTTCATCGCCTCTGCCATGAACGTCTGGGCGTCGGTCGGGTGCTCGGTGTGCTTGCCGTCGCCATACATGTCGATGGCCAGTGCGTTGTAGCCCAGCGCCGCGAGCTCGCGGGCGCGGCGCTTGACGTAGTCGTTCAGCCCCCACCACTCATGCACCACGACAATGCCGGGGCGCTTGCCTTCTAGGGCGTCGTCATAGGCGTAGTAGCCGACCAGGCGGTTGCCGTCGGCGTCCTGGTAGGGGATCTCGCGGGTTTGTACCGCCGCTTGGGCGAGGGCGGCGCAGCACATCAGGGTCAAGGCCAGCAGGGCACGCATGGTCACTACTCCTTGTTCTGCAAATGGTTCGTTCAGCCGGGGTTCAGCCAGGGTTCAGTCGCGGTTCAGGGTGCCCTGCTTACTCTAGCTTCCAGACCGAAACAGCGCACCCAACTGGAGTATCCAGCCATGAAAACCTTCAACACCCTGCTTGCCGCCATGGCCGTCTGCGCCGCTGGCATCACCACCGCCCAGGCCGCGGACGACAACTTCGCCAGCCTGACCTACGGCCAGACCAGCGACAAGGTTCGCAAGTCCGGCCTGCTGCAGCGCAACACCGACCACCTCAACGCCGACGGCATCATCGGCAAGGACGACACCTGGGGTGTGCGGGTGGGCAAGATCAATGACCAGGGCCGCTACTACATGACTTACGACAACGTCTCGGGCGACCACAGTGGCCTGAAGTTGCGCCAGGAGAACCTGCTGGGCAGCTACGACCTGTTCCTGCCGGTGGGTGATACCACCAAGCTGTTTGGCGGTGGCAGCCTGGGCGTGACCAAGCTGACCCAGGACTCGCCAGGTGCCAGCCGGGATACCGACTACGGTTACGCGTATGGCCTGCAGGCCGGTGTGATCCAGGACATCACCGACAAGGCCTCGGTGGAACTGGGCTACCGTTACCTGCGCACCAATGCCGCCACCGAAGTGGGTGCGCACGGCGGGCCGAAGGACGGCACCCTGCGCCTGACCAGCAGCGCGCAGACCTACCTGGCTGCAAGCTACAAGTTCTGACCGGCGAGCCGGGTTATCCTGTACCGGCCCTTTCGCGGCTAAAGCCGCTCCCACAGGGATCGCACAGTCCATAAAACCTGTGCAATACCTGTGGGAGCGGCTTTAGCCGCGAAAGGGCCGGTACAGGCAATACATATCAAGGAGCTGCACATGAAACTGCTGGTGGTCGAGGACGAAGCCCTGCTTCGCCATCACCTCTACACCCGCCTGGGCGAAAGCGGCCATGTGGTCGAGGCCGTCGCCGATGCCGAGGAGGCGCTGTACCAGGCCGGGCAATACCACTTCGACCTGGCCGTCATCGACCTGGGCCTGCCCGGCATCGGCGGCCTGGACCTGATCACACGCCTGCGCAGCCAGTACAAGACCTTCCCCATTCTCATCCTCACCGCCCGCGGCAACTGGCAGGACAAGGTCGAGGGCCTGGCCGCCGGTGCCGACGACTACCTGGTCAAGCCGTTCCAGTTCGAAGAACTCGAAGCACGCCTGAATGCCCTGCTGCGCCGCTCCAGCGGCTTCACTCAGTCAACCATCGCCGCCGGCCCGCTGGTGCTCGACCTCAACCGCAAGCAGGCGACGCTGGACGAGCAACCCCTGGCCCTGACTGCCTACGAATACCGCATCCTCGAATACCTCATGCGCCATCACCAGCAGGTGGTGGCCAAGGACCGTCTGATGGAACAGCTGTACCCGGGTGATGATGAACGTGACCCGAATGTCATCGAAGTACTGGTCGGCCGCCTGCGGCGCAAGCTTGAGGGCGAGCGCGGCTTCAAACCCATCGACACCGTGCGCGGTCTGGGCTACCTGTTCACCGAGCGCTGCCGATGATCCGTTCGCTGCGGGTGCGCCTGATGCTGGCGGCCGCGGTGCTGGCGCTGCTGTTCATGCTGGCGCTGCTGCCGGCCCTGCAGAAAGCCTTCAGCCTGGCCCTGCAGGAGTCGATCGAACAACGCCTGGCCTCGGATGTGACCACGCTGATTTCCGCTGCGCGCATCGAGCACGGCCAGTTGCAGATGCCGACCCTGCTGCCGGACGAGCGTTACAACCTGCCGTACACCGGCCTGCTCGGCTATATCTTCGACCGCGATGGCAAGCTGGTCTGGCAGTCGCGGGCCACCGCCGCGCAGAACATCAACTACCGCCCGCGCTACGACGGCCGCGGCAACGAATTCGCCCGCATTCACCAGGCCGATGGCGAAGAGTTCTTCGTCTATGACGTCGAGATCAAGCTGCTGGGTGGCCAGAGCGCCGCCTACAGCATTGTCGCCCTGCAACCGGTGCGCGAATACCAGCACACCCTCGACGGCCTGCGCGAAAAGCTCTACCTCGGCTTTGGCGCGGCCCTGCTGGCGTTGCTGGTGCTGTTGTGGGCCGGCCTGACCTGGGGCCTGCGTTCGTTGCGCCGGCTCAGCCTCGAGCTGGACGACGTGGAGTCGGGGGCGCGGGATGGCCTGAGCCGCGAACACCCGCGTGAGCTGCTGCGCCTGACCGGCTCGCTGAACCGTCTGTTGCGCAGCGAGCGCGAGCAGCGCCAACGCTACCGCGATTCGCTCGATGACCTGGCGCACAGCCTGAAGACGCCGCTGGCGGTGTTGCAGGGGGTGGGCGAAAGCCTGCAGCAGCGTAGCGGCGAGCGCGAGCAGGCGCGCGTGCTGCAGAGCCAGATCGAGCGCATGAGCCAGCAGATCGACTACCAGCTGCAACGCGCCAGCCTGCGCAAGAGTGGCCTGGTGCGCCACAGCGTGTTGCTGCGACCGTTGCTCGACAGCCTGTGCAGTACCTTGGCCAAGGTGTACCGGGACAAGCGGGTGAACGTGACCCTGCAACTGCCCGAGGCGGCGCAGGTGCCGATGGAGCAGGGCGCGTTGCTGGAGCTGCTGGGCAACTTGCTGGAGAACGCCTACCGCCTGAGCCTGGGCCAGGTGCGTGTGAGCCTGGAGCAGGCGCCTGGGCAGTTGACCTTGTGCGTCGAGGACGACGGGCCTGGGGTGCCGGCCGACCAGCGTGAGCGCATTCTCGAACGGGGTGAACGGCTGGACAGCCAGCACCCGGGGCAGGGGATCGGCTTGGCGGTGGTCAAGGATATCGTCGACAGCTATGACGCCGAGCTGAGCCTGGGAGATTCGCCCTTGGGCGGTGCGGCGTTCAGAATCACCTTCAACCTGGATTGATTTGTAGCCTGTGCCGGCCCTTTCGCGGGTGAACCCGCTCCCACAGGTACCGCACAGGTCCTGAGCCCTGCGGGCACTCTGTGGGAGCGGGCGAGCCCGCGAAAGGGCCGGCGCAGGCAAAACACAATGGGCGGATTCCCGCCAACACCCCTGTACAAATCCCGCCACCGGGCGGAAATCCGCCAGCCTTTCTCCGCAGAATCGCCCCGTCGTTGGGCGTTTATCCCAGGCAAATACGGCCCTTGCACCCTTCGTGGGCATTTTGGCACCACCCTTGCTATTGATCCTCGCAGAGGCCTGCCCAGGCAGCTCGAACACAACGACAAATCCCTCCATGTGCAGGAGGGTTAGCGATTCAGGTGCCACATCGCCCTGGGAAGGGTGAACCGGCACACTTGAGGAAAATCAGCCATGACGACACGTCAGCCGCTTTACAAATCCCTGTATGTCCAGGTGTTGGTCGCCATCACCATCGGTATCCTGCTCGGCCACTACTACCCGGAGACGGGCGTCGCTCTCAAACCCTTGGGAGACGGCTTCGTCAAACTGATCAAGATGGTCATCGCCCCGATCATCTTCTGCACCGTGGTCAGCGGCATCGCCGGCATGCAGAGCATGAAGTCGGTCGGCAAGACCGGTGGCTACGCGCTGCTGTACTTTGAAATCGTCTCCACCATCGCCCTGATCATCGGCCTCGTCGTCGTCAACGTGGTCAAGCCGGGCGCTGGCATGCACATTGACGTCAGCACCCTGAACGCCAGCAGCGTGGCTGCCTACGCCGCCGCCGGCGCGCAGCAGACCACCGTCGGCTTCCTGCTCAACGTCATTCCCAACACCGTGGTCGGCGCCTTCGCCAACGGCGACATCCTGCAAGTGCTGATGTTCTCCGTGCTGTTCGGCTTCGCCCTGCACCGCCTGGGCAGCTACGGCAAGCCGGTGCTGGACATGATCGACCGCTTCGCCCACGTCATGTTCAACATCATCAACATGATCATGAAGCTCGCCCCAGTCGGTGCCTTTGGTGCAATGGCCTTCACCATCGGCCAGTACGGCGTTGGCTCGCTGGTG
Organism: Pseudomonas sp. 43(2021); assembly: GCF_017490805.1. Classification (NCBI taxonomy): domain Bacteria; kingdom Pseudomonadati; phylum Pseudomonadota; class Gammaproteobacteria; order Pseudomonadales; family Pseudomonadaceae; genus Pseudomonas; species Pseudomonas sp. 43(2021). The sequence goes on from NZ_JAFGYJ010000005.1 coordinate 40,639, forward strand.
CAATTGGGCTACCTGATGGCCTGCTTCTACATCACCTGCCTGCTGTTCGTGCTGGTGGTGCTGGGCGGTATCTGCCGCGCCCACGGTTTCAGTGTCCTCAAGCTGATCCGCTACATCCGTGAAGAACTGCTGATCGTGCTGGGCACTTCCTCCTCGGAATCGGCCCTGCCACGCATGCTGGCCAAGATGGAGCGTCTGGGTGCGAAGAAGTCGGTGGTTGGCCTGGTCATCCCGACCGGTTACTCGTTCAACCTCGACGGCACCTCGATCTACCTGACCATGGCTGCAGTGTTCATCGCCCAGGCCACCGACACTACCATGGACATCACTCACCAGATCACCCTGCTGCTGGTGCTGCTGGTGGCTTCCAAAGGTGCTGCCGGCGTTACCGGCTCGGGCTTCATCGTCCTGGCTGCCACCCTGTCGGCCGTAGGCCACCTGCCGGTTGCCGGCCTGGCGCTGATCCTCGGCATCGACCGCTTCATGTCTGAAGCCCGTGCCCTGACCAACCTGGTAGGCAACGCCGTTGCCACTGTGGTCGTGGCCAAGTGGGTGAAGGAAATGGACAACGACAAGCTGGCATCGGAGCTGGCCTCCGGTGGTGCGCCGCTGGTCGACACCCGTCCGACCGACGACCTGGGCGTGGCTGAAGGCCCGGCTCGCTGATCGCGGGATGGTGAAAAGAAAAAGGCGACCTCAGGGTCGCCTTTTTCATGTCTGTGCGGTGCGCGGTTCCTTGTGGGCGCGGCCTTGTGTCGCGAAAGGGGCGCGCAGCGGCCCCAGGATATCAGCCATCCTGCAAGATTGCCGGGGCTGCTGCGCAGCCCTTTCGCGACACAAGGCCGCTCCCACAAGTTCTGCACACGCCCTTCAGGCCAGCACCACCTCCAACACCCGGATCACCTCCGGCTGCGGGTAATGCCACCTTACCTGCACATCCCAGAACTTCACCCCATACACCCGCTCTGCCGGTGGCACCTGGTAGGCCGGCCGGGGGTCCTGTGCCAGGCATTGCTCGATCAGTTCCACCAACGGTTCACCCAGGCGCAGTGCATGTTCACGGGCCTGGGGCAGGGCGTTGTCGCCCCACTGCACGGCGATCGCGGCAGGTGCTTCGCTGGCCATCTGGTTGCTGGCGCCAGCGATGCTGTCGGCGTACGGCACATACGGCTTGATGTCCAGCACTGGCGTGCCATCGAGCAGGTCGATCCCGGACAGCAGCAGGCGCCCTGGCTCCACGCCTTCCAGACGCACCACCGACTGGCCGATACCATTGGGCCGGTGAGTGGCGCGGGTGGCGAACACGCCCATGCTCTTGTTGCCGCCCAGGCGCGGTGGCCGCACCTTCAGGCGGGGTTTGTCTTCCAGCGCCTGGTGGAACAGGAACAGCAGCCAGACATGGCTGACCTGCTCCAGGCCCTCGACCGCATCACCCTGGTCGAACGGTGGCAGCAGTTCGAGCACACCGCGTGCAGCGGGCGCCAGTTGTGGCTGGCGCGGGATGGCGAACTTCTCCTTGAAACAGGAGCGGATGATGCCGACCGGGGTAACCGTATGCTGCATGGCCACTCAGCCGCGCACGCGCAGGGTCAGGCCCTTGAGGAAGTTGCGCAGCAACTGGTCGCCGCACGGGCGGTAGTTGTCGTGGCCGGCCTTGCGGAACAGCGCGCTGAGTTCGGGCTTGCTGACCGGGAAGTTGACCGACTTGAGGATCGCATGCAGGTCGTCTTCCTTGAGCTCGAAGGCCACCCGCAGTTTCTTGAGGATGAGGTTGTTGGTCACCGGCAGCTCGATCGGCTGCGGCGGGCGGCTGTCATCCTTGCCGCGGCGGTGGATCACCAGGCCATCGAGAAAGTGCGCCATGACCCGTTCCGGGCAACGCACGAACCCTTCCTCGTCTTCCTTCTTCAGGTAGGTGGCCAGCACCAGGGGATGCACGTCGAGGCCGGATAGCCCGATGATTTCGGCCATCTTGGCGTCATTCACCTTGAGCATGTAGCGCAGGCTGCGCAGGACGTCGTTGTGGTTCATTGTTGCAGAATCCTGTTCAGGTGCCGCACCTGTCGCGCGGCGTATTGCTTAGAAACGTTCGGTAGTGGCCAGGTAGCGCCACTGGCCCAAGGGCAGCTTGCCCATCGACACGCCACCCAGGCGAATGCGGCGCATGCCTACCAGCTCCAGGCGCAGATAGGCGCACAGCTCGGCAATCTGCCCTGGCTGCGGGTTTTTCAGGACCATGCGCAGGTGGGTCTCGTTCTGCCAGCTGGCCTTGGTCCTGGGCAGCTCGCGGTCATTGCGGGTGGCACCGCGTGCCAGGCGTTCCAGCGCCTGGGGTGTGGTCTCGCCGCGCACTTCAACGATGAATTCCTGTTCCAGGCGGCGCAGGTCGGCGTCGATCTTGCGGGTTACCCGCCAGTCCTGGGTGAAGACCTGCAGGCCGCTGGCGCCGCGCTCCAGCGGTGCCACGCAGGCCTGCCGGGCGAAATGCCCGTGCAGGGCGCGTACACCCTCGCGATGGGCCTCGCTGAGGCTGCCCATGTTCATGCTGGCGCGGGCGATTTCGCTGTCCACGTTGGCTGGCTGGTTCAGCAGCAGGGTTACCGGTTCCAGCGTTTCGGCACGAGCACCCGGCAGCAGTTCGACGCGCTGCTGCCCGACCTTGAACTGCGGTTGCTCGACCACCACGCCATCGACCGTGACCCAGCCGCCTTCGATATACAGCTCGGCCTCCCGGCGGGAGCAGCCAAGCTGCTCGATAAGGCGTTTGGACAGGCGGACGGGTTCGGACATGACGGCAATTCGCAAAGGCAGGGAAAGACCTGCATTGTACCTGCCCGCGCGGCAGAGGGGCTGGGAATCTGTGTCATTTACGCCGTTTTGCGCAGGCGCATGTGCAGCAAGGGATAGGGCTGCCCCAGGCCGTCGGTTTCCGAACGGCCGATCACCTCGAAGCCTTCATGCAGGTAGAAGCCCAAGGCTTGCGGGTTCTGTTCGTTGACGTCCAGGCGCTCGGCATTCAGCTCGTCGATCGCATAGTGCAGCAGGCGCTTGCCAACCCCTTTGCCCCGGTAGGCAGGTGCGACGAACAGCATGTCCACGCGCCCGTTGGCGACCCCGGCGAAGCCGCAGATGCGTTGGCGGTCCTTGCAGCAGATCAGCATCACCGCGTCGAGGTAGCGACGCAGTACCTGTTCGCGCAGCAAGACGATGTAGCCATCGGGCAGGAAGTCGTGGGTGGCGCGTACCGAGTCCTCCCACACCTGTACCAGTTCGCCGTAGTCACTCAAGCGCGGGGTTTGCAACGTCAGTACCGAATGCATGCCGGTGTTCCTCCGTGACGATAAGGCAAACATAGCAGGCCAACCACCGGTCGGCTTTTCCGTGCGGTGCTTGAACCTCGGGGTGTAGAGGTCTATTACTTTTACGTGGGAAAAAATCCCACGCATCAAGAAGCAAAAAACTGAACACAGAATTTCCGGCTTGATTTGGCGTTTCTCATGGCGACGACCTGGAGACGAAACATGCACATCCATATGCTGTTCAAAAAGGCGCTATTGGCGGCTGCCGTTGCTGGCGTGCTGTCGACTTCCATTGTTCTGATCCCTGACTCGATATCCAATGGTTCCAGTGCCTACGCCAAGGATGGCGGCGGCGGTGGCGGCCATGGTGGTGGCGGCGGTGGTCACGGTGGTGGCGGTGGCGGCCATGGTGGCGGCGGCGGTGGCGGTGGTCACGGTGGCGGCGGTGGTGGTCATGGTGGTGGCGGCCATGGTGGTGAAGGCGGCGGCCACGGCGGCCACGGCGATGGCGATGGCCATGCCGGCAACAGTGGTCGCGGCCATGACGGTCCCTCAAACTCTGGGCGCAGCGGTAACCACGCTGAAGCGGGTGATGATCATGGCAATCACGTTGGCGGTGAGCCTGGGGACGATCACGGCAATCACGTTGGCGGTGAACCCGGTGACGATCATGGCAATCACGTTGGCGGTGAGCCCGGGGACGATCATGGCAATCATGTTGGCGGTGAGCCTGGCGATGACCGCGGCAATCACGTTGGTGGTGAACCTGGTGATGATCGTGGCGACCATCTGGGTGGCGAACCGGGTGATGACCGCGGTGAGCATGCCGCAGGCGAACCGGGTGATGACAACAGCCGGAGCTGACTGGCTCTGAACGGTTTCATGCAGCGCCCTCGGGGCGGGCCTGCATGAGGCCAGGTTCGGATGCACGGCAGCCCCACTCAACGCGAATGCAATGAGCGCTGAAGACCATCCCTCATCTCGTCCGGGATAGGGTCACAGTTGGTGTGGGATGTTTTCCCGCGTCGTATACTGGGTTCATCTGTCAAGGAACGCGCTCAATGCAATCGCCTACCATCCCCCCTTCGATGTTAAGCGCACTGCGGCGTGTCATGCGCCCTCTGGTGCGCCTGATGCTGCGCAAAGGGGTCACCTATACGATGTTCGCCGACTTGCTCAAGGAAGTGTTCGTCGATGTGGCCCATCGCGAGTTTCGCCTGGATGGCACGGTGCCGACCGACAGCCGTGTCAGCCTGCTTACAGGCGTGCATCGCAAGGATGTACGGCGTTTGCGCAGCGAGGGTGGCACGTCGCTCGCTGCGCTGCCGGAAAACATCACGTTAGGCGCACAGTTGGTCAATATGTGGACCACTGGCAAACCGTTCTGCTCGGAGCCTGGCCAGGCGCTGCCGTTACCGCGCCTGGCGAGTGTCGGCGGCGATTGCTCTTTCGATGCCCTGGTGGCGAAGATCAGTACCGACATTCGCGGGCGGGTGGTGCTGGATGAGTGGTTGCGCCTGGGCATCGTCCGGCTCGACGAGCAGGACTGTGTCCACCTGGAAGCCCAGGCATTCGTGCCGCAGAAGGGCTTTGATGAAAAGGCTGCGTACTTCGGCCACAACCTGCATGACCATGCCTGCGCAGCGGTGCACAACCTGACAGGTGAAGGGCAGCCGTTCTTTGAACGCAGTGTGCACTACGACGCTTTGAGCCCGGCCAGCGTCGACCATCTGCGCGAAGCGGTGGACAAGGAAGGCATGCAGACGCTGCTTGCCTTCAGCCGGCTTGCATCAGACCTGGAAGATGCCGATGTGCCCAGCGCCGAGCAGCGTCAGCGCATCACTGTCGGGCTTTATTTCTACACTGAAACCACCGACCCCGATCTGTCGAAGACACCAGACCCATGACTTTCCTCGCGCGCTGCCTCAGTGTCGTCACACTGGCCCTGGGTTTCGGGCTGAACCTGATGGCGCCTGCCGAGGTGGCCGCAGCACCGGTGTGTGTCAGCCGTGACGAAGTGGGTATGGCGGGGGCAGCGGGCTTGCAGTTTCCGGGTGGTATTGGTGGTACCGGGGCCAGAACGGGCGGTGTCGGTGGTACTGGGGTACGCAGTGAAAACGGTGGTGTGGGTGGCACCGGTGCGCCGCTGCAGCAGCGTCCCGGCGGCACAGGCGGGACCGGTGCGGTGGCCGACGGTGTGGACGGCACCTTTATCGATCACGGCGGTGTCGGCGGTACCGGCGCGCCGATCCTGCGCCCGGGCGGCACCGGTGGCACGGGCATCGTCGGCACCATCACCGGGTTCGCTTCGATCTGCGTCAATGGCCTGGAAGTGCACTTTGGCAAAGACGTACCGGTGAGTGAAAACGGTGCGCCTGCCAGTAGCGCTCACCTGGCAATCGGCCAGGTTGTTGCGGTGGAGGCATTTGCCAGCAAACGCGGCCTGCAAGCAGGGCGCATCTCGATCCTCAACGTTTACGAAGGGCCGCTGACGGCACTGCCGAATGCTTCGGCCCCTCTGCGGGTCATGGGCCAACCTGTGCGGCTTGCTGCAGGCGCGCGGGTGGCTGAAGGGCTGCGCCCGGGCGAGCCGGTCAGGGTCAGTGGCCTGCGCGATGCCAGGGGCGAAGTGGTAGCCAGTCGTATCGAACGGGCGCCGGGGCTCAGGGAAGCCAGTGCCATCGGTGCGGTTGATCGTACTGGTAGCCTCCAGGGGCTGAAGCTGGGAACCCGCGTGGCACCCGCGCGGGAAGTGCTGGTGCGTGGGCAGTGGACGGGGCGTCAGTTGGAAGTGGCGCAAACCCGCCCAGACCCGAGCCTGCCTTTTGCTGGCCGTGTGCAGACGGCGGTGATCGAGGGGCTGGTACAGCGCAGCCACGCACAGCAGTTGGTGGTCGCCGGCATCAAGGTGACGCTGGGGCAGGGCACCGTGATCGTTGGCAAGCAGCCCGCGGCATCGGCGCTCGATCAACGTGTGCGGGTGAGCGGGGTGTTCAGTGGCAAGCACGAGCTGCGGGCAACCCGCGTGGAGTTCCATGACGACCGTGCCGACAACCCGGACAGAGGGCATTCGGGGCGGGGCAGCGAGCACGGCACTGGTGAATCTGAAGGCGCCAGCAATAGCGGGCATGGCGGGCGCGATGCGACCAGCGTTCGCATTGAAAGCAGTGATGATCACAGCGGGCACGGCGGCGTTGACGATTCCAGCGGTCGTGACAGTACTGAAAGCCTGGACAAGTCCGGGAAGTCGGAACATGTCGACACCGTGGAGCAGCCCGAGAGCAGCAATAGTGGGAGCTCTGGTCGGGTAGAGAAGGTCGAGCTTGAACGGGTGGAAAAAGTAGAGAAGGTTGAAAAGGTAGAAAAAGTCGAGAAGGTGGAGAAGCCCGAAAAAGTCGAGAAAATCGAAAAGCCTGAGAAAGTCGAGAAGGTAGAAAAAGTCGAGAAGGTCGAAAAAGTCGAGAAGGTCGAAAGAGTAGAGAAGGTCGAGAAAGTCGAAAAGGTCGAAAAGGTCGAAAAGGTCGAAAGGCCCGAGACGGTAGAGAAAATCGAAAAAGTGGAGCATCCAGAGCGGTCCGGGCATTAGGCAACTAGGCTGGGTAAGTGCGATCACACTTCCCGCCGGAATGCCGAGGTGCAGATGAGACCCGCGCTCCCTCTTTTCGCCTGCTTGCTGTCATGTACCAGCGCGTCGGTCCTGGGCGATACCTTCAGCGCCGCCATCGGCATGGACTATTCAAGTGGTGACTATGGCACGGGTACCACCTCGGAAATCTGGTACGTCCCCGTGGTCGGCAAGTATGAAACCGGCCCCATGACCTACAAGGTCACCGTGCCCTGGCTGCGCATCACCAACCCTGAAGTGGGCCCGAATGGCGACCCCTTGCCCGGTGGCTGCCGGGATGTGGAAAGCGGGCTGGGAGATACGGTTGCCAGCGCCGGTTATGCCCTGCTCGATGGCAGTGACGGCGGCCTGATGCTGGACCTGATCGGCAAGGTCAAATTCCCCACTGCCGATGAAGACCAGTGTCTGGGCACCGGTGAATACGACTACACCGGCCAGGTCGACATCGCCAAGGCCTTTGGCCCGGTGACCGGCTTTGCGACCCTGGGCTGGAAGAAGTTCGGCGACCCGCCCGACAGCGATTTCGACGACCCGGTATTTGCCAGTCTCGGCTTCGCCATGCCTGTGGCCGCAGGCACTTCGGCGGGTGCCTCCTACGACTGGCGGCAGAAAGTCGTCTCGACGGGCGCACAGATCAAGGAACTTACCCTGTTCCTGACCCACAAGCTCAACCAGCAGTGGAAAGTGCAACTCTACGCAGTCAAGGGCTTCTCGGATGCCAGCCCGGATGCAGAGGGCGGCCTGATGCTATTTCATGCGTTCTGACGAAAAAGCCCCTGCACCGGCAGTTCCTTGCGGGGAATACCGGGGCAGGGGCTTTTCAGGCTCCGGCTGCGTCAGATGGGTTCAGCCCACATGTCGTATTCGTCGGCATCCACTACGCGGCAACGTACCTTGTCACCCGGCTTGAAGCCGTGGTCGCCATCGATGAACACGCTGCCGTCGATCTCCGGGGCATCGAAGAAGCTGCGGCCAACCGAGCCTTGCTCTTCCACTTCATCGATCAGCACGTCGATTGCCTTGCCGATGCGCAGTTGCAGGCGGGCGGCGCTGATGGCCTGCTGGTGGGCCATGAAGCGGTCCCAGCGCTCCTGCTTGACGTCGTCCGGTACTTCTTCCAGGCCCAGGTCGTTGGCCGGGGCGCCCTCCACCGGCGAGTACTGGAAGCAGCCAACGCGGTCCAGCTGGGCTTCGGTCAGCCAGTCCAGCAGGTACTGGAAGTCTTCCTCGGTCTCGCCCGGGAAGCCGACGATGAAGGTGGAGCGAATCACCAGCTCCGGGCACTGCTCGCGCCAGTTCTTGATACGCGCCAGGGTGCGGTCTTCGAAGGCCGGGCGCTTCATGGCCTTGAGCACTTTCGGGCTGGCGTGCTGGAACGGGATGTCCAGGTACGGCAGGATCTTGCCGGCGGCCATCAGCGGGATCACGTCGTCGACGTTCGGGTACGGGTACACGTAGTGCAGGCGGACCCAGGCGCCCAGGCTGCTCAGGGCTTCGCACAGTTCGAGCATGCGGGTCTTGACCGGGCGGCCGTTCCAGAAGTCGGTCTTGTACTTGACGTCGACGCCGTAGGCGCTGGTGTCCTGGGAAATCACCAGGATCTCCTTGACCCCGGCCTTGACCAGGCGCTCTGCCTCGCTCAGCACTTCGCCGACCGGGCGGCTGACCAGCTTGCCGCGCATCGACGGGATGATGCAGAAGCTGCAGCTGTGGTTGCAGCCTTCGGAAATCTTCAGGTACGCATAGTGGCGAGGGGTCAGCTTGACGCCCTGAGGCGGTACCAGGTCGATCAGCGGGTTGTGATCCTGGCGTGGCGGCACGACTTCGTGCACGGCGCTGACCACCTGCTCGTACTGCTGCGGGCCGGTAACCGACAGCACGCTCGGGTGCACGTCACGGATGCTGCCTTCCTCGACACCCATGCAGCCGGTGACGATGACCTTGCCGTTTTCCTTGATCGCTTCGCCGATCACTTCCAGCGACTCGGCCTTGGCGCTGTCGATGAAGCCGCAGGTGTTGACCACCACCACGTCGGCGTCCTCGTAGGTGGGCACGACTTCATAGCCTTCCATGCGCAGCTGGGTCAGGATGCGCTCGGAATCGACCAGGGCTTTTGGGCAACCCAGGCTTACGAAACCTACCTTGGGGGTGGCGGGCGTGGTGGACATGACTAACCTCGGTATTGAATGCAGGTCGCCCGACCGGAATCGCGGGCGATCTTGACGGGCGCTTTTGGCGCCTCTGATCAAAAAGTGCGCAATTCTAGCGAGCGCAGGATCGCTTGACCAGCAGAAATACGACGAACGCTGCGCTATGCTTCGCGCCATTGCGTCGGGGGTATCCGTATCACCTGGCGCATGGGGAATTCTACTGGCCTTGCAAGGCCGTCTGCGGGAGTGGTCGATGGTTCAGGCAAGCAGTCACGCCGAGGGCGGGCACGAGGGGAAGCAGGGGGCGATGCGGTCGATGAGCCTGCTCGTGGCGGCGGTCGGGGTAGTTTATGGCGATATCGGTACCAGCCCGTTGTATACCCTCAAGGAAGTCTTCAGCGGTGGGTACGGGGTACCGGTCAACCATGACGGCGTGCTGGGGATCCTGTCGCTGATCCTGTGGTCGCTGCTGTGGGTGGTGTCGTTCAAGTACGTGATGTTCATCCTGCGCGCCGACAACCAGGGCGAGGGCGGCACCATGGCGTTGACCGCGCTGGCGCGGCGGGCCACGGCGGCCTACCCGAGGTTGCGCACGTTGATGGTGGTGTGCGGGTTGATCGGCGCTTCGCTGTTCTATGGCGACAGTATGATCACGCCGGCGGTGTCTGTGCTGTCGGCGGTGGAAGGCATGGGGCTGGCGTTCGATGGTATCGATCACTGGGTGGTACCGATTTCGCTGGTGATACTGGTGGCGCTGTTCCTGGTGCAGAAGCACGGCACCGAGAAGATCGGCAAGCTGTTCGGCCCGATCATGGTCACCTGGTTCGTGGCGCTGGGCGCGCTGGGGGTGCATGGCATCTCGCAGAGCCCGGAAGTGCTCAAGGCGTTCAACCCGGTCTGGGCAGTGAACTTCTTCGTGGTCCACCCCGGCATCGGCGTGGCCGTCCTCGGCGCGGTGGTGCTGGCGCTGACCGGTGCCGAGGCGCTGTACGCCGACATGGGCCACTTTGGCCGCAAGCCGATCGCCCGGGCCTGGTTCGCCCTGGTGCTGCCGGCGCTGGTGCTCAATTACTTTGGTCAGGGCGCGTTGCTGCTGCAGGACCCGGATGCGGCACGTAACCCGTTCTACCTGCTGGCGCCGGGTTGGGCACTGCTGCCGATGGTCGGCCTGGCTACCATGGCCACGGTGATCGCTTCGCAGGCGGTGATCTCGGGGGCGTTCTCCCTGACCCGCCAGGCCATCCAGCTGGGCTACATCCCACGCATGCAGATCCAGCACACCTCCAGCGATGAACAGGGGCAGATCTACATCGGCGCGATTAACTGGACGCTGATGGTCGGCGTGGTACTGCTGGTGCTCGGTTTCGAGTCATCCGGTGCCCTGGCGGCGGCTTACGGCGTGGCTGTGACCGGTACCATGCTGATGACCACCATCCTGGTTTCGGCGGTGATGCTGCTGCTATGGAAGTGGCCACCGGTGCTGGCGGTGCCGATCCTGATGGGTTTTCTGTTGGTGGATGGGCTGTTCTTCGCCGCCAACGTACCGAAGATCATCCAGGGTGGTGCGTTCCCGGTGCTGGCTGGTGGCGTGCTGTACCTGTTGATGAGCACCTGGAAGCGCGGCAAGCAGATCCTGATGGAGCGTATCGACGAAGGCGCGCTGCCGCTGCAGCTGTTCATCAGCAGCATACGCATTCAGCCGCCGCACCGGGTCGAAGGCACGGCGGTGTTCCTTACGGCGCGCTCCGATGCGGTGCCCCATGCGCTGTTGCACAACATGCTGCATAACCAGGTGCTGCACAGCCAGGTGGTGCTGTTGACGGTGGTCAGTGAGGACCGACCGCGGGTGCCTGAGCATGAGCGTTTTGAAGTGGAGGCCTATGGCGACGGGTTCTTCCGCGTGTTGCTGCACTTCGGTTTCATGGACGAACCGGACGTACCGGCGGCGTTGAAGCTGTGCCACCTGGAAGACCTGGACTTCAGCCCGATGCGCACCACCTACTTCCTCAGCCGCGAGACCGTGATCGCCTCACGGCTGGAGGGGATGTCGCGCTGGCGGGGCAACCTGTTTGCGTTCCTGCTGAAGAATGCCAACGGCAACTTGCGCTTCTTCAACCTGCCACTGAACCGGGTGATCGAGCTGGGTACCCAGGTCGAGATCTGAGGCTCAACTCGCCCCATGTGGGAGCGGGCGTGCCCGCGAAGCCGGCAACTCGGTGTAGGGCACCGGCTTCGCCGGTGTTCGCGGGCATGCCCGCTCCCACATGGGCCGCATAGCTTTCAAGGCTTGCGCTGGACCTGTGGGAGATGGCTCAGCCTTTTGGGCTGCGCTGGCGCGTAGATAACTGAAATTGCAAGCAAACCGCTCCCACAGGGGCCCCGCTAATTCAATGAGTTATGTGCAGTTCGATGAGAGCGGGTTTACCCGCGAATGGGCCGCAAGGTCCTATCAGTTCTGCTCAGCCACGCTGGACTTGCCCTGGCGCGTCTCGATCTCGCCAATCAAGCGCTTGGCCAGTGCCGGGTAGTTTTCGTCGAAGTGGTGCCCACCCGGCAGCTTGAGGCGTTCACCCACCGCAGTCTTGTCGGTGCAACCGCTCTCGTCGGCCTCTTCCACACCATACACGCACACCACCTTGGACGCCGGCAGTCTGGCCATTTCCGGCCCGGTTGGCGCTTCCTGGCCTTCCTTGCCCAGCCAGCCCTCGACTTCGATCTCGAAGCTGCCGCTGCGGGCAAAGGCCAGTAGCATCACCGCGTCGATCCGTTGCTGGTCCTCGGCCGGCAGGCGGTTGTAGATCGCCGGCAGCACGTCGGCACCGAACGAATAGCCGGTCAGCACGAAGCGCTTTGTGCCCCACTTCTGCCGGTAGTGCTGCATCAGTTCGGACAGGTCGGCGGCGCTTTGCTCCGGGGTCTTGTGCTGCCAGTAGTAGCGCAGCGTGTCGATGCCCACCACCGGGTAGCCCAGCTTGGCCATTTCCCCGGCCACGTCGCGGTCCAGGTCACGCCAGCCACCATCACCGGAAAGGAACAGGGTAACCGTGTCGGTGGTCTGCCCGGCAGGCACCTCGACCACCGGGATAGCCAGGGCGTTGCCGTCGTGGCCGACCAGGGCCTGGGTCAGCTGGGCCTTGAGCACTTGTGGCAGGTGGATGTCGTAGTCGCTGATGCTGGTCTCGGCATTGGCCTGGTCGCGCACGAAGGCGGCGCTGGCGTCATCCGGGTTGTCGTTCCAGGCGACGTTCCAGTGGCCGTGGGCGGCCGACTTCGGCAGTGGGGCCTGGCAGCCGGGTTGTTCCAGGCTGAAGTCCACGGAAATCGCCCGCGCCTTGTCGTTGTTCTGGCTGGCCAGCCAGCGCCAGGCCTGGGCGGCGCCAGGGCCGATACCAGCGACCAGGGTCGGTTTCTCCGACAGCTGGCCCAGGGCTTGGTCCAGGGCCTGTTGCTGCTTGCTGCAATCGTTGGGCGGCAGGATCACCTGCACCAGCTGCGCTTCGCCGGCCTGGGCAAGGTCCAGCAGCTGCCTGTCGGTCAGCGCCTGGTCCTGGGGTACACCGATGGCCACCCGAGCCTTGGGGTGCACGCCTGGGGTCACGCGGGTGATGCGGGTGTCATTGATGCTCAGTTGTTCCAGGCGTGCCTCGGGAGCCGGGCGCGTCCACAGCCAGAATGCCAGCGCACCTCCCAGGGTGGCCAACAGCAGGGGAACCAGCAGGTACAGCCAAAAGCGTCGGGTCATCAACGTTTCACCAATCCAGTCAGGCCGCCTGCGATCAGGGCGGCGGTGTCGGCCAGTGCCACCAGCGGGTCGAGCCCGGCCGGCACGGCCATGTAGCGGGGTTCCCAGTCCGGTTGGAATTTGTCCTTGAAGCGACGAAGCCCCTGGAAGTTGTACAGCTGCTCGCCACGGCGGAACACCATCGAGCCCAGGCGTTGGGTCAAGGGCGCGCCCCGTCGCGGCTGCAGGCCGGACAGCGGCACCATGCCCAGGCTGAAGCGGGCGTAGTCATGGCTTTTGTAGTGCAGGATCAGGCCGATCATCATGAATTCCATGGTCAGCTTCGGGGCCTCGGGGTGCGCACGCATCAGGTCGAGGCTGGCCAGTTCGTTGCCGTGGGTTTCCAGCAGGTTGGCGAAAGCCACCGGGCGGCCCTGGAAGCGGATCAGGGCAATACGGAAGTGCTGCAGGTATTCCGGGCTGAAGCGCCCCAGCGAGAAGCCTTTCTCGCGCACGTTCTTGCCGCCGAGCCAGGCATCGGAAATTTCCTTCAGCTCTGCCAGCGGGGCATGGCCGGGTTCGTGGATTTCCAGGCTCAAACCGTCACGGCCACCACGGTTCCAGGTGTAGCGCAGGTCCTTCATCTCCTTGCCCTTGGCTTCGAGGTCGAAGCGGCGCAGGTCGACCCGGGCTTCTTCGCCCAGCTTCAGCGCGGTCAGGCCGATGTCCATGTAGAACGGCAGGTTCTCGGCGCGCACCTGGTAGAACACCGGGCGGGCATGGTGCAGATCGCACAGGTCACGGAACTGCCAGATCATCTCGGCGCGCTCCTGGGCCGGGCCGATCGGGTCGTACAGGGCCACCAGGCTGCGGCCGCGACGGGCGTACATGAGGAAGGCGTTGTCGCGAGGGTGGAACAGCAGCGCCTTGTCGCCGGTCAGGGCCAGGCCGCCATCGGGTTGGTCGGAGGCCAGCAGAATGCGGTTGGCACGCCGCAGCTCCTCTTCGTCGGGCAGGTGGATCACCGGCGGTGCCGTGCGCAATAGCCAGGTCAGGGCCACGGCCGCCAGCAGCAAGGCGCTGCCCATGGCGGCGCGCAGGCCACGCGGGGCGTCGGCATCGAGGGTGAACTGCCACCACAGCTGATGGCTGTAGGGCACATCCTGGTAGGCGAACAGCAACAGCCATATCGATGCGCCGACCACACAGGCGCTGGCCACCAGAAACACCGGCGAGAACGGCAACTCGAGCAAGCGGCTGGGGCGGTAGAAGGAACGCCGGAACAGCGCGAGCAGGGTAGCTGTGAGGGTCAGCAGGCAGGCTTCTTCCCAATCGAAGCCCTTGAGCAGCGACAGCAAGGCGCCGACCAGCAACAGTACCGTGGTCAGCAGCCAGGCGGCGGACAGGCGCCGGCGCAGGCCCTGGGCCAGCAGCAGGCACAGCACGCCGATCAGGCTGGCACCGAAGTGCGAGGCATCGATCAGACGGTGCGGCACCAGAAAGCCCATGTGCTCCAGGCGTGTGTCTATCTCGGGCGTGGCCCCGGAGAACAGCAGCACCACCCCGGACAGAAATACCAGAATCGACAGGATCGGCGCGGCCAGCCCGGAAGCGGCCTTGATAGCCTGTTGCGCGAACAGCAGGCGCCGGGCTTCGTTGGCCAGCAGCAACACGCAGGCCAGCAGCAGTGGTAGCACCACGTAGATCAGCCGATAAAGCAGCAAGGCCGCTGCCAACGGCGCTGCGCCGAGCTGGTCGGCAAAAGCCGCCAGCAGGATCGCTTCGAACACCCCGACGCCGCCCGGTACATGGCTGAGCACACCTGCAGCCAAGGCCAGCAGGTACACCAGGACAAAGGCACCGAATGGCGGTGCTTCGGGCAGCAGCAGGTACAGCACCGTGGCGGCAGCGGCGACATCCAGTGCGGTGATCAGCAATTGCAGGGCTGCCAGGCGTGCACCCGGCAGGCGCAGTGTGCGGCGGCCCAGTTGTACCAGCAGGTTATTGGCCAGTGGTTGTTCAGCCAGGCGCCGGCGGTACAAGCCGAACACCAGCACGCTGCACGCCAGCAGCACTGCTGTGGCGATACCCGCCAGCAAGCCAGGCGCCAAACCCAGTGCGGCCGAGGCTGCCGACAGGTCGCTCAAGGTCGCCAAGGCGGCCAGAGGCGGCAGCGCGCAGCCCAGTGACAGGCTGGCAAAAACGGTCATCCGTGCAACTTCACCTGCACCGACCCCTTGGCGTGCATACAGGCGGTATCGCACCGAGCCGCCCGAAAGCATCGACAGGCCGATGGCGTTGCCGATGGCAAAGGCGCTGAAACCGCCCAGCACCAAGCTGCGCGTCGGCAGTTTCACGCCGGCATAGCGGCTGGCCGACCACTCGTAACCCAGCAGGATCACGAAACCGAGCACGGTTGCCAGCAAGGCACCGAGTAGCGACTGGGCCGGTACGCTGAGCATGGCATCATGCAGGGCGTAGATGTCCAGCTCGCTCAGCAGGTGGCGACAGGCGATCAAGCCCATGGTGAACAACACCAGGGTCACCACCAGGCCGATGGGCTGGCGGTAGCGGCTCAAGCGTTCGAGCAAGGGCAGGCGTTGCACGGCACCGGGTAGCGCCGAGGCAAGCGGCACCGGGGGTTCGGGGTTGTGCGAAGTCATGGATTGCCCCGGGCATGCAGCGCGAGGTGAGGGGAAGGTGTGGCCAAGTGAAAGTCCCTTAGGAAAACGTATCCAATGTTACTCCGGCCTCAGGCACTTGCAGCGGCCTGGCAGGGTTAAAGATAGTTCATCCAGGGCACGACCTCTCAAGCCTGCGGGTTGGCTGGAGGGCGATGGATTTTGGGGGCGACGAAAAGCAGGAGGGGAAAAGCAACAAACCCCGCACTGCTGTTACACAGGCGGGGTTTGTTCTGACGAATATGGTTGCGGGAGCCGGATTTGAACCGACGACCTTCGGGTTATGAGCCCGACGAGCTACCAGGCTGCTCCATCCCGCGTCAGTGGGGCGAATTCTACAGTTTCCAGGATGGGTGTCAAGCGCTAGTCGTTGATTTTTTTAATATTTCTACGAATGCATTATTTGACGCAAAAGAAAAAGGCCACTGTGTGAACAGTGGCCTTTTCTCGAATCTGGTTGCGGGAGCCGGATTTGAACCGACGACCTTCGGGTTATGAGCCCGACGAGCTACCAGGCTGCTCCATCCCGCGCCTGTGAGATCGAATTCTACGGATTTACCCGTGGCTGTCAAGCTTTTTTCTGAAAAAAACCTTTCCTGTTCAAACTCTTAGCGTTTGAATATGACGCGCAGCTCAGGCACGACGGGGCTTTCAGGCCGATTATCGAGCAATGCCGCCTACAGGCTGCATACCCCGAGGGCGCATGCGATACTATCTGTATGAATTTACAGTGCTGACGGTCATCCATGTCCTTGCGCAAGATCATCCATGTCGACTGCGATTGCTTCTATGCCGCGATCGAAATGCGTGACGACCCACGCCTGGCCGGGCGGCCCATGGCGGTGGGGGGCTCGCCCGACCATCGAGGGGTGATCGCTACCTGCAACTATGAAGCGCGTGCCTATGGCGTGCGCTCGGCCATGTCGTCGCGGCATGCGCTGAAGCTGTGCCCGGACTTGCTGATCGTCAAGCCGCGCTTCGAGGCCTACCGTGAGGCCTCGCGGGAAATCCACACGATCTTCCGCGACTACACCGAGCTGATCGAGCCGCTGTCGCTGGACGAGGCCTACCTGGATGTGAGCGACAGCCAGTGGTACTCGGGCAGCGCCACGCGTATTGCCGAGGATATCCGCCGGCGCGTCGCCCGCACCCTGCATATAACCGTCTCGGCCGGTGTGGCGCCGAACAAGTTCCTGGCCAAGATCGCCAGTGACTGGCGCAAGCCCAATGGCCTGTTCGTGATTACCCCCGGCGAAGTGGAGGCGTTCGTCGCCGCCCTGCCGGTGGCCAGGTTGCACGGGGTGGGCAAGGTAACGGCAGACAAGCTGGCGCGGTTGGGGATCGAAACCTGCCTGGAGCTGCGCGAATGGTCGCGTCTGGCGCTGGTGCGCGAGTTCGGCAGCTTTGGCGAGCGTTTGTGGGGGCTGGCGCGGGGTATCGATGAGCGTGCAGTGCACAATGACAGCCGCCGGCAGTCGGTCAGTGTGGAAAACACCTACGACACCGACCTTCCGGACCTGGCCAGTTGCCTGGCACGGCTCCCCGAGTTGCTGGAAAGCCTGAACGAGCGTATTGCCCGCATGGACAGCAGTTACCGGCCGGAAAAACCCTTCGTCAAGGTCAAGTTCCATGACTTCAGCCAGACCACCATGGAGCAGGCAGGGGCGGGCAGGGACCTGGAGAGTTATCGACAGTTGCTGGGGCAGGCGTTTGCCCGGGGTGGCAAGCCGGTGCGCTTGCTGGGGGTAGGCGTAAGGTTGCGCGACTTGCGCGGGGCGCATGAGCAGCTGGAGCTGTTCCCGCCTCAATAAATGGCCTGGGCCTGGCTGCACGGCCCCCTGTGGGAGCGGCCTTGTGTCGCGAAAGGGCCGCGTAGCGGCCCCAGGATTTCAGCAATGATGCATCAATTGTCGGGACTGCTCTGCAGCCCTTTCGCGACACAAGGCCGCTCCCACAGGGGGATGCGTTGCCCCGCAGCAGTTACTGCACGCCCGGATCAGCCACCAACCGGCCAGTGGCCTTGGTCAGCGACTGCAGAAACTCCTGTTGCAGCTCCGGGTCGTTGCGGGTCAGTTCGATCAGGCTCTGTTCCATTTCACTGGCTTCCTCTTCCAGGCCCAGTTCGGACAAGCGCTTGACCCGGTGTACCCATTGGCCGACATCGTCGTCTTCCAGGTCATCGAAGATCAGTTCATGGGCTTCGAGCAGCTTGTTGCGCAGGGTGGCGCTGACCAGCAGGCTGGCATCGCCACGTACCGCATTGTCCTCGTCCAGCACCTGCAGGTGCAGGGTGCCGATGTGGTTGAGGTTCTGCTCGGAGAACGGGCTGTCGAGCAGGTTCAGGCGCAGCACGCCGTTCCTGTCGGTGGTCAGCTCGTGGGTCATCTTGCCGGCCTTGACCTCGACCAGGCGCTCGCTCCAGGGCACGCTGGTAGATTCCTCGCGCTTGCCTTTCTGCACTTCGCTGATCCCGGCCAGGTTCTGCTGGGCACGACCGTTGGACGGCACGTTCATGAACGGGTTGAGCCCGTCCACGCCGTAGCTGAGCCAGTCGTGGGTGATGCTTTCCGGCAGGTTGCCCAGGGCAAAGACGTTGACCACGTTGGCACCGACGCCCGCTACTACCGCCACCGCACCCAGCGGGATCTCGTAGATCTCCCGCCAGGGCTGGTAAGGCGTGTAGCGGTCATAGCTGCGGGTGACTTCGAACTCGGTGACTTCGAAGCGCTTCTGCTCATGCACCCGCACACGTCGCTGCGGAAGCTCCATCACCTTCGGCTCGCCGACATCGATCTGCAGGGTGTGCTCGAGCAGTTTGCGCTCGATGCGCTCCTCATGGTCGCTGCGCTGGGACATCTGGTTGGCGCAGCCGCTGACGAGCAGGGCGCCGCACAGTGCGGCGCCCCCCAGGGGAAAGGTACTTCGCTTGAACATGATCACTCGTGCATTGGTTATCAGCGGCGAACGCGGGCCTGCAGGAAGGTCAGCACTTCATTGAGCGGCAACGGCTGGGCGTCCTGCTCGGTGCGGTGCTTGTACTCCAGGTTGCCTTCGGCCAGGCCGCGATCGCTGACGACGATGCGGTGCGGGATACCGATCAGCTCCATGTCGGCAAACTTGATGCCTGGGCTGGTCTTCTTGTCACGGTCGTCCAGCAGCACTTCGTAGCCGGCAGCAGTCAGCTCGGCGTACAGCTTGTCGGTCGCCTCGCGAACCACGTCGGTCTCGTAGCGCAGCGGTACCAGGGCGATCTGGAACGGGGCCAGGGCGTCGTTCCAGATGATGCCCTTGTCGTCGTAGCTCTGCTCGATGGCAGCGGCGACCACGCGGGACACGCCGATGCCGTAGCAGCCCATGGACAGGGTTACCGGCTTGCCGTTCTCGCCCAGTACCTGGCACTTCAGCGCCTCGCTGTACTTGGTGCCGAGCTGGAAGATGTGGCCCACTTCGATGCCGCGCTTGATCACCAGGGTGCCCTGGCCGTCCGGGCTCGGGTCACCTTCGACCACGTTACGCAGGTCGGCGACCTGTGGAACCGGCAGGTCGCGCTCCCAGTTCACGCCGAAGTAGTGCTTGTCGTCGATGTTGGCGCCAATGCCGAAGTCGCTCATCAGGGCAACCGAACGGTCGATCACGCATTCCAGCGGCAGGTTCAGCGGGCCGAGCGAGCCGGCGCCGGCACCAATGGCCTCGCGCAGCTCGGCGTCGGTAGCCATGACCAGCGGGTCGGCAACCTGTTCCAGCTTGGCCGCCTTGATTTCGTTCAGCTCGTGGTCGCCACGTACCACCAGGGCAACCAGCTTGCCTTCCTCGGCGCCGCGCACGATCAGGGTCTTGACGGTTTTCTCGATCGGCAGGCCGAAGTTTTCCACCAGCTGGGCGATGGTCTTGGCGTTCGGCGTGTCGACCAGGCGCAGCTCCTCGGTAGGGGCTGGGCGCACGGTTTCGCGCGGGATGGCCTCGGCCTTCTCGATGTTGGCGGCGTAGTCGGAGCTGTCGCTGAAGATCACGTCGTCTTCGCCGGACTCGGCCAGTACGTGGAACTCGTGCGAGTAGCTGCCACCGATAGAGCCGGTGTCAGCCTGTACTGGACGGAAGTCCAGGCCCAGGCGGGTGAACACGTTGCTGTACGCCTGGTGCATGCGGTCGTAGGTTTCCTGCAGGGAAGCCTGGTCGGCATGGAACGAGTAGGCGTCCTTCATGATGAACTCGCGGCCGCGCATCAGGCCGAAGCGCGGGCGGATCTCGTCACGGAACTTGGTCTGGATCTGGTACATGTTGAGCGGCAGCTGTTTATAGCTGGACAGCTCGTTGCGGGCCAGGTCGGTGATGACTTCTTCGTGGGTCGGGCCGACGCAGAAGTCGCGCTGGTGGCGGTCTTTCAGGCGCAGCAGCTCGGGGCCGTACTGTTCCCAGCGGCCGGATTCCTGCCACAGTTCGGCGGGCTGGATGCTGGGCATCAGCACTTCCAGGGCGCCGGCGGCGTTCATTTCCTCACGCACCACGGCCTCGACCTTGCGCATCACCCGCAAGCCCATCGGCAGCCAGGTGTACAGGCCGGAGGCCAGTTTGCGGATCATGCCGGCACGCAGCATGAGCTGATGGCTGATGACCACTGCGTCGGCAGGGGTTTCTTTCTGGGTGGCGAGCAAATATTGACTGGTGCGCATGGTGAGCCGTGTCGATTGCCTAAGACATTGAAATGACCCCGCATTGTACGGGGGCGAAACGAAGGCGTACAGGATGCCCCAGGGCGTGACACTTGTCAGCCAAGAAAAAGCCCGGCGTGATCGCCGGGCTTTTTCAGGTGCGGGGCACTGCAAGCCAGGCTTACAGGATGCTCAGCGGGTACTCCACGATCAGGCGCAGTTCGTCGATCGATGGGGAATCGTAGTAAACGCCATCGGAAGAGCGGTAGGTGGCCTGACGTACGCGGAAGCTCAGGTCTTTCGCCGGGCCGCTCTGCAGTACGTACTTGATATCGACGTCGCGTTCCCATTCCTTGCCGTTGCTGGTGCCGGCGACGTTGGCGTCGGTACCGCGTACATAACGGGTCATGAAGGTCAGGCCCGGGATGCCGTATTCGGCGAAGTTCAGGTCGTAGCGAGCCTGCCAGGATTTCTCGTCTTCGGCGTTGAAGTCGGAACGGGCAATGGAGTTGGCCAGGAAGATGGTGCCGCCACCGTCGATGCCATAGCCATAGTCGCCGTCGCCGGTGACTTTCTGGTAGGCCAGGGTGAAGGTGTGCGCGCCGATGTTGTAGGCGCCCGACAGGCTGAACGCGCGGTTGTCCAGCTTGTCGCCGTCGAACGCGCGGTACTCGGCCGAGCCTTCGCTCTTGGTGTCATAAATGTTGAAGTCGAACACCAGGCCTTGCTTGTCGGAGATCGGCAGCGCCCAGTTGACGTTGGCGTAGTACTTGCGCCAGTAGTCTTCGACCTTCGAGTAGTACAGGCTGGTGCTGAGGTTGTCGGTGAAGGCGTAGGTACCACCGACCACGTTGGCTTCCTTCAGGCCGAAGCTGTCGCGGTTGGTCTGCTCCTGGGCGGTCAGGCTGGTGAAGTGACCAGCGTGCAGGGTCAGGCCCTCGATCTCGTTGCTGGTGATCAGGGTGCCCTGAGCGATTTCTGGCAGCAGGCGGCTGTCGTCGGTAGCGAAGACCGGCAGTGCGGTGAACTGGTCACCCACTTTCAGCACGGTGTCGGAGATACGGAACTTAACCGCACCACCGCCCTTGGAGTAATCATCCTGCGAACGGCCGTCGGAGCCGGTCGGGAACAGGCCGGTACCGGCGCGGCCCTTGCCGCTGTCCAGTTTCAGGCCGAGCATGCCGATGGCATCGACACCCACACCCACGGTGCCCTGGGTGAAGCCGGACTCGAAGGTGCCGAGGAAGCCCAGGCCGGTTTCTTCGCGACGGCTCTGGCCGCCTTCGTTGTTACGGAAGTCACGGCTGAAGTACAGCATGCGGGTCTTGACGTTCAGCTTGCTGTCTTCGATGAAACCTTTGGACTCGTCCTGGGAAGAGGCCAATGCCAACTGCGAGGTCCCTGCCGCAACGGCCAGGGCGATCATGCTCCACTTCATCACGCGCATCGTGATTTGCTCCTTTGGTTTTTAGGAAGAGTACCGCTGCGTCCAAGTCTTTTAGTTATATGGGGCAGCTCTTTCTTGTTATGTCGGCGAAAATGTATAGCACGCAGACTGTTGTTGGCGATATGGGTATAAACATCCTTTTCGGAACTTTTTCACCATGTCGCTTCTAGGTATTTCCATGTCGCAAATCACGCCCCGGTTCAAGGGCCGTACAACCCCAGCGCTGTTCCTGTCACCGTAATGAATCTGTAACTACCGATTCCGGTTGGGGAAACTCCCTGGTAACCAATGTCGCTGTTGTTATTTGTCGCGTACACCCGCTGTTGCAGATGTCGTGCCGACTTGGCGTGAAAGGAATGCAACAAGCGTGCTCAAAATTCGCAACGCTTCATGAAATTTTCACAAAACCTGCTACCGGGGGTCGGAAAGTGCCGTAAACACGGGGCGGGAGCCGTCTGGCGGCGTATTGCTGTCGAGAATCATTAAAAATTGAAAAGCTGCCATGAAAGTCAATGTGTTACCGCAACTTGTTCATGCAGCGTCACCTGTGGGTGGCAAGTGTGGTGGGAGGTGTACCGGCGGCCTCATTTTGGTGCGAAAAGTAGCGCTGTGTTACCGGGAACGTGCAAGGTATCCTTGCAGGCCTGTTTTCCGCGTGAAGCGGTTGGTTCTGCCTCAAGGAGATTTGCCGTGTTCGTCCTCGATTCGCGTTTGCAGCAGGATTCCCTGGTGCTGGGGGAGTTTGCGCTGTGCCAGTTGTTGCTGAGCAAGGATGCCAACTATCCGTGGTTCATCCTGGTGCCCAAGCGCGCCGGTATCAGCGAACTGTTCGAGCTCGATGCTGCGGAGCAGCAGCAGTTGTGGCAGGAAACCACCAGTCTGGCCGAGGCACTGAAGGCCAGCTACAACGCCGACAAGATGAACGTGGCTACCCTGGGCAATGTGGTGAGCCAGTTGCACATGCACGTGATCGTGCGCCAGCGCGACGACGCCGCCTGGCCGGCACCGGTGTGGGGCAAGTGCCCGGCGGTGGCCTACACCGACGACCAGGTGCAAGCCATTCGCCAGCGCCTGCGCGGGCTGCAACTTGCCGGCTACCAGGAGGCCTGAATGTCGCTTGAATTACGAGTGGTCGAACTGGAAACCCGCCAGGCGTTCCAGGATGACACCATCCAGGCGCTGAATGACGTGGTGGTCGAGCAGGGGCGGGTGATCGAACGGCTGCAGTTGCAGATGGCCGAGCTGATCAAGCGTTACGAAGAGATGGTTGGCCAGTACGGCAGCGAAGGGGACGAGGCGCCGCCGCCTCATTATTGATACCTTTCAGGGCCCTGTCGCCGGCAAGCCAGCTCTCATGGAGCTGCACATGACTCATTGAATTGGCAGGGCCCCTGTGGGAGCGGACCGCTTGCGAATTCAGTTCACTGCGCGACAGCGCAGCCCGAAGGGCTGGGCTGTCTCCCACAAGGGATGGTTTCTGCAAATGGAATCAGCGGCGGGTTACCGCAACCACATCCTCGGCCTGCAGGCCCTTGTCGCGGTGCATCACGGAAAATTCCACGCGCTGGCCTTCCACCAGGATGCGGTGGCCTTCACCGCGAATGGCGCGAAAGTGCACGAAGATATCATCGCCCGAGTCGCGGGAGATGAAGCCAAAGCCTTTGGATGTGTTGAACCACTTCACGGTACCGGTATCACGATTGCCGGCATCCTGCGCCGCGTGCTGGCTGGCGCGTGCCTTGCGCGGGCTGCGGGCAAAGCCCACGGCCAGGTGCACGGCCACCGCCAGCGCCGCGCAGACCAGAGCGGCCAGGTTGCCCATTTCCGGGCGGGCCAGCAGTGTCAGGGTCTGCAGCACCACGGCCACCACCAGCAGGGCGCAGGCCAGGTGCTGCAGCTGTTGCCGTGCGCCGCGGTAGTACAGTGGCACGACCGGGGCCAGCACCAGGTTGAGCAGGCCGAGCAGGGCCAGGTAGACCGCGTCGGGTTGTTGAAGGAAGGGGGTCGCATCGGTTTTCAGGCTGGGTAGGAGCGATAGCAGCAATGCTGCCACGCCCGTCACCAGATGGACGATCTTGAACATGGGGTTGGCTCACAGTTGATAAGGCCGATCACAGGAAGAGCTGGCGGCACGGTGCGCATGAGGTGTAGAGCGCGAACACGGGACAGGCCAGCCTATGCACCCGGCAATGACAATCTGCACGGGTGGCACCATGCCTATTTAACAGTAAAGCCGCAGGCTACTCAAACCGCAGGCTGCGCGGCGGGTAATGCAGCTTGTGCAGGAAGATTTTGCCGCTGCTTTAACCACGCCCGTCAGCGCTTCATAGGCCACCTGGTACCTGTGACGAGGAAGTGTGGCGCATGATGCAAGCGAGCAAACGTGTGGCTGGCCAGGGGCGCTGGCCGGGAAAACAGTGCATCGATCCGTTCAGGGCGGATTTCGACATGTTGCAGACCCAGCCGGTGTCGCGTTCGGTGCGGCTCAACGGCTTTTCCACCTGCCTGCGGCTGGAGGCCGTCTATTGGGGCATCCTGGAGCGCATCGCCGCGGCCAACCGCTGCTCGGTCAGCGCGGTGCTGTCCTATGTGGACCGCGAAGTGCACCTGCGCCAGGGTGGGGTGCGCAACTTCAGCGGGCTGATCCGGGTGATCTGCGTCGCCTGGCTTCAGGACCCGCCAAGTGCGCGCTGATCGCCTGGCGGGCTGCGCAGTGCTTGCTAACCATATATAATCCCGCTTTTTGCTGCCCCGGCAGCCAGCGTTATGGTTGACGAGAGACACCCATGCCCCTTTATGACTATCAATGTGCATCCTGCGAGCACCGCATGGAAGTGCTGCAGAAGATCAGCGCCGCGCCGCTGACCGATTGCCCGGCCTGTCAGGCGCCGGCGCTGAAGAAGCTGCTGTCGGTGCCAGGCTTCCGCCTGAGCGGTAACGGTTGGTACGAAACCGACTTCAAGACCGGGGCGAAAAAGAATCTGGCAGGCGGCGACAAGGCCGACTGAGTTGAATGCTGTGACCGGGTCTTGCAGTATTAGCCCTCCGGGCGGCCAAGGCCTCCACCGAATACACGAATCACGAGAAGCGAAACCACCATCATGATGCGCAGCCATTATTGCGGCCAACTGAACGAGAGCCTGGACGGCCAGGAAGTCACCCTTTGCGGCTGGGTCCATCGTCGCCGCGACCACGGCGGGGTGATCTTCCTCGACATCCGTGACCGCGAAGGCATGGCCCAGGTCGTGTTCGACCCGGATCGCGCCGAAACCTTCGCCGCTGCCGACCGCGTGCGCAGCGAATACGTCGTGCAGATCACCGGCAAGGTCCGCAAGCGCCCTGAAGGTGCGGTGAATGCCAACATGGCTTCCGGTGCCATCGAGATCCTCGGCTACCAGCTGAACGTGCTCAACGAAGCGGAAACCCCACCGTTCCCGCTGAACGAATACTCCGACGTCGGCGAGGAAACCCGCCTGCGCTACCGCTTCATCGACCTGCGTCGCCCGGAAATGGCCGACAAGCTGCGCCTGCGTTCGCGCATCACCAGCAGCATTCGTCGCTTCCTTGACGAAAACGGCTTCCTCGACGTCGAGACGCCGATCCTGACCCGTGCCACCCCGGAAGGCGCGCGTGACTACCTGGTGCCTAGCCGTACCCACGCCGGTAGCTTCTTCGCCCTGCCGCAGTCGCCACAGCTGTTCAAGCAGCTGCTGATGGTCGCCGGCTTCGACCGCTACTACCAGATCGCCAAGTGTTTCCGTGACGAAGACCTGCGTGCCGACCGCCAGCCGGAATTCACCCAGATCGACATCGAGACCAGCTTCCTCGATGAAAGCGAGATCATGGGCCTGACCGAAAGCATGATCCGCAAGCTGTTCAAGGAAGTGCTGGACCTGGAATTCGGCGAATTCCCGCACATGACCTTCGAAGAGGCCATGCGCCGCTACGGCTCCGACAAGCCGGACCTGCGCATTCCGCTGGAACTGGTCGACGTTGCCGACCAGCTCAAGGACGTCGACTTCAAGGTGTTCGCCGGCCCGGCCAACGATCCGAAATGCCGCGTTACCGCCCTGCGCCTGCCAGGCGGCGCCAGCATGCCGCGCAGCAAGATCGACGAGTACACCAAGTTCGTCGGCATCTACGGTGCCAAGGGCCTGGCCTACATCAAGGTCAACGAGCGCGCCAAGGGCGTCGAAGGCCTGCAGTCGCCGATCGTCAAGAACATCCCCGAGGCCAACCTCAACACCATCCTCGATCGCGTTGGCGCCGTTGACGGCGACATCGTGTTCTTCGGTGCCGACAAGTTCAAGGTGGTCAGCGAAGCCCTGGGCGCGCTGCGTATCCGTCTGGGCCACGACTTCGAGCTGCTGACCTGCGAGTGGGCACCGATGTGGGTGGTCGACTTCCCGATGTTCGAAGAGAACGAAGACGGCAGCTTCACCGCGCTGCACCACCCGTTCACCGCGCCGAAATGCACTCCGGAAGAGCTCGAGGCCAACCCGGCCAGCGCTCTGTCGCGTGCCTACGACATGGTCCTGAACGGTACCGAACTGGGTGGCGGTTCGATCCGTATCCACCGCAAGGAGATGCAACAGGCCGTGTTCCGCCTGCTGGGCATCGAAGCGGCAGAACAGGAAGAGAAGTTCGGCTTCCTGCTCGACGCCCTGAAGTTCGGTGCACCGCCTCACGGTGGCCTGGCCTTCGGCCTGGACCGCCTGGTCATGCTGATGACCGGCGCCCAGTCGATCCGTGAAGTGATCGCCTTCCCGAAAACCCAGAGCGCCGCGTGTGTCATGACCCAGGCCCCAGGCATGGTCGACGCCAAGGCCCTGCGCGAGCTGCACATCCGGCTGCGCGAACAGACCAAGGTCGAGTAAGCAGTCCCCGGGCGCATCCACATGGATGCGCCTTTGCGTTTCGGCGCAGGCAATTTCCCGTCCCGCCCCGCACAGGGGCGGGGCTGTTTGTGATTCAAAGGATTCGGAGTCGTTATGGCTGGTCATTCCAAGTGGGCAAACATCAAGCACCGCAAAGAGCGCCAGGATGCCAAGAGAGGCAAGATCTTCACCAAGTGGATCCGCGAGCTGACGGTCGCCGCCAAGCAGGGCGGTGCTGACCCGGCCTCCAACCCACGCCTGCGCCTGGCGCTGGACAAGGCCCTGGGCGCCAACATGAGCCGCGACATCATCGATCGCGCCGTGGCCCGTGGTGCCGGTACCAACGAAAGCGACAACGTCGAAGAACTCAGCTACGAAGGTTACGGCCCGGGTGGCGTGGCGATCATGGTCGAGGCCATGACCGACAACCGCAACCGTACCGCCGCCGCCGTGCGTCATGCCTTCACCAAGTGTGGTGGCAACCTGGGTACCGACGGTTCGGTGGCCTACCTGTTCGAGCGCAAGGGGCAGATCAGCTTTGCCCCGGGCGTGGAGGAAGACGCGCTGATGGAAGCGGCGATGGAAGCCGATGCCGACGACGTGGTGGCCAACGATGACGGCTCGTTCGACGTGTTCACCTCGTTCAACAGCTTCTACGCCGTGCGCAATGCCCTGGAAGAGGCGGGCTTCAAGGCCGCTGACGCGGAAATCGTCATGCAGCCGACCACCAGCGCCGAACTCGACCAGGACGGTGCCGAAAAGGTGCTCAAACTGATCGACATGCTCGAAGACCTGGATGACGTGCAGAACGTCTACTCCAATGCCCAGATTTCCGACGAGATCATGGAAAACCTCGGCTAAGGTGTCCTGGCTATCCAGGCCAGTTCTTCAAGTTTGTCAGCGCCTGTACCGGCCCTTTCGCGGGTAAACCCGCTCCCACAGGTACTGCACCACATTCAGAATCGGTGCAGTACCTGTGGGAGCGGGTTTACCCGCGAAAGGGCCGGTACAGTTTGCACAGATGCATCAATTTTTTTGACAGGCACTATGACTCTGATTCTTGGTATCGACCCCGGTTCGCGCATCACCGGCTATGGCGTGGTACGCCAGACCGCCCGTGGTTGCGAGTACGTGGCGTCGGGCTGCATTCGCACCGGCAGCGGCGAGCTGCACGAGCGGCTGCAGATCGTCTTTCGTGGCGTGGGTGAAATCATCGCCCAGCACGGCCCGGTCACCATGGGCATCGAGCGGGTGTTCATGGCCCGTAACGCCGACTCGGCGCTCAAGCTTGGCCAGGCCCGTGGCGCGGCCATCGTCGCCGCCGCCGAAGCCGGCCTGGAAATCGCCGAATACAGCGCCACTCAGGTCAAGCAGGCGGTAGCCGGTACCGGCGGGGCCAACAAGGAGCAGGTGATGATGATGGTCATGCACCTGCTGAAACTGACGCAGAAGCCGCAGATCGACGCCTCCGATGCCTTGGCCATCGCCTTGTGCCACGCCCATACCCGCTCCAGCCTGGTGCCGCATGGCCTGGCCACGGCGCGGCGACGCGGAGGGCGCTTGCGTCTGTAGGCGCTTCATGCGCTGATACACATTTTGTTCGGGTGATGCGTTCACCCGCTGCATTTGCTGATAGGGTTGAGCGGTCTTTGACCGGCTCCCCGAGAGGAAGGATCGGAACGTGATTGGACGTTTGCGCGGCACCCTGGCGGAAAAACAGCCGCCGCACCTGATTATCGACGTCAATGGCGTGGGTTACGAACTGGAAGTTCCCATGACCACGCTGTACCGTCTGCCCAAGGTGGGCGAACCCGTAACCGTGCATACCCACCTGGTGGTGCGCGAGGACGCTCACCTGCTCTACGGTTTTGCCGAAAAGCGCGAGCGCGAGCTGTTCCGCGAACTCATCCGCCTGAACGGCGTAGGGCCGAAGCTGGCCCTGGCGCTGATGTCCGGGCTGGAAGTGGACGAGCTGGTGCGCTGCGTGCAGGCCCAGGACACCTCGGCCCTGGTGCGCGTGCCCGGTGTCGGCAAGAAGACCGCCGAACGCCTGCTGGTAGAGCTCAAGGACCGCTTCAAGGCTTGGGAAACTTCCCCGGCCATGTTCACCCTGGTCTCCGACGGGCCGCTGCCGGTGGCCAGCGCATCCACAGCCGAAGCCGACGCAGTCAGCGCCCTGGTTTCGCTCGGCTACAAGCCGCAGGAAGCCAGCAAGGCGATCGCCGCGATCAAGGACAAGGCCGGCCTGAGCAGTGAAGAACTGATCCGTCGCAGCCTGAAAGGGATGATTACCAAGTGATCGAAGCCGACCGCCTGATCGCCGCCAGTGGCCGCGACCGTGAAGAAGTCCAGGACCGTGCGATCCGCCCGCTGCGGCTGGACGAGTACATCGGCCAGCCGGTGGTGCGCGAGCAGATGGCGCTGTTCATTCAGGCCGCCCGTGGCCGCAGCGAATCGCTCGATCATACGCTGATCTTCGGCCCGCCCGGCCTTGGCAAGACCACCCTGGCCAACATCATCGCCCATGAAATGGGCGTGTCGGTCAAGAGTACCTCGGGGCCGATCCTCGAGCGCCCGGGCGACCTCGCGGCCATGCTGACCAACCTCGAACCGCACGACGTGCTGTTCATCGACGAGATCCACCGGCTGTCACCGGTCGTCGAAGAAGTGCTGTACCCGGCGATGGAGGACTTCCAGCTCGACATCATGATCGGCGAAGGGCCAGCGGCCCGTTCTATCAAGCTCGACCTGCCGCCGTTCACCCTGGTTGGTGCCACCACCCGTGCGGGCATGCTCACCAACCCGCTGCGGGACCGTTTCGGTATCGTCCAGCGCCTGGAGTTCTACAGCGACAAGGACCTGGCCACCATCGTCAGCCGTTCGGCCGGCATCCTCGGCCTGGCCATCGAAGACCAGGGTGCCTACGAGATCGCCCGTCGGGCCCGCGGCACGCCACGTATCGCCAACCGCCTGCTGCGCCGCGTGCGCGACTACGCCGAGGTGCGCGGCAAGGGCCAGATCACCAAGGCCGTGGCCGACATGGCGCTCAATCTGCTGGATGTCGACGAGCGCGGTTTCGACCACTCCGACCGCCGCCTGCTGCTGACCATGATCGAGAAGTTCGACGGTGGCCCGGTCGGCGTGGACAACCTGGCGGCAGCCATCAGCGAAGAGCGCCACACCATCGAGGACGTGCTCGAGCCGTACCTCATCCAGCAAGGCTACATCATGCGCACGCCGCGCGGCCGCGTGGTCACCCGGCATGCCTACCTGCACTTTGGCCTGAACGTACCCGGGCGCCTGGGGGAGGGTGGGGATTTTTCCGAAACGGGCGATGAGTGACAGATCGAAAACAGCTTTTCGTGGTCCTACCGCTGGCATGCCGAGGGTGCGCTGGCAATAGGACATAAATGAAGAAAAAACAGTTGCCACAGCGGATTGGCAAGCTGAGGAGTAAGCACTAGAGTATGCGCGCGCAAAATGGCCTGGAACCGTTCGCACACCGTTGTCGTGTCTATTACGAGGATACCGATGCCGGTGGTGTGGTGTATTACGTCAATTACCTGAAATTCATGGAGCGCGCGCGTACCGAGCGGCTGCGGCACCTGGGCTTTTCCCAGGCGCAACTGGCCGAAGACAACCTGCTGTTCGTGGTCCACTCCAGCGAAGCGCGCTATCACGCGCCGGCGCGGCTGGACGACGAGCTTCGGGTTACCGCGCAAGTACTTGAACTCAATCGCGCCAGCCTGCGCTTCGTGCAGCAGGTCTGGCGGGAAAAGGATGAAACGCTGCTCTGCGAAGGGCAGTTCCTGGTGGCCGCCGTGCGCGCCGACACTTTCAAACCCCGAGCCATACCCCCGGAGCTGCGCGACGCCTTTGCGGCGGACGGCTCGGGTACTCAATCGAATGCAGGAGAATAAGCGTGGAAGCTAACGTCGTCGACCATACCTCCATGTGGAGTCTGGTCAGCAATGCCAGCGTGTTGGTACAGCTGGTAATGCTGATCCTGGTGGCCGCCTCGGTCACCTCATGGATCATGATCTTTCAGCGCAGCACCATGCTGCGCGCCGGTCGTCGTGCGCTGGATGCCTTCGAGGAGCGCTTCTGGTCGGGCATCGACCTGTCCAAGCTGTACCGCCAGGCAGGCAGCAACCCGGACCCGGACTCCGGGGTCGAGCAGGTCTTCCGTGCCGGCTTCAAGGAATTTTCGCGTCTGCGCCAGCAGTCGGGCGTTGATCCGGACGCGGTCATGGAGGGTGTTGCCCGTGCCATGCGCGTAGCCATCTCGCGCGAGGAAGAAAAACTCGAGCAGAGCCTGCCGTTCCTGGCCACCGTCGGTTCGACCAGCCCGTACATCGGCCTGTTCGGTACCGTATGGGGCATCATGAACTCCTTCCGCGGCCTGGCCAGCGCCCAGCAGGCCACCCTGGCCACGGTTGCCCCGGGTATCGCCGAAGCGCTGATCGCCACCGCCATCGGCCTGTTCGCGGCGATCCCGGCGGTCATCGCCTACAACCGCTTCTCGGCCCGCAGTGAAGTGCTGATCGGCCGTTACTACACCTTCGCCGACGAGTTCCAGGCGATCCTGCACCGCAAAGTGCACACCAGCGAAGAGTAATCAGGTAGAAGCCCATGGCCCGAGTTCGCCACAAACGCAAGCCCGTCGCCGAGATGAACGTGGTGCCCTACATCGACGTGATGCTGGTACTGCTGGTCATTTTCATGGTGACGGCGCCCATGCTCAACCAGGGCGTGAAGGTAGACCTGCCCAAGGTTTCCAGTGAAGCCTTGCCGCAGGACAACAACGTCCAGATCCTCACCATCTCCATCAAGGCTGACAAGACCTACTACTGGAACCTCGGCAGCGAAGTCGATACCGACAAGCAGATGGACAAGGCCATGACCTTGCCTGCCATGACCGACGCGGTGACCAAGATCATTGCCGCCGGCCGTGACCAGGGCAAGCAGACCCAGGTGTTCATTCGTGGCGACAAGGCTGTCGACTATGGCGCGGTCATGGGTGCCATGGGCGGGTTGCAGAAGGCCGGTGTCGGTAACGTTGGCCTGATTACCGAGGCGCCCTGATGCAACAGCGAGAGCCATCCGCCTCGGAAAGCTACTTCTGGCCCAGTGTCTGGGCCATCGGCCTGCATGTGCTGGTGTTCGCCCTGCTGTTCGTCAGTTTTGCCATGACGCCTGAGCTGCCGCCATCCAAGCCGATCGTCCAGGCTACCCTGTACCAGCTCAAGTCCAAGAGCCAGGCGACCACCCAGACCAATCAGAAGATTGCCGGGGAAGCGAAGAAAACCGCTTCGCGCCAGACCGAGGTCGAGCAGCTGGAACAGAAGAAGGTCGAGCAGGAGGCCGTGAAGGCCGCGGAACAAAAGAAAGCCGACGCCGCTCAAAAGGCCGAAGAGGCCCGCGAGGCCGCCGAAGCCAAGAAAGCCGAGGCAGCGGCCGAAGCCGCCAAGGCTGCCGAGGCCAAGAAAGCCGCCGAAGCCAAGAAGGCCGAAGAGGCGAAGAAGGCTGCCGAGAAGCAGCAGGCCGACATCGCCAAGAAGAAGGCCGAAGAAGAAGCCAAGAAAAAAGCCGAAGAAGAGGCCAAGAAAGAGGCCGCTGAAGAGGCGAAGAAACAAGCTGCCGAGGACGCCAAGAAAAAGGCAGCCGAAGAGGCCAAGAAGAAAGCTGCCGAGGACGCCAAGAAGAAAGCGGCGGCCGAGGAAGCGAAGAAGAAGGCAGCTGAAGAGGCCAAGAAAAAGGCCGCTGCAGACGCCCAGAAGAAAAAGGCACAGGAAGCGGCCCGCAAGGCGGCGGAAGACAAGAAAGCCCAGGCCCTGGCCGAGCTGTTGTCCGACACCACCGAACGGCAGCAGGCGCTGGCCGACGAGCAGGGTGACCAGGTGGCTGGCGACTTCGACGACCTGATCCGCTTGCGCGCGGCCGAGGGTTGGGCGCGTCCGCCTTCCGCGCGCAAGGGCATGACGGTGGTCCTGCAGATCAACATGTTGCCGGACGGTACCATCACCAACGTCAGCGTGGCCCGGTCCAGTGGTGACGGCCCGTACGACAGTTCGGCGGTGGCTGCGGTGAAGAACATTGGTCGTTTGACCGAGATGCAGGGTATGAAGCCGAGCGATTTCAACCAATATCGTTCGTTCAAGATGACATTTACACCTGAGGATCTAGCGTTGTGATTAAACGTCTGAGAGGACTGCTGGTCATGCTGTGCTGCGTGGCAGGCATGGCCGTGGCAGAGGAAAAGAACATCCTGGTCACCAGCGGCAGCGACCGGGCCACGCCCATCGCGGTAGTGCCGTTTGGTCTGCAGGGCGGCAGCGTGCTGCCGGAAGACATGGCCGACATCATCGGCAACGACCTGCGCAACTCCGGCTACTACTCGCCGATTCCGCGGCAGAACATGATCAGCCAGCCGTCGCAGGCCAGCGAAGTGATCTTCCGTGACTGGAAAGCGCTGGGCGCGCAGTACGTGATGGTCGGCAGCATCGTGCCGTCGGGCGGTCGCCTGCAGGTGCAGTACGCGCTGTTCAACGTCGCCACCGAGCAGCAAGTGCTGACCGGTAGCGTGGCGGGCAGCGTCGACCAGCTGCGCGACATGGCGCACTACATTTCCGACCAGTCGTTCGAGAAGCTCACCGGCATCAAGGGTGCGTTCTCCACCCGCATGCTGTACGTGACGGCCGAGCGTTTCTCCACCAACAACACCCGCTATACCCTGCAGCGTTCGGACTACGACGGTGCACGTGCGGTCACCCTGCTGCAATCGCGTGAACCGATCCTGTCGCCACGCTTTGCACCGGATGGCAAGCGCATCGCCTATGTCTCGTTCGAGCAGAAGCGCCCGCGCATCTTCGTCCAGCACATCGATACCGGTCGCCGCGAGCAGGTCACCAACTTCGAAGGCCTGAACGGCGCGCCAGCCTGGTCGCCGGACGGCTCGCGCCTGGCGTTCGTGCTGTCGAAGGACGGCAACCCGGACATCTACGTGATGAACGTGGCTTCGCGCCAGATCAGCCGTGTCACCGCTGGCCCGGGCATCAACACCGAGCCGTTCTGGGGCAAGGATGGCAACACCCTGTACTTCACCTCCGACCGTGGCGGCAAGCCGCAGATCTACAAGCAGTCGGTCGGTGGCGGTGGCGCCGAGCGTGTAACGTTCGTGGGTAACTACAACGCCAACCCGAAACTGTCGGCGGACGAAAAGACCCTGGTGATGATCCATCGCCAGCAGGGCTTCACCAACTTCAAAGTTGCGGCCCAGGATTTGCAGCGCGGAAGTGTAAAGATTCTCTCGGAAACGAGTCTTGATGAGTCTCCCACTGTTGCGCCAAACGGCACCATGCTAATCTACGCCACCCGCCAGCAGGGCCGGGGAGTCTTGATGCTCGTGTCGCTTAATGGCCGCGTGAGGCTCCCACTTCCTACCGCTCAAGGCGAAGTCAGAGAACCGTCCTGGTCCCCTTACCTGAACTGATTGCGGCGTAATAATTTTTGCTTAACACACTGGGGTTTCATTAGGAGTTTCACGATGGAAATGCTGAAGTTTGGTAAATTTGCTGCGCTGGCTCTGGCCATGGCCGTAGCTGTAGGTTGCTCCTCGAAGGGCGGTGACAACGCAGGCGAAGGCGCTGCTGTAGATCCGAACGCTGGCTACGGTGCCAACGCTGGCGCTGTTGACGGCTCCCTGAGCGAAGAAGCTGCCCTGCGCGCAATCACCACCTTCTACTTCGAATACGACAGCTCGGACCTGAAGCCAGAAGCCATGCGCGCTCTGGACGTTCACGCCAAGGACCTGAAAGCCAACGGCAACCGCGTTGTCTTGGAAGGCAACACCGACGAGCGCGGCACCCGCGAGTACAACATGGCTCTGGGTGAGCGTCGTGCCAAGGCCGTTCAGCGCTACCTGGTTCTGCAGGGCGTTTCCCCTGCTCAGCTGGAACTGGTCTCCTACGGTGAAGAGCGTCCGGTTGCCACTGGCAACGACGAGCAGTCCTGGGCTCAGAACCGTCGCGTAGAACTGCGTAAGTAAGTTCTTATGCGTATGTGCCGCCGTGTAGTAACCGTCCTCGCACTCAGCCTGCCGCTCGCGGCCTGGGCTGAGGTCCCTGTAATTGATGACAACGCAGGCAGTTATCCGCCTGCGGGTTATGGCACGAGCGGCGCCTATGCCGGGTCGGGGGCTTCGGCCCCTGCCTCTGCACAGGGCCAGCTGTTCATGCAGCTGCAACAGATGCAGGATCAGCTTTCCCGCCAGCAAGGCATCATCGAAGAGCTGCAGAACGATGTGTCGCGCATGAAGCAGGAAAACCTGGAGCGTTACCAGGACCTGGACCGTCGCATCAACAGTGGCGCCGCGCCTGCCGCGACCCCTGACAATTCCTCCGGTGGTGGTGCATCCAGTGCCGCCCCCGATGCAGCAGCAGGTGCTGCTGCGCAACAACCGGCCGCCAGTAGCGAGCCCGGTGATCCGGCGAAAGAAAAGCTCTATTACGATGCCGCTTTCGACCTGATCAAGCAGAAAGACTTCGACAAGGCCAGCCAGGCGTTCAACGCCTTCCTGCGCAAGTACCCCAACAGCCAGTACGCGGGCAATGCCCAGTATTGGCTGGGTGAAGTGAACCTGGCCAAGGGCGACCTGCCAGCCGCCAGCCAGGCTTTTGCCCAGGTCAGCCAGAAGTATCCGAAGCACAGCAAAGTGCCGGATTCGCTGTACAAGCTGGCCGATGTCGAGCGCCGCATGGGCCATACCGACAAGGTCAAGGGTATCCTGCAGCAGGTCATCACCCAGTATCCTGGCACCTCGGCCGCGCAACTGGCCCAGCGTGACCTGCAGAAGCTCTAAGCAGCACCGTTTGAAAGAAACCCGCGCCTGTCGCGGGTTTTTTCGTTAGAATCACTGCCCTTTTTTCGTAAACACGCTGCTGCGGATAACGCTATGTCGAGTCCGCGACAGTGCCTGACGGAGGCGGGCAGCCTGTTTAGCTGTCACGCCCGTGGCGAGCATGCAAGACACATTACGCATCACCGAAGTCTTTTACTCTTTGCAGGGTGAAACGCGAACGGCCGGGTTGCCCACGGTATTCGTGCGCCTCACCGGTTGCCCCCTGCGCTGCCAGTACTGCGACAGTGCCTATGCCTTCAGTGGCGGTACCCTTCGCACCCTCGATTCGATCCTTGAGCAGGTCGCCGGCTTCAAGCCGCGCTACGTTTGCGTTACCGGTGGCGAGCCATTGGCCCAGCCCAATGCCTTGCCGCTGTTGCAGCGCCTGTGTGACGCCGGTTACAAGGTGTCGCTGGAGACCAGCGGCGCGCTGGATATTGCCGGCACCGACACCCGCGTCAGCCGCGTGGTCGACCTGAAGACCCCAGGCTCCGAAGAGTCGCACCGTAACCGCTACGAGAACATCGAGCAGCTGACCCGCAACGACCAGGTCAAGTTTGTCATCTGTTCCCGTGAGGACTACGACTGGGCGGTTTCCAAGCTGATCCAGTACAACCTGGCCGAGCGTGCCGGCGAGGTGTTGTTCTCGCCCAGCCACCACCAGGTGAACGCCAGCGACCTGGCGGACTGGATCGTCGCCGACAACCTGCCCGTACGCTTCCAGCTGCAGCTGCACAAGCTGCTGTGGAACGACGAACCCGGACGTTGATTGAGGAGCAAGCACACATGACCGACAAACGCGCAGTCATCCTGTTGTCCGGCGGCCTGGACTCGGCCACCGTGGTCGCCATGGCCAAGGCCGAAGGCTACAGCTGCTACACCATGAGTTTCGACTACGGCCAGCGCCACCGCGCCGAACTGAACGCCGCTGCCCGCGTTGCCCGCGACCTGGGTGTGGTCGAGCACAAGGTGATTGGCCTGAACCTGAACGGTATCGGCGGCTCGGCATTGACCGACAGCAGTATCGACGTGCCTGAAACCCCGGGTGAAGGCATCCCGGTCACCTACGTGCCGGCGCGCAACACCGTGTTCCTGTCCCTGGCCCTGGGCTGGGCAGAAGTACTGGATGCCCGTGACATCTTCATTGGCGTCAATGCCGTGGATTACTCCGGCTACCCCGATTGCCGCCCCGAGTTCGTCGAAGCCTTCGAGCGCATGGCCAACCTGGCGACCAAGGCCGGTGTCGAAGGGCGGGGCTTCCGCATCCAGGCGCCGCTGCAGAACATGAGCAAGGCGCAGATCGTACAGGCCGGCATGGCCCGCGGCGTGGACTACAGCCTGACCGTTTCCTGCTACCAGGCCGACGATGACGGCCGTGCCTGCGGCAAATGCGACAGCTGCCGCCTGCGTGCCGACGGCTTCAAGGCAGCCGGTGTCGCAGACCCGACGCGATACTTTTGAAAAAACTTTGATGGGGTATTGATTTCCTGTTAGAAATCAGTATTATACGCGCCATCCAACGGGTCGTTAGCTCAGTTGGTAGAGCAGTTGGCTTTTAACCAATTGGTCGTAGGTTCGAATCCTACACGACCCACCATACTCAGTACGTCAAAGCCCGCTACCGGCAACGGTGGCGGGCTTTTTCGTTTTCCGCTGCTTGTACTGGCCTCATCGCCGGCAAGCCAGCTCTCATGGAACAACACATAAATCATTGATTTAGCAGGGCTCTGTGGGAGCGGGCGTGCCCGCTCCCACAAGGGATTGTGACGCGCTCTCGAACATTGTTCCCTGTGCGACAGCGCAGCCCAAAGGGCTGGGCAATCTCCCACAGGTAAAGCACAGGCCTTGAGAGCCGTGCGGACGTTGTGGGAGCGGCCTTGTGTCGCGAAAGGGGCGCAAAGCGCCCCCAGCTTACTCAGCCCACTCCGGATCCCCGGTAAACACCACCGTAAGCCAGCGGTCCGGCCCTTCACCTCCCACGGCATCACCGATCTCGTTGCGCCACGCATCCCATTCATCGATGGTTTTTGCGGCCATGCTCTTCGGTACGATGAAGTACAGCTCGATTTCCCGCGAGCGCCCAACCTTGGCCACATAAGCCCGGTACGACTGCAACCCATGGCGTGCGACGAAGGCTTTGGCGACTTCGTCCACATGCAGCTTGAGGTCGCCAGGGGTCACCAGAAAAATTTCCGAAAGGGCCTGGCGCACTACCGACATCGGCAACGGCACGATCACCAGGCACACCAGCGCCAGCACCGCCGGGTCGATGTACGGCGATACCCACTCCAGCGATGTGCCTTGTACCGCATAGCCAAAGCAGAAGGCGATCAGCAGCGCGGCGGTAATGCTGGCTGACATCACCCAGCCTTTTACGTCCATGCGCACGAAATCCGAGCCCAGCTTGCGGTTGGCGCGGGCCTCGACAATGGCGATGGTCACGCAGGCGATCACGGTCAGCAGCGCGTAGACCATGGCGATGCCGAACTCCAGGTGGCGCCCGC
Organism: Pseudomonas sp. 43(2021); assembly: GCF_017490805.1. NCBI lineage: Bacteria > Pseudomonadati > Pseudomonadota > Gammaproteobacteria > Pseudomonadales > Pseudomonadaceae > Pseudomonas > Pseudomonas sp. 43(2021). The sequence continues at coordinate 78,491 of NZ_JAFGYJ010000005.1, forward strand.
CTTGCAGCAAGCTGCTGACGGCGTTGATCAGTGCATAGATGGCCACGCCGCTGAGCAGGATGCCGTTGAGCGCCAGCACCATCGGCTCCAGGTGCCAGAAGCCCATGGTGAAGCGCTCGCGCAGCTTGCGCGACATCTGCACGCTGGTGGTGTGCGCGGTAATCAGCCTGACCACCACCAGCGACAGCCCGCTCATGCTGGCATCGACCAGCGAATAGACGCCGTCGAAGACGATGGAGAACGAGCCGGAGGCCAGGCCGAAGGCGATGCCGATGATGGCGATGAACAGGGTGACGGCAATCGAGGTGCGTAACAGGCCCTGTTCGCTGGTGATGTCGAAGAAGGTGGATCTGGTTGCGGTTTGCATAAAATGTGCTCTAGAAGAAACGGTGATGCTGTATTGCTTGTCAGGGCCTCTTCGCGGGTGAACCCGCTCCCACAGGTTGGCGTCGCCTTGGAGATCGGCGCAAAACCCTGTGGGAGCGGGTTCACCCGCGAAAAAGGCGCATTGGCCCTGACAGGTTAGACGCGGAATTGCTCCATCAGCGCCTGCTGCTGGTTGGCTAGCCGGTTCAGGGCCTGGCTGATCCGCGCCGACTCATCGGCCTGGCCTGCCAGCGATTCGGTCACATCGCGAATGCCGGCCACATTGCGGTTCACCTCTTCGGCCACCGCGCTCTGCTCTTCGGCTGCCGAGGCAATCTGCAGGTTCATGTCGCTGATCACCGCCACTGCCTCGCCAATCCGTTGTAGCGCCGGCAGCGCCTGCTCCATGCGCGTGGCGCTGTCCTGCGCCTGGCGCTGACCTTCGTGCATGGCACCCACCACATCCTGGGTGCCTTGCTGCAAGCCCTCGATGACCTGGCGAATTTCCTCCACCGATGTTTGCGTGCGCTGGGCCAGGCCACGCACTTCGTCGGCTACCACGGCAAAACCACGCCCGGCTTCGCCCGCGCGGGCGGCTTCGATGGCGGCGTTGAGCGCCAGCAGGTTGGTTTGCTCGGCAATGGTACGGATCACTTCCAGCACCGAACCGATCTGCCCGCTGCGGCCTTCCAGCGCGCGCGCCTCGTCCATGGCGGTGTTCATGCCGGCAGCCAGGCGGTCGATGCCCTGGCGGGTGCTGTCGATCAGTTGCAGGCCTTCGCGGCTGGCCTGGTCGGCTGCGCGTGCAGCCTGGGCCGCCTGCGAGGCGTTATGGGCGACATCCAGGGCGGTGGCGCTCATCTCGTTGGCAGCGGTGGCCACCTGTTCGATTTCACGGTGCTGTTGCTGCATGCCGTCGCTGGTCTGGCTGGCGATGGCGGCCGACTGGTCGGCGGTACCACGTGCTTCCTGCAGTGAGCCTTTGACCTGGGCAATGACCGGTTGCAGCTTGTCGAGAAAGCGGTTGAACCAGCCGGTGAGCTGGCCCAGTTCATCCTGGCGGGCGTAGTCCAGGCGACGGGTGAGGTCGCCTTCGCCGCTGGCGATGTCTTCCAGGCGTGCGGCCACGGCCAGGATTGGTCGGGTCACGCCACGCGCGGTCAGCCACACCAGCAGCAAACCGACTACCGCAGCGCCCAGGCCAACCAGCAGGCTGGTGAGGTTGGCGCTGTGGTTGTGCGCGTCCAGGCGCTGGTTGAGGGCGACGGCAGGCGCCTGCAGCACGCTTTCCGGCAGTTCCAGCAGTACCTGCCAAGGGGCGGCATCAGGGATCGGTGTGAATGGGTGGGCAACACGCAGCAGGCCATCGGCTACCGTCTTGTCCATGGGCTCGCCGAGTTTGCTGTCGTCGCGGCTGTTGCCGGCCAGCAGGCCGGCTGCGCTGGCGATGCTGACCTGGCCCTGGCCATCGAACAGCTCCCGGCGGCCGTCCAGGCTCAACTGCTGCAGGTTGGCCAGGCCGATGTCCAGGCCAACCACGCCGACCACCTTGCCATGCTCCAGCAGCGGCAGGGCGATGCTGGTCATCAGCACCTGGCGGCCATTCACCTCGTCGAGGTATGGCTCGAGCATGCAGGTTCTGGCGGTGTCCTGCGGGCAGGTCAGCCAGCGGTTCTTTGCCACGCCGTTGCTGCCGATGCTGGCGTCACCGAGCATCGATTCCGGCATGGCTTCAAGCTCCAGAGTGCCGGGGCGGGGTTGTGACCAGTACAGTGAGAAACGCCCGCTTTCGTTGCTGCCCACGGCATCCTGGCCGAGGTACTGGCTGTCCTGGTCCAGGGCGTCGGGCTGGAAAACCAGGTACAGGCCGATCACGTCCGGGTTGCCGGCCAGGCTGGTGCGGGCCTGGCGCGTCAGCTCGGCGCGCAGGTCGCTGCCGCCACGGGCCTTGAGCACCTGTACCAGGCGGGCAAAGCCATTGCCGTACTGGTAGGCGTCCATGAAATAGCGCTGGATGCGCAGGGCCTGGGCTTCGGCATGGGCCTGCAGGCGCAGGCGTGCGCTGCTGTCGAGCATTTCGGTGTTGGCCTGGTTGACCAGTGCCGCGCTGCGCCGCGCCTGGGCCAGCGACGTAGTCACCAGCAAGGCGACGATGGCCAGCAGGCACAGGCCGGCGAGCAGGGTGATCTTCCACTGGATGGAGAGGCGGCGCAGCGGCATGAGGGCTTTCCTTTTCGATCAAGTACAACGCCCGCGTTCAGGCGCGGGCGTTGTCGGCAGCGTGGGTCATTCAGCGATGTAGTTGGGCGGGGTGTCCCTGAAGGCTTTGGTCAGCCAGGCCAGGTACAGCAGGCCGAGCAGTGCCCAGACGCCACCGAACAGCAGCGAATGCGCGTTCAGGTCCAGCCACAGCGAAACGATGATGCAGAAGCCAATGGTGGGCGCCACCAGATACGTCAGCTGGTTGGCCAGGCCTTGGCGCTTGCCTTCGCGCAGGTAGCAGTGGTTGATCACCGACAGGTTGACGAAGCTGAACGCGACCAGTGCGCCAAAGTTGATGATCGAGGTGGCGGTGACCAGGTCGAAGAAGATCGCTGACAGCGAAATCAGCCCCACCACCGCGATGTTCAGCACTGGCGTCTTGTAGCGGGAATGCAGGCGGGCGAACAGGCTGGCCGGGATCACGTTGTCGCGGCCCATCACGTACAGCAGGCGCGACACGCTGGTCTGCGAGGCCAGGCCCGAGGCGATGGTGTTGATCACGGTGCAGGCGATGAAAATCGACTGGAACAGCTTGCCGCCGACGTACAGGGCGATTTCCGGCAGTGCCGCTTCCTGGTCATGGAAGCGGGACATGGTCGGGAAGTAGGCCTGGATGAAGTACGACACGGTGATGAACACCATGCCGCCGATCAGTGCGGTGAGGAAGATTGCCCGAGGGATGGTCTTGCCCGGGTCGCGGGTTTCTTCGGACAGGCAGGTGACCGCGTCGAAGCCCAGGAACGAGAAGCACAGGATGGTCGCACCGGCGGCCAGGGCGCTGAGCTGGGTCTGGTTGTCGGCGAATGGCAGCAGGCTCCAGGCGGTACCCAGCCCTTCACCTTGGTCCAGGCCGCGCACGCACAGGTAGATGAACACGGCGATGATCGCCACCTGCACGGCCACGAACAGCAGGTTGAAGTGCGCCACCAGGTTCACGCTGCGCATGTTGATCAGGCTGATCAGGGTGACGAAGCCAGCCACCCACATCCACTCCGGTACTTCCGGGAACATGGCCGAAAGGTACAGCTTGGCCAGCAACGCATTGACCATTGGCAGCAGCAGGTAGTCCAGCAATGACGACCAGCCGACCAGGAAGCCCACGTGCGGGTTGATCGCACGCTGGGTGTAGGTATAGGCCGAGCCCGACTGTGGGAAGCGTCGTACCAGGGTGCCGTAGCTCACGGCGGTGAACAGGATCCCGGCCAGCGCCAGGATGTAGGCGCTGGGTACGTGCCCGGCGGTAATCCCGGATACGATGCCGAAGGTGTCGAACACGGTCATCGGGGTCAGGTAGGCCAGGCCGATGATGATCACGTGCCAGAGACGCAGGGTTTTGCGAAGTTGGCCATTGCCGGAGGCGCTGTGGTCATGCTGCATGCTGGCATGGCTCCTGCGGCTGGGCGTAAACGGCGGGCACGGTGTACTGCGCATGCGGCAAGGGCGAGCGGGTGGGCTCCATGTTGTTCACCTTTATTGTTGGAGCGGCGGGGGCGCGGGGGAGCGCGCAAAGTGGTGAAAATAAAAAACGATGGGTAGCTGGGTGTCAAGTTAAACATGACAAGATGTTGCTGAATTGAAATATTTATCGATTCAAGTGGGGTTTTGTTCGGTTATTGCGCGTTTTTTTGCGGTTTTGATCAATTTGAGTGTTCGTAAAAATTAACGAATGCCGGTCTCCCATGGAAAGGCTGTCAGGCGTTTCCCAAAAGCGGGATTTCTCGAGCCGGGCCAGCGCCAGGCCTGGGCTGCGGTGGTACTCTTGGCGTTCTGTGTGGCCCTTGGCCGCCTACGAAGCCCTTACGGACAGCAATCGGTTCTATTCATGAAGAAATCAGTTGGCATCCTTTCCGGCCTGGCTATCGCCATCGCCGTCGCAATCACCGCTGGCGCCTGGTACACCGGCAAGCAGCTGCCTGCGGAGCTGGACAACGCCCTTGTCCGCAGCAACGCCGAACTCAAGAAGGCCCTGGTGAGCACCGGTGGCAGCATGAGTATCGAGCGGGTATCGCTGGAGCAGCATTTCTTCAGCAGTACCGCCCAGTACCGGCTCAAGGCCCGCGATATCAACCTGGGCGAAGGCGAAGTGGTGAACTTCGACGTGGGCGTGACCGACCAGATCGAGCATGGCCCGTTCCCCTGGTCGCGGGTAAAGGCGTTGAAGCTGATGCCGGTGCTGGCGGTCAGCAACAGCACGCTGCAGAAGGACGACGCCACTGCGCCGTGGTTCGCCGCCGCAGGCGAGCAGGCACCGGTCAGCGCGCAGACCAGCCTGGGTTACGACGGCAATGTGGTCAGCCAGATCCAGCTGGCGCCGGTCAAGCTTGACGAAGCGGATGGCAACAGCCTCGACTTCTCGGGCATGCAGTTGCAAGTAAGCGGTGATCAGGAAGGCAAGGCCTCGCGCTTCCACGGCCAGGCCGACCGTTTCGTGATGAAGCTGGTGCGCGATGACCAGCCGCCTGCCACCTTCGAGCTCAACGGCCTGAAGGTCGGCGGCCAGCTGGCGGCCACCGCGCACGAGGCCATCTATGTGGGCAACGTCGACCTGGCGCTGGCCGAAACCAAGGTCACTCTGGGGCCCAAGCAGCAGGTGCTGGTGGTCAAGGGCCTGGAGCAGAACGCCCTGCAAACCCTTGACGGCCCGGATACCGTGGGTGGCCGCGTGGAGTACAAGGTTGGGGATATCACCTGGGATGGCCGTGCGGTGGGCAAGGCGCAAATGGCGGTGAGCATCACGTCGGTCAACGCCCCGGCGCTGCAGGCGCTGTCGACGTGGTACCAGGCGCACCTGCCGGAATTCGAGGCCGCAGCCGCAGCCGGCCAGCCGGTGCCGGAAATCCAGATGGACGATGTGGAGAAGGCCAGGTTCCAGGGCGAGCTGCAGAAACTGCTGGCTGCCAAGCCCCGGGTGGCGGTGGAAAACCTGTCGTTCAAGACCGCCAATGGCGAAAGCCGCTTTGACCTTTCGATGGGCTTCGCTGCCCCGGCCAGCTTCGACCTGCCGCCTGACCAGTTGAGCAAGCAGCTGATCACCGAGGTTAAGGGCAAGCTGTCGTTGTCCAAGCCGATGTTCGGTGACCTGGCAACCTTGCAGGCGCTGCTGGATGGCCAGACCGACGCCCAGTCCATTGCCATGCAATCGAGCCAGGCCGGGGAAATGGTCGGCATGATGGCGTTGCAGAGCGGCATGGCCACCGTGCAGGGCGATGATGTGGTAAGCAGCTTGCACTATGCCGATGGCATGGTCGATTTCAACGGCCAGAAAATGACCGTGGAAGAGTTCGCGATGCTCATGGCCTCGCACCTGGCGGCCCTGTCGCCGCAGGGCTGATCGAAAGCCTGTACCGGCCTCTTCGCGGGTAAACCCGCTCCCACAGGAGTTTGGCAGATTCTGTGGGAGCGGGTTCACCCGCGAAAGGGCCAGCACAGGCAACACAAAAACCACTTTAGAATTCGCTGGATTGTCTGTAGCCTTCGGCCTCCGATAATAATCCGCGCCCGCAGAGGGCCGTGGCGGCCTGTGTGCCGTCCGGCGCCCCTAGCCGATCTGTCAGGGCCGGGTGATACACTCGATTTGACGCGCACAAGCGCCTGCAGGTCCAGCGATCATGACCCAGATTTCCGAACGCCTGTTGGTTCAGGCCCACCTCGACGCCAAGCAGCCCAACCCGCTGACAGCCGAGCAGGAGGCCGAATACCGTGCGGCCATCGCTGCCGAGCTCAAGGCCCAGAACGCCGTGCTGGTCGCCCACTATTACTGCGACCCGGTCATCCAGGCGCTGGCCGAAGAAACCGGCGGCTGCGTGTCCGACTCGTTGGAAATGGCCCGCTTCGGCAAGAACCACCCGGCCGAAACCGTGATCGTTGCCGGTGTGCGCTTCATGGGCGAGACGGCGAAAATCCTCACCCCGGAAAAGCGCGTGCTGATGCCCACCCTGGAGGCTACCTGCTCGCTCGACCTGGGCTGCCCGGTGGAAGAGTTCTCGGCCTTCTGCGACCAGCACCCGGAGCGTACCGTGGTGGTCTATGCCAACACTTCCGCTGCCGTGAAGGCCCGTGCCGACTGGGTGGTCACCTCGAGCTGCGCGCTGGAAATCGTCGAAAGCCTGATGGACAACGGCGAGACCATCATCTGGGGCCCGGACCAGCACCTGGGGCGTTACATCCAGAAGCAAACCGGTGCCGACATGCTGCTGTGGGACGGTGCCTGCATCGTTCACGAAGAGTTCAAGTCGCGCCAGTTGGCCGACATGAAGGCGCTGTACCCGGATGCAGCGATTCTGGTGCACCCCGAGTCGCCGGAAGCGGTGATCGAACTGGCCGACGCGGTGGGTTCCACCAGCCAGCTGATCAAGGCTGCCCAGACCCTGCCGAACAAGACCTTCATCGTCGCCACCGACCGCGGCATCTTCTACAAGATGCAGCAGCTGTGCCCGGACAAGGAGTTCGTCGAAGCCCCGACCGCCGGTAACGGCGCGGCATGCCGCAGCTGCGCGCACTGCCCGTGGATGGCGATGAACACCCTGGAGCGTGTGCTGGATTGCCTGCGTAATGGGTCTAACGAGATTTTTGTCGACCCGGCGCTGGTGCCGAAAGCGATCAAGCCGCTGAACCGGATGCTGGACTTTACCCAGGCGGCGCGCCTGAAGTTGTCCGGTAACGCCTGACGCTGTACCGCGTCGCTTTCTTCGCGGGTAAACCCGCTCCCACAGGTACAGCGCAGCGCTCACGGGCGGTGCGGTCCCTGTGGGGGCGGGTTTACCCGCGAAAGGGCCCTCAACGCCCCATCATTTCCTGAACCATGCGCTGCTGCTCCATGACCTCGCGCTGGCGCTGGTCAATCTGTGCTGCCAGCGGGAAGTTCCCGCCCGCACGGCGCTTGGCGTAATCCAGCTGCTGGATGGCCTGGTCAAAATCGCCCACCAGTGTGAAGTACTCGGCACGCGCCCGGTGCAAACCAATGGTATTGCCCGAAAGGCCCCGCACTTCGGCCATGTCGTACCACACGTCCGGGTCATCCGGCCGGCTCTTCACCAGCTCGTTCAACACTTTCTCCGCCTCGGCGGGCTTGTTCTGCTTCACCAGCAAGTCGGCACGCACCTGTTTCAGCGGGTAGTTGCCCGGGTACAGGCCCTGCATGCGTTCGGCCCGCTGCTGCGCGTCGGCCAGGCGGTTGTTGGTGATATCCAGGTCGATCTGCGCCAGGTTGTAGGTAATGTCGTTGGGCGCCTTGGCCAGCAGCGGCTTGAGCAGTTCGCGCGCCTCGTTCAGCTGGCCACCCTTGATCTGCGCCAGGGCCAGGCCGTAACGCGCGGCGTCCAGCTTGGGGTCTTCGTCCAGCTGGGCGCGGAAGCGTTTGGCTGCCAGCCCCGGGGTGCCTTCGTAGGTCAGCGCCACCCGGGCACGGATCAGCTGGTAGCGCATGCTGTCCTCGACGCCGCCCTTGGGGGCCTGCTCGGCACGGTTGCGGGTGTCGGCGATACGCGACTCGGTTACCGGGTGGGTCAGCAAGAATTCCGGTGGCTTGGCGTCGTAGCGGTACTGCCGGGCCAGGCGCTCGAACATGGTCGGCATGTTGCGCGGGTCGTAGCCGGCCTTTTCCAGGTTCTGGATGCCGATACGGTCGGCTTCCTGTTCGTTTTGCCGAGAGAAGCGCCGCTGTTCCTGGATCGCCGCTGCCTGGGTGCCGGCGATCACGCCGATACCGGCATCACCGCCACCACCGGCGGCCAGCACGATACCGGCCAGCAACGCCGCCATCATCGGCAACTGCATGCGCTGCTGGGCCTCGACGCCGCGGGCGAAGTGGCGTTGCGACAAGTGCGCCAGTTCGTGGGCCAGTACCGAGGCGTACTCGCCTTCGGTCTGGGCGTTGAGGAACAGCCCGCCGTTGACCCCGACGATGCCGCCCGGGGCGGCAAAGGCGTTGAGCTCGCGGCTATCGATGAGGATGAATTCCAGGCGTCGGTCCTGCAGTTGGCTGGTTTCGGCCAGGCGATACACGCTGGTTTCGACGTAATCTTTCAGCTGCGGGTCGTTGAGCTGGTTGACCTGGCCACGCAGCAGGCTCAACCAGGCACGGCCGAGCTGGTGCTCCTGTTGTGGCGAGACGATCGCGGAACTGGCGTCGCCCAGTGATGGCAGGTCGTCAGCGTGGCCGGGGAGGGCCAACAGGCAGGCCAGCGTCAGCAGGGTAGGGCGCAGTAGATTCATGCATGAAGCTCGCGTCGGTCAAAGATACCTACTGTAGCGGGCTCACACGTTGGCGACCAGTGGCGCTATCCTAGCCGGCCAAATCCAGATACAGCCTGGCAATGCCTTTGGAGAGCCCCACGATGAGTGACACCCTGACCTGTGACGCCGAGCTGGACGCCAGCGGGCTGAATTGCCCTTTGCCGCTGCTGAAGGCCAAGATGGAGCTCAACCGCCTGGCCAGCGGCGCGGTGCTCAAGGTCATCGCCACCGACGCCGGCTCACAACGCGACTTCCGCACTTTCGCCCAGTTGGCAGGTCATACCCTGCTGCGGGAAACGGCCGAGGCCGGTACCTACACTTACTGGCTGCGCAAGGCCTGAGTCTTTCCAAGGATCGTCAATGTTCAAAGTGCTTCGCGACTGGATGCAGCGCTACTTCTCCGATGAGGAAGCGGTGGTGCTGGCGGTCCTGTTGTTCCTGGCTTTTACCGCGGTACTCACCCTGGGTGGCATGCTTGCACCGGTGTTGGCGGGCATGGTGCTGGCGTTTCTGATGCAGGGGCTGGTCAATGCCCTGGAGCGCGTGCGGGTACCGACCCGGCTGGCGGTGATGCTGGTGTTCGCCCTGTTCATGGGGGCGCTGGCTGTGTTCATGCTGGTGCTGGTGCCGCTGCTGTGGCACCAGTTGATCACCCTGTTCAACGAACTGCCGGGCATGCTCGGCAAGTGGCAGTCGCTGCTGTTGCTGTTGCCCGAGCGTTACCCGCACCTGGTGTCGGACGAGCAGGTGCTGCATGCCATCGAGTCGGTGCGCGGGGAAATCGGAAAGTTCGGCCAGTGGGCACTGACCTTCTCGCTGTCGAGCCTGCCGTTGCTGGTCAATGCCATGATCTACCTGGTGCTGGTGCCGATCCTGGTGTTTTTCTTTCTCAAGGACCGTGAACTGATCGGCCGTTGGGTCAGCGGCTACCTGCCACGCCAGCGCAGCCTGCTGAACCGCGTGGGCAGCGAGATGAACCGGCAGATCGCCAACTACATCCGCGGCAAGGGCATCGAGATCCTGATCTGCGGCATTGCCACCTACATCGCCTTCATCAGCCTGGGGCTCAACTACGCCGCGTTGCTGGCGCTGCTGGTGGGGCTGTCGGTGGTGGTGCCTTACGTGGGCGCGGTGGTGGTGACCGTGCCGGTGACGCTGATCGCACTGTTCCAGTGGGGCTGGGGTGACCAGTTCATCTACCTGATGACGGTGTACGCGATCATCCAGGCGCTGGACGGCAACGTGCTGGTGCCGCTGCTGTTCTCCGAGGCGGTGAGCCTGCACCCGGTGGCGATCATTTGCGCAGTGCTGCTGTTTGGCGGGTTGTGGGGGTTCTGGGGGATTTTCTTTGCCATCCCGCTGGCGACGCTGATCAAGGCCGTGCTGGATGCCTGGCCGCGGCAGGAGCCTAGCGTTTCGCCGATGCTCTGAATGCAAATGGGGCCGCTTTGCGGCCCATTCGGGACCTTGTGGGAGCGGCCTTGTGTCGCGAAAGGGGCGCAAAGCGCCCCCAACGATCTCAAGCCTTGTTCAGGGCCTGGGCAGCAGCCAGTACTGCATCCACATGCCCGGGCACCTTCACCCCGCGCCATTCCTGGCGCAGCACACCGTTTTTGTCGATCAGGAAGGTGCTGCGGTCAACGCCCATGTATTCCTTGCCATACAGCTTCTTCAGCTTGATCACGTCGAACAGCTGGCACAGGGCTTCGTCCTTGTCGCTGATCAGCTCGAACGGGAAGCCTTGCTTGGCCTTGAAGTTCTCGTGCGACTTGATGCCATCGCGCGACACGCCGAACACCACGGTGTTGGCCGCGGCAAAGGCATCATGCTGGTCACGGAAACCCTGGCCCTCGGTGGTGCAGCCCGGGGTGCTGTCCTTCGGGTAGAAGTACACCACCACTTGCTGGCCCTTGAGCTCGGCCAGGCTGACGGTTTGCCCGCTGGTGGCCTGGGCCTGGAAGTCGGCAACGGGTTGGTCGAGTGCTACAGCCATGGTCGGTTTCCTTACATTGGGTTCTGTGGACGCCATGGCTCGATCAGCGCATCGAGGTTCAGGGCATCGGCAAAGTCCAGGAACTGGTCACGCAGCCAGCTGATCTGGGTGCCGGCCGGCAGAATCACGGTGAACTGGGCGTTGAGCATGCTGCTGCCGGTCTGCGGCGCCAGGTAGGTGTCGCAGGTCATGGCTTCCAGCTCGACGCGGTGGTCGAGGAAGAACTGGCACAGCTCGTTGATGATGTCCGGGCGGTAGGCGGCGCTGACGTAGGCCACGTAGGGCAGGGCCTGCGGGCGCACTTCCTGGTCGGCGCTGCGCACCACGTCCAGGGTCAGGCCGTGTTTCTTGCCCAGGCCCGGCAGCATGGCTTCGAGGCGCGCCAGGGCGTCCCAGCTGCCGCCCACCTGCAGTACCAGGGCGCTGGTCTCGCCGTGGCGGCTCAGGCGCGAGGTGACCACCGCGCAGCGGTTTTCGAAGGCAGCGCGGCTGAGGACGTTGGCCAGCTCCATGGGGTTGGGGCCCAAGGCGCTGATGACAAGGAATTGTTCGCGGACGGTGGGGGTGGACATGCAGCATTCCTAAAGCGATGAGCGGTCGGCACAGGACGGGCGAAAGCCTCCAGTCGGCAGGGCCCGGGGCTCGCATGCGAGGTCGTGGACGCTGGCGGGGAGCAAGGTCGACGGCCCGGCGGGCCGCGCTGCACCGATCAAAGCAGCAAGGGTAGCGAAATAAGGCGCCGAGGGGAATGCTCCACCCGCCTGCTTCGCTTGTGCAAGGCCGATGCCCCCAGTACCATTACCGCTCTCTTTTTCCGGCAGGAGCAGTTACATGATTGCGGGCAGTATGGTGGCATTGGTCACTCCCATGGATGCACAAGGGCGTCTTGACTGGGACAGCCTCGACAAACTTGTAGACTTCCACCTGGAAAACGGCACCCATGCGATCGTCGCTGTCGGCACCACCGGTGAGTCCGCCACGCTGGATGTCGAAGAACATATCCTGGTCATCAAGCACGTGGTCGAGCGCGTCAAGCGCAGCACCCGCCGCATCCCGGTCATCGCCGGTACCGGTGCCAACTCCACTGCCGAAGCCGTGCACCTGACCCAGAACGCCAAGAGCGCCGGTGCCGACGCCTGCCTGCTGGTAGTGCCGTACTACAACAAGCCGACGCAAGAAGGCCTGTACCAGCACTTCAAGCACATTGCCGAAGCAGTCGACATCCCGCAGATCCTCTACAACGTACCAGGCCGCACCTCCTGCGACATGCAGGCCGATACCGTGATCCGCCTGTCGAAGGTCAAGAACATCATCGGCATCAAGGAAGCCACCGGCGACCTGGTACGCGCCAAGGCGATCCTCGATGGCGTCGATAGCGACTTCATCGTCCTGTCCGGCGACGACCCGACCGCCGTCGAGCTGATCCTGATGGGCGGCAAGGGCAACATTTCCGTCACCGCCAACGTCGCCCCGCGCGAAATGGCCGACCTGTGCGAGGCCGCCCTTGAGGGCAATGCCGAGAAGGCCCGCGCAATCAACGAAAAACTCATGCCGCTGCACAAAGACCTGTTCTGCGAGTCCAACCCGATCCCGGTGAAATGGGCACTCGTCGAAATGGGCCTGATGCACAAAGGCATTCGCCTGCCGCTGACCTGGTTGAGCGAAGGCTGCCACGAAAAAGTCCGTACTGCCTTGCGCCAGTCCGGCGTACTGGTTTAAGAGGAAGTACACCGCATGAAGCGACTGGCTGGTCTTTCCGCCCTTGCCCTGATCATCTCCAGCACCAGCGGGTGTGGCTGGCTGTGGGGCGAGGATGGCTATTTCCGCGACCGCGGCAGCGATTACCTGCAGGCGCGCCCGACCGCGCCTATGCAACTGCCGCCGGACGCCAGCAACGTCAAGCGCCTTGACCCGCTGCTGCCGATCCCGCGTAACGTCGCCGACGACAGCGCCACCGGCGAGTTCGAGGTGCCGCGCCCGCAACCGATGACCGGTGGCGCCGCCCAGATTACCGACTACAGCCTGCAGCGCAGCGGCAGCAGCCGTTGGGTGCTGGCCCAGCATTCGCCGGCCGAAGTATGGCCGGTGGCCCGCCAGTTCTTCGAGGACAACGGCTTCCGCATCGCCGAAGAGCGCCCGCAGACCGGCGAATTCAACACGACCTGGCAGCGTTTCGACGAACTGTCGGCATCGCTCGGCCAGCGTCTGGCCAGCACTGCCAGCAGCGCTGACAGCGAAGTGCGCGTGCGTGTTCGCATGGAGCCTGGCGTGCAGCGCAACACCTCCGAGGTGTATGTGGTCAGCGTCGAGCGCCCGGCAGGCAGCACTGCCGAGCCCGATTTCCCGTCCACCTCCAGCAACACCGGTGCCGATGCCCTGCTGGTCGACGAAATGCTTGCCAGCATGAACCGCAGCGCCGAGAAGGGCGGTTCGGTGTCGCTGCTGGCCGCGCGCGATTTCGACGCGCCAAGCCGCGTGAGCCTGAGCGAAGACGGCAGCGGCAACCCGGTGCTGTACCTGGGCGCCGACCTGGACCGCGCCTGGTCCAGCGTGGGTCGTGCCCTGGAGCAGGGTGGCGAGTGGCGTGTCGAGGACATCAACCGCAGCCTGGGCCTGTACTACATCAACCTGTCGGAAAAGCCTGACGACAAGCAGAACCAGCCTGGCTTCTTTGGCCGCATGTTCGGCAGCGAGCCCACCAAGGAAGAGCGTGAAGCCCGTGCCGAGCGCTACCAGGTTCGTCTGAGCAAGGTGGGTGAGAGCGTGCAGGTCACGGTCGAGAAGAACATCAACACCGTGGCTCCGGCCGATGTCGCCCGCCGCGTGCTGAGCGCCATTCAGGACCACCTGGGCTAAGTGCGCTTCGCGGTACTCGGAAGCGGCAGCCAGGGAAACGGCACGCTGATCGCCAGTGGTGACACGTTCATCCTGGTCGATTGCGGGTTTTCCCTGCGCGAGACCGAGCGGCGCCTGGCGCTGCTCGGGGTGTCGGCGGCCCAGCTCAGTGCGGTACTGGTCACCCACGAACATGCCGACCACGTGCATGGGGTCGGCTTGCTGTCACGGCGCTACAATGTACCGGTCTACCTCAGCCAAGGGACCTTGCGCGGCATGCGCAAGCCGGTGGAGGTGGCCGGTTTTCTCGCTTGTGGCGACAGCCTGCGTATCGGCAGCCTGGAAGTGACCGCGGCGCGGGTCGAGCACGACGCCTACGAGCCGCTGCAGTACGTGGTCAGTGACGGCCAGCGGCGCTTCGGCATGCTGACCGACCTGGGTTCGTACGACGCGCTGCTGCTGGAGCGTTACCAGGGCCTGGATGCACTGCTGATCGAGGCCAACCACTGCCGCGACCTGCTGGCACGCGGTCACTACCCGGCCTTCCTGAAGCAGCGGGTGGGTGGCATGCAAGGGCATTTGAACAATCACCAGGCCGCGCGCCTGGTGCATGAGTTGGGCTGGCACAACCTGCAGCACCTGGTGCTGGCCCACCTCAGCAGCAAGAACAACCTGCCACACTTGGCTCGCCAGTGCTTCGTCGACACCCTTGGGTGCGACCCGGACTGGCTCCAGGTGGCGAATCAGGAACACGGGCTCGACTGGCGCGAAATCGCCTAGCCCAACACCTCAAGCAAGCGGAGCCCAATCATGGAAAAACGCGACGAACTTTACCGCGGCAAGGCCAAATCGGTTTACAAGACCGACGACGCCGACCGCTTGATCCTGCTGTTCCGTAACGACACCTCGGCGTTCGACGGCAAGCGTATCGAACAGCTCGACCGCAAAGGCATGGTGAACAACAAGTTCAACGCCTTCATCATGCAGAAACTGGAAGAAGCCGGCGTGCCGACCCAGTTCGACAAGCTGCTGGGCGACAACGAGTGCCTGGTGAAGAAGCTGGACATGATCCCGGTCGAGTGCGTGGTGCGCAACTACGCCGCCGGCAGCCTGGTCAAGCGCCTGGGCGTGGAGGAGGGCATCAAGCTGGAGCCGTCCACCTTCGAGCTGTTCCTGAAGAACGACGAGAAGGGCGACCCCTTCATCAACGAATCCCACGTTGTCGCGTTCGGCTGGGGCACCGCCGAGCAGCTGGCCGAAATGAAAAAGCTGTCGCTGAAGGTCAACGAAGTGCTGAGCAAGCTGTTCGATGACGCCGGCCTGCTGCTGGTCGACTTCAAGCTGGAATTCGGCGTATTCCACGGCCAGATCGTGCTGGGCGACGAGTTCAGCCCGGACGGCTGCCGCCTGTGGGACAAAGAGACCCGCAAGAAGATGGACAAGGACCGCTTCCGCCAGGGCCTGGGCGACGTGATCGAAGCCTACGAAGAAGTTGCCAAGCGCCTGGGCGTGCCGCTGTAAGCGGCACGTTCACGCAAGCGCCTGATACCACGCGATTTTTTTGAAAAAAAGGTTTGCGTTTTAAAAGAACGCTGGTATGATGCGCGGCATTGGAGAGATGCCGGAGTGGTCGAACGGGACGGATTCGAAATCCGTTGTACTGGCAACAGTACCTAGGGTTCAAATCCCTATCTCTCCGCCATACAAGATGAAGCCCCTGGGAACGAAAGTTTTCAGGGGCTTTTTCGTTGTGTGGCGCGAAGTTGTTTGTAGCGAGCATCCCATTTGCGCGTGCGAGCCTATGAAGACGCGGGGAGCTTCTTGAGCGGCCTGACGGTGAGTTCTACGCCCAGGGCAAGCATCAGCTTCTGAATTGTAGAAAAACGGGTTTTATCGCCGCCCTTCAAAGTTTTGTAGAGAGACTCGCGGTTGACGCCTGCGTCTTGCGCAAACTGGTTAACGCCCTTGGCTTTTGCCACTTCACCCAGGGCATGCATCAGGATTTGAGCATCGTTAGCCTTCATAGCCTCTGCCAGAAATGCTGCGATGGTTTCTGGGCTGTCGAGAAACCGGGATGCCTCGAATCGTTTGGTATTGCTCAAGTCCAGATCAAGGATTGGCATGTCTTCAGGGGTGGATTTGTCGCTCATCGTTTTTTACCTCGTACCGCATCAAGAATTTCCTTGGCTCGTTTGATGGCTCTGTGTTGATCCGTTTTATCGCTGCCATAGAGCATCAGGTAGCGGGTTGGGCCCGTTCGTACGAAGTAGATTCGATATCCGGGGCCGACAAACACGCGCATCTCACTGACACCATCGCCAACCGATTCGATATCACCGAAGCTGTCATTTTCGGCTCTGGCAATCCTTGAGGTGACAGCACCTCTGCCGATTTGACCGAGTGGCCCTGCGGAAACGAGGTGGAGGCCATTACGCAATGGTTGGTTGCGCCTAGCCTGATGATCGCCTTCCTGCGTTGGTCTTGAATGGCGATGAAGAGACGAGGCTAAGGTGCGGGCTGTGCACTGGCAACGAATACAGCGGGTTTGCTGTTTGTTTGGGAAATGGACTACATCGCGATGGAAGGGGTCGCATTACCGCGTGGGGCCGGAGCGTATTTGAGTGTGATCGCGACGAGATGCGATGAATGAAGCCCCTGGGTGTTATGCGTTTCCAAGGGCTTCCTTTTTTCTTATTTTTTCATCATCCCCAATTCAGCATCATCCAGCAGCGCCTTTGCCATCGCACTCAGGTAATGCGAGGCCCAGATCAGCTTCTGGTCGCCATCCATCAAACCGGTGATGATCAGGTCGCGGACGTAGCCCATCAGTTCCGATGCCTGTTCGCGGGCGTCCTGGCAGGGGATGCCGGGCTCGATGCGGAACAGCGGGTGGGTGTTGTTTTCGCCTTGGTAGAAGCAGGTCTTGCCGACTGTGGTGGGTTGTTTTGTGTCGTCGGTGGGCATTGGTGAATCTCCCTGGGATTTTGGGTGTCTGTACAGGCCTCTTCGCGGGTGAACCCGCTCCCACAGGTACGGCGCAGTACTTGAGGGCAATGATTACCCCTGTGGGAGCGGGTTTACCCGCGAAGAGGCCAGACCTGCTTAGTGCAAGGTGCGCGGCTCAACCGGTAAATGGGCCTGCATCTGCAATTGCATCAATGCCGACTCGACCAGGCCCTGTACTGCTTCCATTTCATGGATCACAGCCTGCATCACGATCGAACTTGGGGCCGTGGGTTTGAGTTGCACGGATTGGCGGGCCACGAACAGGGCGCAGAGTACGTACTCTGAGGACTGGACCAGGGTGTCTTGCAGAGCCTGGGTGGAATCGAGGGAGTGGGGTGGATCGGGGACCATCTTGCGCATGTAAAGCTCCTTGGGTAAGTGGAGCCGCCTGGCAACGCTGTCAAACGAATGGGGGCAGCTATACATGGGTTGACAGACCGGTTACCCAAGACCCGGCGCACACGAATGTGCCCCATGCACAGCTGCCATAACGCGCTGCAACGGAAACTTGAGTAGTCGGCCTGTCAAAGCCGGTCGTTGATTTTGCAACGACAAACCGAGACTAGAGCGCGACCCAATCCGTCGCAACAGTTTGAGCGGGTTGGCAGTATGTTTGGGAAATGGCCTACAAGGAAGGGGATTATTCTGAGTTTCAACTGTAGGACCGGGAGCGCAACGCGCCCCCCAGGGCCCTCAGCGCATCGCCGCCAGCTTGATGCCAAACCCCACCAGGCAAGCCCCTGCCAACCGCTCGAACATATTGGATATCCGCGGATTGGCGCGCATGCGTTCGGCCAACTGGTGCGTCAGTACCACCGCAATCAACCCGTACAGGAAGGTCACCACCGCCACCGTCGCCGCGAGGAAGCCGAAGGTCACCAGCCCCTGGTGTTTCACCGGGTCGACGAACAGCGGGAAGAACGCCATGTAGAACATGATCGCCTTGGGGTTGAGCAGGGTGATCATCATGGTCTGGCGCAGGTACTGGCCGTTGTCCATGCGGCTGGCCCGCGGCGCGCCACCGGGTTTGCTCAGCAGCATGCGCAGGCCCAGGTACGCCAGGTACGCGGCACCGGCCCACTGCACCACATGAAAGGCGGCAGGGTAGGCGGCCAGCAGGGTGGCAACGCCAGCCACCGCCAGCCACAGCAGCACTTGGTCACCCAGGATTACCCCACAGGTCGCAGCCATGCCGGCCTTGATCCCGCCCTTGCCCGTGGCGGTGATCAGGGCGAAGTTGCCCGGGCCGGGGATGGCCAGGACGATGATGAAGGCGATGACGAACGCGCCGTAGTCGGTGACGCCGAGCATGGGGAACTCCTGTAGGGCAGTGAGAAAGCAGCGTTCAAGACTATCGTCGCCACCCGCTCACTTTTCAACCATGCATTGCGAATTGGACATAACATCCGGTTTCAGGAAAGTGAGACATTGCTTGCAACCGCAACGTATTGTTGCGCGGCTGCAACGAACAAGTGCCATCCGCTGCTTGGATCCAATGCCCAGGTTCTGTATCATCCCGCCGCCATCAGACGATGGCCGAAGACGATTCATTTAAAGGATTTAGTATGAAAAAGCTGTTCAAGGCTACCGTAGCCGTTGCTGTCGTTTCGGGTGTTGCCCTGCTGTCGGGTTGCACCGGCCAGGTTTACAACCAGCCGAAAAACTGCACCTACGACTACCTGTTCCACCCTTCGGTTTCCATCTCCAAGATCATCGGTGGCTGCGGCCCGATCGATAAACTGCCTCAGCAGCAGTAATCTTGGCGGTACCCTGATCGCGACGCTTGCGGCGTGATCCAAGGCCCCCGGTCATGTACATGATCGGGGGTTTTTGTTTTTCGGCGTGACATTCTGCCACTGAGGCAACCCGTCGCCTTGACGTTCCGGGCGGCAATTTGTTTGTGCTGGCATTTGAGCTACAATCGGAAAAACGATTCAGCCTTGTCGGTCAATTCGACAAAAGGCCGAGTCGTTTTCTGGTTCTCTGGCTGCTGAATAACGATCAACAACAAGCCTGCGCTGCAGAACACGCTTTACCTGGGCCAGCCACAGGCCCGCCCTCTGTTCTCCTGACTGGAATCGATCAATGTTCAAGAAAGCTGGCAAGACCTTGCTGGGTCTGGCTGTCGCTGCAAGCGTCATGCAAGCGCACGCCGCAGAAACCAAGAAAGTAGATGTGCTGCTGGTCGGCGGCGGCATCATGAGTTCGACACTGGCCGTGTGGCTGCACGAGCTGGAGCCAAGCTGGTCGATGGAAATGGTCGAGCGCCTGGATGGCGTGGCCGAAGAAAGCTCCAACGGCTGGAACAACGCCGGTACCGGCCACTCCGCGCTGGCCGAGCTGAACTACACCCCGGAAGACAAAGACGGTAACGTCAACATCGCCAAGGCCATCGAAATCAACGAAGCCTTCCAGGTCTCCCGCCAGTTCTGGGCGTGGCAGGTCCGCCAGGGCGTGCTGAAGAACCCGCACTCGTTCATCAACACCACGCCGCACATGAGCTTCGTGTGGGGCGATGACAACATCAAGTTCCTGAAGAAGCGTTATGACGCGCTGCAGGCCAGCCCGCTGTTCCGCCCGATGCAGTACTCCGAGGACCACGCGCAGATCGCCAAGTGGGTCCCGCTGATGATGGAAGGCCGCGACCCGAACCAGAAACTGGCCGTGACCTGGACGCCGATCGGCACTGACGTCAACTTCGGCGAGATCACCCGCCAGTTCGTCGGCCACCTGAAAACCCAGGAAAACTTCGACCTGAAGCTGTCCAGCGAAGTGCAGGACATCACCCGCAACAAGGACGGTTCGTGGCACGTCGAGTACAAGAACCTGAAGGACGGTAGCGAATCGGCCACCGACGCCAAGTTCCTGTTCATCGGTGCCGGCGGCGGCGCGCTGAAGCTGCTGCAGAAGTCGGGCATTCCTGAAGCCAAGGAATACGCAGGCTTCCCGGTGGGTGGCTCGTTCCTGGTGACCGAGAACCCGACCGTGGCCATGCAGCACATGGCCAAGGCCTACGGCATCGCCTCGACCGGCGCACCACCCATGTCGGTACCGCACCTGGACACCCGCGTGCTGGACGGCAAGCGCGTGATCCTGTTTGGCCCATTCGCCACCTTCTCGACCAAGTTCCTGAAGAACGGCTCGTACCTGGACCTGTTGAGCAGCACCACCACCCACAACGTGTGGCCGATGACCAAGGTCGGCATCGACCAGTACCCGCTGGTGGAGTACCTCGCTGGCCAGCTGATGCTGTCTGACGACGACCGCTTCGAAGCCCTGCGCACCTACTTCCCGAACGCCAAGAAGGAAGACTGGCGCCTGTGGCAGGCCGGCCAGCGCGTGCAGATCATCAAGCGTGATGCCGAGAAGGGCGGCGTGCTGAAGCTGGGCACTGAAGTGGTCGCTTCCGAAGACCGCACCATTGCCGGCCTGCTGGGTGCATCGCCAGGTGCTTCGACTGCTGCACCGATCATGCTGAACGTGCTGGAAACCGTGTTCAAGGAGAAGGTCGCTACCCCTGAGTGGCAGGCCAAGATCAAGCAGATCGTGCCGAGCTATGGCACCAAGCTGAACGACTCGGCGGCGGCCACCCAGAAAGAGTGGAACTACACCGCTGAAGTGCTGCAACTGGAGAAGCCACCGGTGATCGACGAAAGCGTCGGCACTGCGGTTGCACCGAGCCAGCCGGTCGAGAGCAAGCCTGAGAATGACATGGCGCTGTAATCGGCCATTGTTGTGAAAGAAGCCACGGGGGAGACCTCGTGGCTTTTTTGTTGCCTGTTCCGGCCCTTTCGCGGGTAAACCCGCTCCCACAGGGATAGCGCCAAGCCTGTGGCCAACGCGGTCCGTGTGGGAGCGGGTTTACCCGCGAAGAGGCCGGCACAGGAAAATCATTGCTGCCGCAGAATGCAGTCCAGCAACCCGGGAAACCGCTCCCCCAGCATCTCGCTACGCAACGAATTCATATGGGTAGTCCCCACATTGCGGGTATGCACCAACCCCGCATCACGCAGCACGCGAAAGTGGTGGGACATGCTCGACTTCGGCCGGCCGCCGTCCAGCTCGCCGCAGCTGGCTTCGGCCACGCCCGCCAGGTGGCGCACGATACCCAGGCGCACCGGGTCGCTCAGGGCATAGAGCAGGCGTTCCAGGGTGAGGTCTTCGGAATTGGGATGTTGATAAGCTCGCATGGTGTTCATGATAACGGGGCTATCATTAATTGCCATAGTTCGATTATGATCGAACTATCGTAATCAAATAGCCCAGGAGCTTGCCCATGTCCGCCTTGTTCGAACCGTACACCCTCAAGGACGTTACCCTGCGCAACCGCATTGCCATCCCGCCGATGTGCCAGTACATGGCCGAGGACGGCATGATCAACGACTGGCACCACGTGCACCTGGCCGGTCTGGCCCGTGGCGGTGCCGGCCTGCTGGTGGTCGAGGCCACTGCAGTAGCCCCGGAAGGGCGCATCACCCCCGGTTGCGCCGGTATCTGGAGCGATGCCCACGCCCAGGCTTTCGTGCCAGTGGTGCAGGCAATCAAGGCCGCCGGTTCCGTGCCGGGTATCCAGATTGCCCATGCCGGGCGCAAGGCCAGCGCCAACCGCCCGTGGGAAGGTGATGACCACATCGCTGCCGACGACCCCCGCGGCTGGGAAACCATCGCCCCGTCCGCCATCGCCTTCGGTGCACACCTGCCGCAAGTGCCGCGCGAGATGACCCTGGACGACATCGCCCGGGTCAAGCAGGACTTCGTCGATGCCGCCCGCCGGGCGCGTGATGCCGGCTTCGAGTGGATCGAACTGCACTTTGCCCATGGCTACCTGGGCCAGAGCTTCTTCTCCGAACACTCCAACAAGCGTACCGATGCCTACGGTGGCAGCTTCGACAACCGTAGCCGCTTCTTGCTGGAAACCCTGGCAGCGGTGCGTGAGGTATGGCCAGAAAACCTGCCACTGACCGCGCGTTTTGGTGTGCTGGAATACGATGGCCGCGATGAGCAGACCCTGGAAGAGTCGATCGAACTGGCGCGCCGCTTCAAGGCCGGTGGCCTTGACCTGCTGAGCGTGAGTGTCGGCTTCACCATTCCTGACACCAAGATCCCGTGGGGCCCGGCGTTCATGGGGCCGATTGCCGAGCGTGTGCGCCGCGAGGCGAAGCTGCCGGTGACTTCGGCGTGGGGTTTTGGTACGCCGCAACTGGCGGAAGCAGCGCTGCAGGCCAACCAGCTGGACCTGGTGTCGGTAGGGCGTGCGCACCTGGCTGACCCGCACTGGGCATATTTTGCGGCCAAGGAGCTGGGGGTGGAGAAAGCCTCCTGGACCTTGCCGGCACCGTATGCGCACTGGCTGGAGCGTTATCGCTGAGGCATGAAGGGGCTGCTTTGCAGCCCATTCGCGGGTACACCCGCTGCCACAGGATCTCCACTGCCCTCAAGGCCTGTGCGATCCCTGTGGGAGCGGGTTCACCCGCGAAGAGGCCAGTACAGGCTAAAACCGGTCCAACCGGTAAGCCGCCATATCAGCCCCACTGTCCCTGTCAGCCAACCGCCCCACCCACTCCGCCGTCACCGCCGCCTGGGTCAACCCCAGGTGCTGATGCCCGAACGCCAACAGCACCCGCCCGTCACACACCCGGTCGATCACCGGCAACGAATCCGGCAACGAAGGCCGGAAGCCCATCCACGGCGTCGCTCCCTCCACACTCAAGTCCCGCTGGAACAAGCCCTTGCTCAACCGGTGCAACTGCCACGCTCGTTGCATGCTCGGCGGCGCGTCCAGCCCGGCGAATTCCACGGTGCCGGCCAGGCGCAAACCCTCGGCCATGGGCGTCATGATGAACTTGCGTTCCAGCGATGTGACTGCAAACGGCAGGCGCTGATGCTCGCCAGGCAACATCAGGTGGTAGCCGCGCTCGGTATCCAGTGGCACCTGCTTGCCGGTCAGCGCGCCGGTCAACCGCGCAGAGTGCGCGCCACAACTGATCAGCACCTGGCGGGCATCGAGGGTGCCCTGGTCGCTGGCCAGGCTGACTCCGCCGCTGTGCAGCCGCCCGCCATCGACCTGTGCCTGGACAAAGCGCACACCACTGGCCTTGGCAGCTTCGAACAAATCGCACACTACCCGGTAGGGATCGATGAAGTGGCCGGTACGCGGAAAGAACAGCCCGCCCAACAGTGACGGGCTCAACTGCGGCGCCGCCTCGCGCACGGTGTCGGCCGACCAGAAGTCCACCGGCACCGCCTGCTGTTGCAAGCGTGCGCGCAAGGCCTCCAGCGCCTGGCGCGACTCAGGCCGTTCGAACACCAGCAACGAGCCATCTTCCTGGAACAGTTCGCTGCGCCCGATCGAACCCAGCAACCGCTGCCAGGCACCCAGGCTGCCTTCGTTCAATGTGCGAATGCCGGCCACGCTGCGCTGAAACGGGCCCGGGCGCAGGTTGAGCAGCAGGCGGGTGAACCAGGGCATGGCCTTGGGCAGGTACTTCCAGTCCAGGCGTAGCGGGCCCATCGGGTCCAGCAGCATGCGCGGCAGGCGTTTGAGGATCGACAGGTCGGCAATCGGGAATACCTGCTCGGTAGCCAGGTGCCCGGCGTTGCCGTAGGACGCGCCCTGGCCGGGTGCCTGGCGGTCGACCAGGGTTACCCGGCGGCCCTGGCGGGCCAGTTGCAGGGCACAGGCGACGCCGACAATGCCGGCGCCGACCACGGCGATATCGGTTTCAGCGGTTTCGACCATGCTCAGCCTTCCCGTTTACCGTCGAGCAGGCGCCGCAGTTGCAGCGGGTTGCCGTGTTTCAGCGCCGGCGGCAGCAGGGCATCGGGGAAGTCCTGGTAGCACACCGGGCGCAGGAAGCGCAGGATTGCCGCCGTGCCCACCGAGGTGGTGCGGGCGTCGGAGGTGGCCGGGAACGGCCCGCCGTGGACCATCGCGTCGCATACCTCTACACCGGTCGGCCAGCCATTGACCAGAATGCGGCCAGCCTTGCGCTCAAGGGTCGGCAGCAGGGCGCGGGCGTTGTCGATGTCGGCATCGTCCAGTTGCAGGGTGGCGGTCAGTTGGCCTTCCAGATGCTCGGCCACCTGGCGGACCTGCTCATCGTTGGCGCAGGCCACCACCAGCGACGCCGCGCCGAAGACCTCGGCCTGCAACGCCGGATCGGCGAGGAACGCTTCGGCCTGGGTCACGAACAGCTGCGCCTGGCACTGGTTGGGGCCTTGCCCGGCCTGGCCACTGGCGGCGGCCTGGGCATTGGCGTTTGCGGCCAGGGCGCCGACACCGGCCTGGTAGGCACTGAAGATGCCTGGGGTGAGCATGGTCTGTGCAGCAGCCTGGCGCACGTGTTCGCTGGCGGCGTTGATGAAACGCTGCAAGTCGGGCCCTTGGCGGGCTATCACAAGGCCGGGGTTGGTGCAGAACTGGCCGGCGCCCTGGGTCAGCGAGGCGACGAAGCCTTGAGCCAGTGCCTCGGCGCGGGCTTGCAGGGCACCGTCGAACAGGAACACCGGGTTGATCGAGCTCATTTCGGCGTACACCGGGATTGGCTCCGGGCGGGCCTGGGCCGCCCGGCACAGCGCAATGCCGCCGCTGCGCGAGCCGGTAAAGCCAACGGCCTTGATGCGCGGGTCGCTGACCAGCGCAATGCCCACTTCACGACCGGAGCCGTACAACAGCGAAAACACGCCGGCCGGCAAGCCGCATTGCTTCACTGCTTGTGCCACTGCCTGGCCTACCAGCTCGCTGGTGCCCGGGTGGGCGCCGTGGGCCTTGACCACCACCGGGCAACCGGCAGCCAGGGCCGAGGCGGTGTCGCCACCGGCCACCGAGAAGGCCAAGGGGAAATTGCTGGCGCCGAATACGGCCACCGGCCCCAGGGCCACCTGGCGCTGGCGCAGGTCGGCACGCGGCAGGGGCTGGCGCTCGGGCAGCGCGTTGTCGACCCGCACATCCAGCCATTCGCCGGCCCGTACCACGCGGGCGAAGGTGCGCAGTTGGGTGCAGGTGCGGCCACGTTCGCCCTGGATGCGCGCCTTGGGCAGGCCGCTTTCGGCCACGGCGCGGTCGATCAGGGCATCGCCCAGCGCTTCGATCTGCGCGGCGATGGTTTCGAGGAATTGTGCCCGTTGTTCGAGCGAGGTTTCGCGGTAGCTATCGAACGCCGCCCAGGCCAAGGCGCAGGCCTGGGTTACGTGTTCGCTGCTGCCACCGAGGTAGGCCGGTTCCAGCGCCTGGCCGGTGGCCGGGTCGATGGCACGGATGGCTTCGCGGCTACCGGTTACCGGTGTCTGGCCGATCAGCAGGTTGCCTGTGAGGGTCATGGGGCCTCCTTTGGAATCAATATCAAGGGAGACCGCAGCTCTTGTGGGAGCGGGTTTACCCGCGAAGCAGGCGACTCGGTGCCTGGCACCGGCTTCGCCGGTGTTCGCGGGTGAACCCGCTCCCACAGGGGCTGCGGCTCGGCCTGAATCAGGCGATCAGGCGATGTTCTGCTCGGCCGACCAGCTGGCGTACCAGGTGCGGAACAGCGCGTACTGCTGCTCGGCATAATTGCGCTGGGCGTCGGTCAGCAGGTCGGTTTCGTTGAAGTGCAGGCTGTATTCGCTGTCGCCGTTCAGCACCATCAGGTGCTTGTAGTACAGCACCAGGTCGCAGCCCT
Source organism: Pseudomonas sp. 43(2021) (assembly GCF_017490805.1). Taxonomy (NCBI): domain Bacteria; kingdom Pseudomonadati; phylum Pseudomonadota; class Gammaproteobacteria; order Pseudomonadales; family Pseudomonadaceae; genus Pseudomonas; species Pseudomonas sp. 43(2021). The sequence goes on from NZ_JAFGYJ010000005.1 coordinate 103,844, forward strand.
CATCGAACGACGACAGCACCGCCAGCGCCGCTTCCAGTTCCCGTGCCAGGCGGCGGGCCTTGGCGTCACCCTTGGCCGCCTGCTTGCTCAGGCTCACCAGGTGCAGCACCTCACGCGGCAGGGCGTTGCCGATGCCGGTGATGGCGCCGGTGGCGTTGCAGTTGACGAAGCCATGCACCACCTGGGTGTCCACGCCAACCATCAGCGTCACGTCGTCATCCTTGGAGGTGATGTGCTCGGCGGCATAGCGCAGGTCGGCGCCACCGCCGAACTCCTTGAAGCCGATCAGGTTGGGGAACTCGCGGCGCAGTTCGAAGAACAGGTCGGCGCGGGTGGCGAAGCCGTAGTACGGGCTGTTGTAGATCACCGCCGGCAGCTTCGGCGCGGCTGCCAGGATGGCCGAGAAGTGATGCTTCTGGGCAATCAGCGAGGCACCGCGGCTGAGCACGCGAGGGATGACCATCAGGCCGGCGGCACCGACCTTGGCCGCGTGGGCGGCGTGAGATACCGCCTCACGGGTGTTCACCGCGCCGGTACCGACGATGGTCGGGATGCCGGCGGCCACCAGGCGTGCCACGCCTTCCTGGCGCTCGGCCTCGGTCAGCAGCGGCCAGTCGCCCATCGAGCCGCAGTACACCACGGCGCTCATGCCGGCCTCGATCAGCTCGCGGCCCTTGCGCACCAGGGCCTCGAAGTCCGGCTTGCGCTCGGCGGTGCAGGGGGTCATCAGGGCGGGCATGGTGCCGGTGAAGATATTGTTGGTCATTGTTGTTACTCCTCGCACTATTCGTTTTTTGGAAAAAGCCGGGGTCAGATGCCCCAGGCGAACGGGTCCTGTTCGTCGATCAGCAGGGTGCTGTCGGCGGTCATGTAGGCGCGGCCGGTGATGAACGGGCGAATGCGTTCGCCGTCGCGCTCGTAGCGGCCATGGAACTGGCTGCCGGTGATGCTGGCCTGAACCCAGGTCTGGCCTTCGTCGAGCTTGCCGTCGGCGGCCAGGCAGGCCAGCTTGGCGCTGGTGCCGGTGCCGCAGGGCGAGCGGTCGTAGGCCTTGCCGGGGCACATCACGAAGTTGCGGCTGTCGGCGTTGGCGTCGTCGGCAAACAGTTCGACATGGTCGATGGGGGCACCGTTTTCACCGGTGATGCCCTGGGTTTCGAGGGCCTTGAGCATGGCCCAGGTGTACTCGGTCAGCGCCTCACGGTTGTCCAGCTCGATGCGCTGGCCGTGTTCGGAGACGAGGAAAAACCAGTTGCCACCCCAGGCGATGTCACCGCGCACCAGGCCATGGCCGGGCACCTCCACCAGCACCTGCTGGCGGTAGCGATAGGACGGCACGTTGCCAACGGTGATGGCGCCGTCTTCATGCAGGGTGGCGCTGACCTGGCCGACCGGGGTGTCGATCTTGTGCACGCCCGGTGCGATCAGGCCCAGGTGCTGCAGCGAGGCGATCAGGCCGATGGTGCCGTGGCCGCACATGTTCAGGTAGCCAGCGTTGTTGAAGAAGATCACCCCGCATGTGGCGTCGGCCGACACCGGTGGGCAGTACAGCGCACCGACCAGCACATCGTTGCCACGTGGTTCCAGCAGGCAGGCGCGGCGCCATTGGTCGTGCAGCTCGCGCAGTTCGTCGCGTTGCTCGGCCATGCTGCGGCCATGCAGTTGCGGGAAGCCTTTCATCACCAGGCGGGTGGGTTCGCCGCCGGTGTGGGAGTCGATGACGTGAATCTGTTTCATGAGCTTGTCCATTCCGGAGTGGGTCAGGAGGCGACGGCGGCAGGGCGCTGGCCTGGGTAGCTTTCGGCAGAGGCTTCGCTTTCATCCTCACCCTCCAGGCGCACCAGGTGGGCAGGCACGCCGGTGGCCGCGCCCCAGTAGTAGATGCCCAGCGCACAAGCGGCCACGACCACGGTGTCGAACGGGTGGCCGAGCACTCCCAGGCCGCCGAAGCTGCCCAGCCACGACAGCAGGATGGTCACTGCGTAGAAGCCGATCAGCCACGCCGACGAGCGCACTTGCTGGGCCAGCGACAGGTGCTGGGTCGGCACGAAGCGGCCGCACAGCAGGTACAGCACGAACATCACGATCTGCAGGGCCAGCAGCCATGACACGGTCTTCCAGCCCGACCAGTACACGATCAGCGCGGCGATGATGAACGACAGCGGGCCGAGCACGCCCATGCCCTTGACCCGGAACGGGCGCGGCATGTCGGGGGCGTTGCGGCGCAGGGCGGCGACGGTGACCGGGGCCACGGCGTAGCTCAGTACCAGGGCGGCGGAAACCACGTTGATCAGTGCTTCCCAGGACGGGAATGGCAGGGTCCAGAACACCGACAGGCCAAAGGTCAGCCACAGCGCCGGGCGCGGGATGCCGGACTCGGCGTCGATGCGGGTGAAGTACTTGAAGAAGGTGCCGGTCTGCGCCCAGCCATAGACCACGCGCGGGGTGGCGTTCATGTAGATGTTGCCGCAGCCGCTGGGCGAGATCACTGCGTCGGCCACCACCAGGTAGGCCAGCCAACCCACACCCAGGGCCAGGGCGATGTCACGGTAGGGCAGGGCCAGTTCCTTGGTCACGGCGGCCCAGCCGTTGCTCAGCATTTCGGTTGGCACGCTGCCAAGGAAGGCCAGTTGCAGCAGGGCGTAGATCGCGGTGGACAGCAGTACCGAGAGGATCAGCGCGATCGGGATGGTGCGTTGCGGGTTCTTCACCTCGCTGGCCACCGAAATGATCGGTGTCAGGCCCAGGTAGGCGAAGATGATGCCACCGGCCGATACCGCCATTTCAACACCGGACAGACCGAACGGGGCAAAGCCCTGGACCTCGAAGTTTTCCGGCTTGAAGAAGGTGAACAGCACGCCGATTACCAGCAGCGGCACGATGAACTTGAACACACTGACCAGGTTGTTGGCCTTGGCGAAGGTTTTCACGCTGCGGTAGTTGAGGAAGAAGAACAGCCCCAGCAGGGCGAACTGCACCAGCCAGCCGAGCACGGTCGGGTCGCTGGAGCCGGCCTTGGTCAGCCCGGGGAACCAGGCGGCGGCGTATTGGCGCGAGGCGACCACTTCGATGGCGATCAGGCTGGAAAAGGCGATCAGGGTAATGAAGCCCATCAGGTAGCCCAGCAGCGGGCCGTGGGAGTAAACCGGGTAGCGCACCACGCCCCCGGCGCGCGGCAGGGCAGCGCCCAGTTCGCAATAGACGATGCCCAGCAACAGCACGGCGAAGCCGCCAAGGAACCAGGACAGGATGCCGGCCGGGCCGGCGATGGCCGAGACGTGGCTGGCGGCGAACAGCCAGCCGGAGCCGAAGATGGCGCCTAGGCCGATGAAGGTGAGGTCCAGCAATGACAACTGTTTTTTGAATTTGCCTGACATGGGTTCGCCTTTTTGTTGGTTATTGGATAGGCAGGTCTGATGTCACGAGATGCGGCTTTTTGGGCCGCGCTCTTGTAGGACTTGGGGCGGCTTGCGTGGGGCATAGAGTGGACCGATCAGGGCGGCGGATCTTGATGGTTTTCTGCAGGGCTGATGACGAAATCGGCACAGTTGCAGAAAAACAGTGGCGAGAGGAACGGGGGGTGAATAGGCTGTAAGCCATACCGCATAAGGGTTGTAGACATTTACTCGCTGTGCCGGCCCTTTCGCGGGTAAACCCGCTCCCACAGGTACCCCCGCAGCTTCGAGGGCTGCGCAGTACCTGTGGGAGCGGGTTTACCCGCGAAAGGGCCGGCACAGCAGACCGAGACAGAGCAGATGACCAACACCCCCCTGGCAACCCTGTACCAGTCCCTCGACCAGCACCGCCCCGCCAGCCTCGAGGCGCTGCTCGCCGGTGTCTCCCTGCTGCTGCCAATCCTCGACGCCATCCCCAACGCCGCGATCTTCATCAAGGACCCGGCCGCCCGCTACGTGCTGGCCAACAACACCCTGGTCCAGCGCTGCGGCCTCAAGCGCCTGCAACCGCTGCTAGGGAAGACCAGTGCCGAAGTGTTCCCGGCACAGCTGGGCCCCGGCTACACCGAGCAGGATCGTCGTGTACTCAAGGAAGGGTTGGTATTGGCAGACCAGCTGGAACTGCACCTGTACGGCAGCCGCGAGCCTGGCTGGTGCCTGACCCACAAGCGCCCGCTGTACAACCAGGCCGGCGAGATCATCGGCCTGGTCGGCATCTCGGTCGATTTGCAATCAGCCGCCGACAGCCACCCCGCGTACCAGCGCCTGGCCGCGGTGGACGAGCATATCCGCCGGCATTTCCACCAGCCGATCAGCATGGGCGAGCTGACCCGTATCGCCGGCATCTCCGTGGCCCAGCTGGAGCGTTACTGCAAGCGAGTGTTCCACCTCACGCCAAGGCAGATGATCCACAAGGCGCGCCTGGAACACGCTCACCGCCTGCTGCACTCGGAAATGCCGATCACTGATGTGGCGATGCGCTGCGGCTATACCGACCACAGCGCCTTCAGCCGCCAGTTCAAGCAGCTGACCGGCTTCACCCCGCGCCAGTACCGCCAGGCGACCAGCGCTCAGCTGGCCTGAAACAGCGCCCGCGCCTCATCGAAGCACTGCTCGGCAATGGCCGAACGCGGCTCGCTACGGCGCAGCAGCAGGCCGACCGGGCTGTGGATCGCGGCGTCGGCCACCGGCAGGATGCGCAGGTGCTCGCTCAGGTCTTCCAGGCCGCAGTCCAGTGGCATGACCGCGCAGCACATGCCGGTGTTGATGGCCTGGATCAGCTGGAAGCTCGAGTCGCTTTCCAGCACCGCATTCGGCTCCAGGCCACGGCTGCGGAAACTCAGGTCCAGCGACTGGCGGTAATGCATGCCCTTGCTCAGCAGGCCCAGCGGAATGTCGCCCAGCTCGTCCCAGCGCAGGGTATCGCTGGTGAACTGGAAGTGCCGGGTATCGTGCAGCAGGCCCATGGTGGTGGTGCCCAGTTCGATCACTTCGAAGAAGCTGGTGTTGACCTGGTCGAGGTAGCAGATGCCCAGGTCGAGCTGGTTGCGGCTGAGTCCGTCGATGATCTGTTCCGAGCTGAGCGAACTGAGCTGGAAGTGCAGTTCAGGGTATTTTTCACGCAGCGGCAGCAACAGGTGCATGGGGTTGAAACTGGCCAGCGGCACCGTGCCCAGGCGCAGGCTGCCGACCACCTGGCCACGGCAGCTGGCGGCTTCGGCCTGCAGGCCGTCGTGAGCGGCGAGCAGGGTGCGGGCCCAGGCCAGGATGCGCTCGCCGGCCTCGGTGAAACCCTCGAAGCGCTGGCCACGCTTGACCAGCACCAGGTCCAGTTCGTCTTCCAGGTTGCGCAGGCGCATGGACAGCGTCGGCTGGGTGATATGGCACAGCGCCGCCGCCTGGCCGAAGTGGCGGGTCTGGTCGAGGGCGATGAGGAATTTGAGCTGCTTGATGTCCATGGAAGTGCCTGGTAGCGGGTTGTGCAGACCTTAACCCACGTCTGCGATAGATGTCATTGATCAGTCGGTACGCCATATCGATTGGACGCTCCTGGGCCATGCCTCTAGCGTGGCGGCAATGCCACTCAAGGAGCCTCCCCGTGCGTGTCCAACCCGACGCGGTCTTCGTACCGCTCAATATCGCCGTGCTGACTGTCAGCGACACCCGTACCTACGACAACGACACCTCCGGTGAGCTGCTGGCCAGCCGCTCGGTAGAGATTGGTCACCGCCTGGTGGCGCGGGCGTTGCTCAAGGACGACCTTTACAAGATTCGCGCCCAGGTCGCCACCTGGATTGCCGACGAGCAGGTGCAGGTGGTGCTGATCACGGGCGGTACCGGTTTTACCGGCCGTGACAGCACGCCGGAAGCGGTCGAGTGCCTGCTGGACAAGCGCATCGATGGCTTTGGCGAACTGTTCCGGGCCCTGTCGATTCTCGATATCGGTACCTCGACCGTGCAGAGCCGGGCGCTGGCCGGGCTGTCCAACCGCACGTTGGTGTGCTGCCTGCCGGGGTCCACCGGCGCCTGCCGTACGGCGTGGGAGGGCATCCTGGCGGAGCAGCTGGATGCGCGGCACCGGCCGTGCAACTTCGTCAAGCACCTGAAACCGATCGAGGCCTGCGCAAGCCGGGGCTGAGTCTTCTCCTGTCCTGGCCTCTTCGCGGGTAAACCCGCTCCCACAGGTAACGCGCAGGGTTCGAAACCTGTGGGAGCGGGTTTACCCGCGAAAGGGCCGGCACAGGCCACTGCATTCGGTCAGCTCAATACATGGTCTACAGGCAACAACGCTGGCGGCAGCTGTTGTTCTCCCAACCCCGCCAGCACATCGCGCTCCACGGTCCGTACCATGGCATCGGTCGGCAGGTCGTTCTCATCGCGCCCGAACGGGTCCTCCAGTTCGTTGCCAATCGCATCCAGCCCGAAGAACGTGTACCCCACGATGGTGGTGAACAGCGGTGCCAGCCAGCCCAGCGGCTCGGCCAGGGCAAACGGCAGCAGCAGGCAGAAGATGTAGATGGTGCGGTGCAGCAACAGCGTGTAGGGGAATGGCAACGGCGTGCCCTTGATCCGCTCGCAGGTGGCCTGCACTTCGGTCAGGCCCACCAGCCGCTGCTCCAGCAGGCTGTAGCGCCAGTCACTGATCTGCTGCCGTTCAGCCAGCCGCGAGCAATGCCCGCCAACTTCGCGAAGGATAGCGTCGCATACATTGTGCGGGCTGATCACCTCGGGGCGGGCCAGCCAGGGCCGGGCGGCGGCCAGTTCATCCTCGCTGCGCAGCCGAGCATTCAGCGCATGGGCAAAGCCGCACAGGCTGCGCAACAGTTCGGCACGCAGGGGTTCGTCGGTAATCACCAGGCTTTCGCGCACGAACGAGCGGGTTTCGATGATCAGCTTGCCCCAGGCCTTGCGCCCCTCCCACCAGCGGTCATAGCAGGCGTTGTTGCGAAAGCTCATGAAAATCGACAGTGACAGGCCCAGCAAGGTGAACGGGGTGGCGCTGACCGGGTAGAAAAACGCCGGGAAATGCCGCTCGACCAACACGATCAGCGCGGCCAGCAGGGTGATCGTCAGGCAGCGCAGGGCAATGCGCTTGACGATCGATCCCTTGAGTGTGAACAGCACACGCAGCACATCGGGGGTGGGATGGACGATCATGGAAATCCAGGGACGGCTGCCTAGCCGCCGGTCATGTTCATGAAACGCAGGATCTGCACGTCGCCACCGACTTCGAAGTGATGGCGGTAGGGCTTGAGGTGCAACGAGTCACGAATGGCCTTTTCCAGGCGTTCGGGGTCGCCGGGGTGGGCGCGCAGCACCTGTTTCAGGTCTACCGAGTGTTCATTGCCCAGGCACAGCAGCAGGCGGCCTTCGACGGTGAGGCGCACGCGGTTGCAGGTGGCGCAGAAGTTGTGGCTGTGTGGCGAAATGAAGCCGACCCGAGTGTTGGCGGCTTCGGCCAGGCGCCAGTAGCGGGCCGGGCCCTGGGACGACTCGGTCGATTCGACCAGAGTGAACTGCTCGGCCAGCAGCGCACGTACTTCATCGCTGGAGCAGAACGACTCGCCGCGTTCATGTTCGCTGATCACGCCCAAGGGCATTTCTTCGATGAAGGTGATGTCCAGCTCGCGGTCGATGGCAAAGCGCACCAGGTCGACCAGTTCATGGTCGTTGCGGCCCTTGAGCACCACGCAGTTGAGCTTGGTGCGCTTGAAGCCGGCCTGGCGGGCGGCGTCGATGCCGGCGATTACCTGGTGCAGATCGCCGGTGCGGGTCAGTTGCTTGAAACGGTCGGCGTCCAGGCTGTCGAGGCTGATGTTCAGGCGCGTCACGCCAGCGTCGAACAGCGGCTGGGCCAGGCGCCCGAGTTGCGAGCCGTTGCTGGTCAGGCACAACTCGCGCAGGCCGGGCAGGGCGGCGATGCGCCCGCACAGGTCGACGATGCCCCGGCGCACCAGAGGCTCGCCACCGGTCAGGCGAATTTTGCGGGTGCCAAGGGCGACGAAGCGCTCGGCCACCTGGAACAGTTCCTCGAGGCTGAGGATTTGCTGGCGCGGCAGGAACTGCATGTCTTCGGCCATGCAGTACACGCAACGGAAGTCGCAGCGGTCGGTGACCGACATCCGCAGGTAGTCGATTTTCCGGTTGAAGCCGTCGATCAGGGCCCGGCTGTTCTGTTCCACGTTCGCGCTCGAATGGCTTGGGACTCGATTCAAGCTATAACTTGGGCGCAGGGCCGTCAAATTGCTTTGTCCGACCGATTGATCGATGGCCTCTATCATGGCTGCAGGCCACGTATTTCATCGCGTCGCCCAATTCGCGGGTAAACCCGCTCCCACAGGTAAAGCGCAGGACTCGAAACCTGTGGGGGCCCTGTGGGAGCGGGTTCACCCGCGAAGGCCGTGACGCGGTTCCAGCCCATGATCGAAACCGCCTATCACCCCGTAAGATCTTTCGATTGGACGGCTCTACCCCACGCTCCATAGGCTGAAAAAAAGCATCGAAGCGTGAGGATTCACCGCATGAGCCAGGACCAACATATCAGGGACTACAAGGGCGCCGCCGCCGGCTGGGGTGCGCTCAAGAGCGTGACCAAGAGCTGGCTGGGCAGCGACAATGCCTTCAAGAACCTGCGGGCCATGCTCAAGACCAACCAGAACGGCGGCTTCGACTGCCCCGGCTGCGCCTGGGGCGAGTCGCCGGAAAACGACATGGTCAAGTTCTGCGAAAACGGCGCCAAGGCGGTCAACTGGGAGGCCACCGGCCGCTCGGTGGACCCGGCGTTCTTCGCCAGGTACAGCGTCAGTGCGCTGGCCGAGCAGACCGACTACTGGCTGGAGTACCAGGGCCGCCTGACCCACCCGATGCGCTACGACGCGGCCACCGACCACTATGTGGAAACCAGTTGGGAAGAAGCCTTCGCGCTGGTTGCCCAACATTTGCGCGCACTCGAATCGCCCGACCAGGCCGAGTTCTACACCTCGGGCCGGGCCAGCAACGAGGCGGCGTTCCTCTACCAGCTGTTCGTCCGCGCCTACGGCACCAACAACTTCCCCGACTGCTCGAACATGTGCCATGAGGCCAGCGGCGTGGGCATGTCGGAAACCCTGGGCGTGGGCAAGGGCACCGTGGTGTTCCACGACCTGGAACTGGCCGATGCCATCTTCGTCATCGGCCAGAACCCCGGCACCAACCACCCGCGCATGCTCGAACCGCTGCGTGAAGCGGTCAAGCGTGGTGCCCAGGTGGTCTGCTTCAACCCACTCAAGGAGCGCGGCCTGGAGCGCTTCCAGCACCCGCAGCACCCGTTCGAGATGCTCAGCAATGGCTCCGAGCCAACCAACACTGCCTACTTCCGCCCGGCACTGGGTGGCGACATGGCGGTGATGCGCGGTATTGCCAAGTACCTGCTGCAGTGGGAGCGTGAAGCCCAGGCCAAGGGCGAACCGGCGGTGTTCGACCATGCCTTCATCGCCGAGCACACCAGTGGCATCGACGCATACCTGGAAGCCGTGGATGCCACGCCCTGGGCGCACATCGTCGAGCAGTCGGGCCTGACCCAGGCCGAGATCGAACTGGCCGCGCGCATGTACCGCAAGGCCGAGCGGGTGATCATGTGCTGGGCCATGGGTGTCACCCAGCACCGCCACTCGGTGCCGACCGTTCAGGAAATCGTCAACCTGCAGCTGCTGCGCGGTAACGTTGGCAAGCCCGGCGCCGGCCTGTCACCGGTGCGTGGCCACAGCAACGTGCAGGGCGACCGCACCATGGGCATCGACGAGAAGCCCGGGGCGGCACTGCTCGATGCCATTGAAAAACGCTTCCGGTTCCGCGTGCCGCGCGCCCACGGGCACAACGCGGTGCTGGCGATCAAGGCCATGGAAGAGGGGCGGGCCAAGGTGTTCATCGGCCTGGGTGGCAACTTTGCCCAGGCTACGCCGGATACGCCGCGCACCCATGCGGCCATGCGCAATTGCGCGCTGACCGTGCAGATTTCCACCAAGCTCAACCGCTCGCACCTGGTCACCGGCCGCGACGCGCTGATCCTGCCGTGCCTGGGCCGTACCGAAATCGACATGCAGGCCAGCGGGCCGCAAGGCGTGACCGTGGAGGACACCTTCAGCATGGTGCACATCTCCCACGGCCAGCTGCGCCCGCGCTCGCCGCACCTGCGCTCGGAGCCTTGGATCATCGCCGGCATGGCCCAGGCGACCCTGGGCAAGCAGCCGATCGACTGGGAGTACGCTGTTGCCGATTACGGCCGTATCCGCAGCATGATTGCCGATGTGATCCCCGGCTTTACCGATTTCAACGAGCGCCTGCAACACCCGGGCGGCTTCCACCTGGGCAACAACGCCGCCGACCGTACCTGGCGCACGGCCACTGGCAAGGCGCGCTTCAGCCCGCACCTGCTGCCGGAGCAACTGGTGAATGCCAAGGTGCTGGCGCGTGGTGACAAGCCCGACCTGATCCTGCAGACCCTGCGTTCGCACGACCAGTACAACACCACCCTGTATGGCCTGGACGACCGTTATCGCGGGGTGTTCGGCCTGCGTGAAGTGGTGTTCGTCAACGAGGTCGACATCCGCCGGATGGGCTTCGAGCCAGGCGAGCACGTGGACCTGGTGTCGCTGTGGGAGGATGGCGTGGAGCGGCGGGTGTCGGGCTTCCGCCTGGTGGCGTATGACGTGCCCGAGGGGCAGGCGGCGGCCTATTACCCGGAGACCAACCCGCTGGTGCCGCTGGAAAGCTACGGCGAGGGGACCTATACGCCGACCTCGAAGTTCGTGGCGATCAAGGTGGAGAAGGCCAAGGCGGGGAACCGGATCGCGGCGGTGCTTGCTTCGGAATGATGGGTTGCCTGTGCTGGCCTCTTCGCGGGTAAACCCGCTCCCACAGGGACCCCACAGTTTCAGCACTGTGGTACTCCTGTGGGAGCGGGCAAGCCAGCGAAGAATCCAGCACCGATCAGGAACGATGCACCGGGTAAGCCGTGGTGTACTTCATCTGCTCCATGGCAAAACTGGAAGTAATGTTCGACAGCCCATCAGTACTGGTAATCAGCTTCTTGTAGAACCGGTCATACGCCGCAATATCCCCCACCACCACCCGCAGCATGTAATCCCAGTCCCCCGACATGCGGTAGAACTCCATCACTTCCTCGAACCCGGTCACGGTCGCGGCAAACTGCTCCAGCCAGGCGCTGTCGTGGCGCTGGGTCTTGAGCTGGACGAACACCGTCAGCCCCAGCCCCAGCCGTTGCGGGTCCAGCAGGGCAACGCGGCCGACAATGTAGCCGTCCTCCTCCAGGCGCCTGACCCGCTTCCAGCACGGCGTGGTGGACAGGTTGACGGCCTCTGCCAGGTCCTTGAGCGAGATCGAGGCGTCGCGCTGAAGCAGGGTGAGAATGTGCTGGTCGAAGCTGTCCATATTGCATGTGGGCCGTGGAGAAAAATTTTTCACAGATTACCCCAAGGCCAGAAGATTTGGGTTGTGCGATAGTGGCAACTTTCATTCTGCCAATGGGCCTGACCATGTCCGACAAGCCGCGCAATTTCGCCACCCGTACCATTCACGCCGGTGAGCAGTTCAGCGTCGCCGATAACGCTATTTTCCCGGCGATCGTCACCGCCAGCTCGTTCACCAAGCGCAGCCTGGATGACAAACCGGAATACTCCTACAGCCGCGTCGGCAACCCCACCCGGCATGCCTACGAAACCTGTGTCGCCGCCCTGGAAGAAGGGGTGGGCGCGGTTGCCTGCGCCTCGGGTGTGAACGCCACCGCCACCGTGCTGGAGCTGCTGCCCAAGGATGCCCACGTGGTGGTGATGAACGGTGTGTACGGCGGTACTTTCCGCATCCTCGAAGACTACCGTAGCCGCACCTCGGGCCTGACCACCACCTACGTCGACCTCAACGATCTCGAGGCGGTGGCTGCCGCCATCAAGCCGGAAACCCAGCTGATCTGGATCGAATCGCCGACCAACCCTTTGTTGCACCTGGTCGATATCAAGGCTGTGTGCGACCTGGCCAAGGCGCGGGGCATCCTTACCTGCATCGACAACACCTTCTGCTCGCCATGGAACCAGCGCCCCATCACCCTGGGTGTGGACCTGGTGATGCACTCGGCCAGCAAATACATCGGCGGCCACTCCGACCTTACCGGTGGCGTGGTGGTAGCCGCCAATGATGCGCTGTTGGCGCGCCTGCGCCGCATCAGCATGGCGATTGGCGCGGTGCAGGGGCCTTTCGACTGCTACCTGGCCCTGCGCGGCCTGAAGACCCTGGATGTGCGCATGGAGCGCCAGTGTGCCAATGCCCTGCAGGTAGCGCGCTTCCTCGAAAGCCACGCGCAGATCGAGCAGGTGTATTACCCGGGGCTGGAAAGCCACCCGCAGCATGAGCTGTGCAAACGCCAGATGCGCAGTGGCGGGGCGGTGGTGGCGATGAAGGTCAAGGGCGACCGGGCCGCGCTCAACCGGCTGGTCGAGGCGCTGCAGATCTTCGTGCTGGCCGACTCGCTGGGCGGGGTGGAGAGCATGATCAACCACTCCTGGAGCATGTCGCACTGCTCGCTGAGCCCGGAGCAGAAGGGCGTGATGGGGATCAGCGAGAACCTGCTGCGGTTGTCGGTGGGGATCGAGGATTACCGTGACCTGGTCGAAGACCTGGATGGGGCGTTGAAGGCTGCGGCTGCTGTGTAAGGGCTGCTGGCTTCTTCGCGGGTAAACCCGCTCCCACAGGGACTCGGCTGCCATCAGGGCTGGCGCTGTACCTGTGGGAGCGGGTTCACCCGCGAAGAGGTCGGTGGATTCAATGAATTCCTGTCAGGATTTGGGCGGATGAATGATCCGTTCGATCTTGTCCTTGATCAGCAACCGCTCCTTGCGCAGGCGGTTGACGGCCTCGTCGTTGGTACCGTTGCTTTCGGCGGCGACCACCTCCTTGTCTTTGGCGTTGTATTCCTTGTGCAGTGAGTGCAGCGTCTGGTCCTTGTCGATGAGCGCCTGGAATGCATCAGCGGTAACGTGCAGGTCAGCGAGCAGATCATGCGGAACTGGCATTTCTTCACCTCTGTCGGGGGTTGGCGAATGGTTCTGACCTTTGAGGATAGTCGCCTTTGCGCAGGTAGGGGACTGGGTTAGGCTGTCGCATCTCTCCCGTGACCCGGAACCTGCACCATGCCCCACCTGAACCTGGAATACAGCGACAACCTGCGCGAGCTGAACGTCGATACCCTGCTGTTGCGCCTGAACCACGCCCTGGTCGGCAGTGGCCAGTTTGCCGACGAGGCCGACATCAAGAGCCGCGCCCAGGCCTTCGGCCAGTTTCGCGTGGGTACCGCGCCAGGCGAGCGCGCCTTTGCCCATGTGCGCCTGGCCATTCTCAGCGGGCGCTCGCCCGAGGTGAAGACGCAACTGTCCGCCAGCCTGCTGGAGGTACTGCGTGAAGCCATTCCCGAGCAACCCGGGCTGGACATTCAGCTGTGCGTGGAAGTGCTGGACATCGACCGCGAGCCATACGCCAAGGCGCGCCTGCCAGGCTGAACAGTGCTGAATGAACTTCTTTTAATGTAGAAAAGGCGCCTGCTCACGAATTTGTTGGCGTCTTTTTCACAAAAAATTGATGGTGCGCTTTCTAGAGTTCAGCCCAGTTTCCCCGGTGCCGCGCAGGCCCTTGGGCTGATAATCACTCTTGATTGCGAACACTAATGCTCAACTTCAAATCCCTGCGGACTGAATGGGTCACGCTGCTGGCCAGCCTTTACCTGCTGATCGGCTTCAATGTCTTCCTCTGGCAACACCTTGAACAGATCGTTCCGTCCGGTTTGCCGGGGCTTTGGCTGAGCCTGGCGTTTGCCGTGCTGATGTTGTTCGCATTCAACCTGATCCTTACCTTGTTTGCCTTCCGGTATGTATTGAAACCGATACTTATCGTGTTGTTCATGAGTGGTGCGGGTGTGGCTTACTTCATGAACCAATACGGTGTACTTATCGACGCGGGTATGTTCCGCAATATGGCGGAAACCAACGTGGCGGAAGTGCGTGACTTGCTCTCGCTGAAGTTTGCCTTGTATATCCTGGGCCTCGGTGTAGTGCCTTCGGTGCTGTTGTGGAAGGCGCCGATCGCCTACCGCGCCTGGCACCGTGAACTGCTCGGCAAACTGGTGGTTGGCGGTGCCTGCGTGGTGGCCCTGGGCTCGGTGGCACTGATCAACTACCAGGGCCTGTCGTCGCTGTTTCGCAATCATCACGAACTGCGCCTGATGCTCACCCCCAGCAATATCGTGGGTGCCTCCATCGGTTATGTCAGCGAGCGCCTCGGTACCGCATCGCGGCCCTTCCAGCATTATGGCGAAGATGCCAAGCGCGATGCCGCCTGGCAAAAACATGAACGCAAGTCGCTGACCGTGCTGGTGGTAGGCGAAAGTGCGCGGGCAGACCACTTCGGCGTGCTCGGCTACAACCGCGATACCACGCCGAACCTTGCCAAAGAGCAGGGCCTGCTGGCGTTCTCCGATGTGCACTCCTGCGGCACGGAAACCGCCGTCTCGGTGCCGTGCATGTTCTCTGGCATGAAGCGCAAGGACTACGATGCCCGCGTGGCGAAGAACCGCGAAGGGTTGCTGGACATCCTCCAGCGCTCCGGCCTGGCGGTGCAGTGGCGTGACAACCAGTCGGGCTGCAAGGGCACCTGCGACCGTGTGCAGTTCATCGATGTCAGCAACCTCAAGGACCCGCAGCTGTGCGCTGACGGAGAATGCCATGACCAGATCCTGCTGCAGGGCCTGGGTGAGCTGCTCGACAACCTCGACAAGGACACCGTGCTGGTGCTGCACCAGATGGGCAGCCACGGGCCTGAATACTTCAAGCGCTACCCCGGCGCCGACCAGCGCTTTGCCCCGGTGTGCCAGAGCAACGCGCTGGACCAGTGCAGCGAGCAGGAAATCATCAACGGCTACGACAACACCCTGGCCTATACCGACAAGGTGCTGGCCTCGCTGATCGACACCCTGCGCAGCAAGCAGGACAAGGTCGACACGGCGATGATCTACCTGTCCGACCATGGCGAGTCGCTGGGTGAGTACAACCTGTTCCTGCACGGCACGCCTTACGCCATCGCCCCCGAGCAGCAGAAGCACGTGCCGCTGCTGACCTGGTTCTCCGACAGCTACAAGGAGGACTTCGGCGTCGACACCGACTGCCTGGCCAAGCTCAGCGATGCGCCGCTGTCGCAGGACAACCTGTTCCACTCGATGCTCGGTCTGTTGCAGGTGCACACCGAGGTCTACCAGCAGTCGCTGGACATGTTCGCCAGCTGCCGGCCGTGGCTGGCCGCCAAGCGCTGAGTCGAAGCGCGTTCCATACTTGGGCTTGCGCGGTCTTTGTGGGAGCGGGCATGCCCGCTCCCACAGGGATCGCGAAGCTTGCGGATATTGCGCACTGAACATGCACAACAGCACCACTGATCGATATCAAGGATGGCCCGGGTTTCACCAGCAGTGCCCGCGCCGTATATACTGCGCGCCAATGTTAGTGGGAGAGCCTCGTGGCTATCGAAATACACTGGATCCGTGACGACCAGAGCCTGGCCGAACACTGCCGCGACTGGCACCAGCTGCCCTTTGTCGCCGTCGACACCGAATTCATGCGGGTCGACACCTTCTACCCGAAAGCCGGGCTGATCCAGATCGGCGACGGCCAGCGTGCCTTCCTGATCGACCCGCTGCTGATCGGCAACTGGCAACCCTTGGCCGAACTGCTGGATGACAGCGGGGTGGTCAAAGTGCTGCATGCCTGCAGCGAAGACCTCGAAGTGCTGCTGCGCCTGACCGGCAAACTGCCACAGCCGCTGTTCGACACCCAGCTGGCCGCCGGTTACCTGAACCTGGGCTTCTCCATGGGCTATTCGCGCCTGGTGCAGGAAGTGCTGGGCATCGAACTGCCCAAGGGCGAAACCCGCTCCGACTGGTTGCAGCGCCCACTGTCCGATACCCAGGTCAGCTATGCCGCCGAAGATGCCGTGCACCTGGCCGAGCTGTTCACTGTGTTGCGCCCGCGCCTGAGTGACGACAAGTACGCCTGGGTGCTGGAGGACGGCGCCGAGCTGGTGGCCGCATTGCGCCGCGAAGTCGAGCCCGAGAGCCTGTACCGCGATGTCAAGCTGGCCTGGAAGCTGGCCCCCCAGCAACTGGCAGTGCTGCGTGAGCTGTGCGCCTGGCGCGAGCGTGAAGCGCGCAACCGCGACGTGCCGCGCAACCGCATCCTCAAGGAACACTCGCTGTGGCCCATGGCCAAGAGCCAGCCGAACAACCTGTCGGCGCTGGCCAAGATCGACGAGATGCATCCGCGCACCATTCGTCAGGACGGTGAGTTCCTCATCCAGCTGATCAAGCGTGCCGCCAGCCTGCCAGCCGAGCAATGGCCCCAGGCCTTGCCCGAGCCTTTGCCAATCGAGGCCGCCGGTATCCTCAAGCAGCTGCGTGCCATCGGCCAGGCCGAAGGCGAGCGGCTGGGCATTGCCCCCGAGCTGATGCTGCGCAAGAAAGCCCTGGAAGCGCTGCTCAAGAGCGGCTACCCCAATGGCCCCTATCAATTGCCCGATTCGCTGCGCGGCTGGCGCCGTGAGCGTATGGGCCAGGCCCTGCTGGACAGCCTGGCAGGCGCCGGAGAGACCCGATGAAACGCATTTGCTCTATCTACAAGAGCCCCCGCAAGAACGAAATGTACCTTTACGTGCTCAAGGCCGACGGCCTGGAGCGCGTGCCCGAAGGCCTGCTGCCGTTCTTCGGCACGCCCATGCATGCCTTTGACCTGGTGCTGACCCCCGAGCGCAAGCTGGCCCGCGAGGACATCGCCAAGGTGCTGGAAAACCTCGACAACCAGGGTTACCACCTGCAGATGCCGCCGCCGGAAGACGACTACATCGAGCACCTGCCCGAAGAGTTGCTGCGACGTAACGACCCGGCCTGATCATGCGAGTACTGATTGCTGAGCATGATCATGCTCGATACGCCGAGATTTTGCGCGCAGCCGCGCCTGAACTGGAAATCCTCACCAGCGGTGACTCCGCCGAACTGGCCCTCCAGGCGCCGCAGTGCCCGGTGTGGCTGGGCCAGCCGGACCTGCTGGCAAGCCTGCTGCGCCAGGGCCACAAGCCGGGCTGGATGCAATCCACCTGGGCCGGTATCACTCCGCTGCTGGCCGAGGGCCTGCCGCGTGACTATCGCCTGACCCGCGCCGTGGGCATCTTTGGCCAGGTGATGGCCGAGTACATGCTCACCTACATGCTCGGCCATGAGCGCGAGGTGCTGTCGCGCCTGGTCAGCCAGGTGGAGCGGCGATGGGATGATCGCCCGGGGCGTACCCTGGAGGGGCGCAAGGTGCTGATCGTCGGCACTGGCGACATTGGTCAGCGGGTGGCCGAGTTCCTGCAGGCGTTCGGCGTGGTGCTGTATGGCGTTGCCAGCAGCGCCCGCGAGCAGGCGCCGTTCGTCGAGGTAGCGGCGCTGGCCGACCTGCCGCGCATGGTTGGCCAGGCCGACTACGTGCTCAACCTGCTGCCCGATACCCCGGCCACCCACGACCTGTATGACGCGGCGTTGTTCAAATGCTTCCAGCCCACGGCGCTGTTCATCAATGCCGGGCGTGGGGTGGCGGTGGTCGACGCCGACCTGGTCGAAGCGCTGAAGGAAGGGCACCTGGCGGGGGCGGTGATCGATGTCTGCCGGCAGGAGCCACTGCCCAGGCAGCATCCGTTCTGGACGGCGTGGGGCCTGCTGCTGACCGGGCACAGCTCGGCGCCTACCTCGCCGGCGGCGATGGTGCGGTTGTTTGTCGAGAATGTGCGGGCGTTTGCGGCGGGGCAGGCATTGCGTGGGGAAGTGGACTTCGCCCGGGGCTACTGAATTTGTAATGCCTGTGCCGGCCTCTTCGCGGGTAAACCCGCTCCCACAGGGTCTCCATGGCCCTCAGGTTCTGTGGGGCACCTGTGGGAGCGGGTTTACCCGCGAAGAGGCCAGTACAGCAAGTGCAAGGCTTACAGGCTGAAATCACCCTCGGCAGCCAGCTCGCTCAGTGGCTTGCGCGGGCTCGGCACTTCACGCGCCTGCAGGGCTTCGTTCAGGCTGGCCTTGTCACCCAGCTTGCCGATCGCCACCATGGCATGCAGCACGTAGCCCTCAGGCACCTTCAGCTCCTGACGCGCCAGCGCCTGGTCGAAACCGGCCATGCCATGGGTGTGCCAGCCGCTGAGGCTGGCTTGCAGGGCCAGGTGCCCCCAGGCGGAGCCGGTATCGAAGGTGTGCCACAGCGCCGGTTTTTCTTCCGTGGTGCCCGGGGCGGCGTAGGTGGTCTTGGAAATCACCACCACCAGTGCCGAAGCCTGTTGCGCCCAGCTGCGGTTGGCCGGCACCAGCAGGTTCAGGTAACGCTCCCAGTTCGGCGTGTCACGGCGGGCATAGAGGAAGCGCCAAGGTTGCGAGTTGTTCGCCGACGGTGCCCAGCGTGCGGCTTCAAGGAAGCTCAGCAGGGTTTCTTCGCTGATCGGCTCGGCGGTGAAGGCGCGTGGCGACCAGCGGTTGATGAACTGCTCGTTGATGGCGTAATCGGCAATGCGGGGGTTGGCGCTCATGGCGGCTCCTGCAAAAGTACGGGAAACGCGCACGCTACTGCGTCGCGTCGCGACTGACAAGCGGTCTGGCTTTGCCGAAGGCCAGGCTCTAGACTGGCGCCGCCGCGCGCCGTGGCCCCAAGATGAATGCAGGAAACCCGTGTCATGATCGCTGAAAACGCGCCGTTCTGGCGGCGCAAGACCCTCGAGCAACTCAGCCCGCAAGAGTGGGAGTCGCTGTGTGACGGCTGCGGCCTGTGCTGCCTGCAAAAGCTCGAGGACGAGGACGACAACAGCGTCTATTACACGCGCATCGCCTGCAAACTGCTGGATCTGGACACCTGCCAGTGCAGCGATTACCCCAACCGCTTCGCCCAGGTACCTGACTGCATCCAGCTCACCCCGGGCAAGGCCGACCAGTTCAAGTGGCTACCGAGCACCTGTGGCTACCGCCTGGTCAGCGAGGGCAAGGACCTGCCGGCCTGGCATCACCTGGTCTGCGGCGATCGTCAGCAGGTCCATGAACAGCGCATTTCCCAGTCGGGGCGCATGCTCAGTGAGCATGATGTGCACGAAGACGACTGGGAAGACCACCTGATCTTCCGCGCCAGCTGACCGGCGCGGCCCGCTGCCACGGGGAAACAAGGAGTTTCTGTATGCGTTGCCAGCTGTTGTTGCTGTTGGGCCTGATGGCCAGTTCGCCGGCCTGGGCGAAAAAGGTCGACCTCGACTATCAGGTGCGCCTGTTACCGGCCAGTGGCCAGGCGGAAGTCCGCCTCACCTTGGCCGAAGGCAGTGCCGTGCGCAGCCTGGACTTCGACCTGGGCAAGGCCGGAGCCTACAGCGGCTTCCAGGCTGATGGCCAATGGCATCTGCAAGGCCAGCGCGGCGTGTGGCAACCGGCGGCCGGCAAGACCAGCCTCAGCTACCGCGTGCAACTGGACCAGAAGCGCGGCAGCGGCGCCTATTCTTCGCGCATTACCCCGCATTGGGCGCTGTTCCTCGGCGACCAGCTGGTACCGCCTGCACGGCTCGACCAGCAGGATGGCACCGAGCTGGTGGCGCGCCTGGCGTTCGACCTGCCCGAGGGCTGGAAGAGCATCGAGACCTCGTGGCCGCGCATCGGCAAGGACAAGTTCCGCATCGACAACGTTTCGCGGCTGTTCGACCGGCCCACTGGCTGGATGCTCGCCGGCGACCTGGGCAGCCGCCGCGCCCGCCTGGGCGAAACCGAGGTGACTGTGGCCGCCCCGGTGGGGCAGGGTATGCGGCGCATGGACAACCTGACCTTGCTGACTTTTGTCTGGCCGCAATTGCAGGCGGTGTTCCCGCGCAATCCGCCGAAGCTGTTGTTGGTCGGCGCCCGCGACGGCATGTGGCGCGGGGCCATGGCTGCGCAAGGCTCGTTGTACCTGCACAGTACCCGGCCGATGATCAGCGAGAACGGCAGCAGCCCGTTGCTGCGCGAAGTGGTGCAACTGTTTGCGCAGATCCGTGGGCGTGACGGCAGTGACTGGCTGGTGGAAAGCCTGACCGACTACTACGCCAGCGAGTTGCTGCGTCGCTCGGGCGGGGTGAGTGACGACCGTTACCAGGCCTGGCAGGCGCGCCTGAGCAAGCAGGGTGCCAAAGTCACCCGGCTCAAGGGCGAGCATGCCACCCCGGCGCAGGTGGCGCGTGGGGTGATGTTACTGCAGGCGCTGGACAAGGAAATCCGCATCCACACCCAGGCCAAACGCTCGCTGGACGATGTGGCACGCGGGCTGATGCGCTTGCCAAGCGTGAGCACCGAAGACTTCGTGCAGATCAGCGAGAACGTGCTGGGGCGGCGCTCCGAGGTGTTGCAGAGCAAGGCGTTGCGCTAGCCATCTCTGTACCTGTGCCGGCCTCTTCGCGGGTAAACCCGCTCCCACAGGTACGGCGAAGAGGCCGAAGCCTTGGTGATCCTGTGGGAGCGGGTTTACCCGCGAAAGGGCCGGCACAGGCAGTGCAAAATCAATTGGCCAACGGATCCTTCCCGGTCACCGTCACCCCCCGCGTCGCTGCGTCGGCACTGGCCTTCAATGCCTTCAGCTCCGCCGCGCTGCGCTCGATGTCCGAACGCAAGCGGTGATATTCCTGCCGATGCCGCTGCCACCAGGCCTTGGTCGCACAACGCCCGCTGAAGCCCCGAGCCAGTGCCAGGCCGCCAACTGCGATCTGCAACAACCCGACCAGGCCGCCGTGGCGCAACCCCTTGCTTACCATCAACGCGCCACCAGCCAGCGAACTGGCGCGCTCCAGGCCACGAACGTTGTTGTCCTGCGATGTCGCTGCCGAATGGATATCAAGCATGGCAAGGTCTCCGTCTGAAGTGTATGCAGGTGACCTGTCGGCCACCGTCATCGTTCAGTCGGCTATTTGAACCTGGGCCCCGAACGGGTATTCAGCCCCTTGGCCATGCGGTCATACAGCACCACATTCACTGTCGCCGCCAGGTTCATGCAGCCTTCGGTCGGAATGTAGATGGTCTCTTCGCACCACGCCCGTACATCGGCACTGAGGCTGCCGTCTTCCGGCCCGAAGATGTAGATGGCCCGGTCCGGGTGGGTGTACTCCGGCAATGGCCGCGCACCTTCAACCAGTTCTACAGCCACCGGCGTGCAGCCCAGCGGGATGATGCGCTGCAGGTCGTCGATGCCGATCAGCGGGATGTCGTAGTGCACGCGCTTGGTGTCGGTGACGAAGTCACGCGCGCGCTCGTAGCGTTTGCCGGTGTAGAACACCGAGTTGACGCCGTAGCAACCCGCGGCGCGCATCACCGAGCCGACATTTTCTGCCGACTTGGGGTTGAACAGGCCGATGCAGCTGTATCGTTTGTTTGCCACGTACCGGGGCCCTTCGCGAAAAAAAGCGCGATTATACGGGCTGCCCGGTAGCAGCGGGGGGCGAATCGATGGTCAGTCTTTCTTCAGCATGCCCGCCAGCCCGGCGAACGGGTTGTGGGTGGCCTTGGCGATGCTCGGGGTGCTGGTGGAGCCTTCGCTGAAGTACTGCTGGTCGGTGTAGCGCGAGTGCTCGTTGTCGTGGCAGTACAGGCACAGCAACTCCCAGTTGGAGCCGTCCTGCGGGTTGTTGTCGTGGTTGTGGTCGCGGTGGTGCACGGTCAGCTCGCTCAGGCGCTTGCCGGAGAACTCGCGGGCGCAGCGGCCGCAGACGTGCGGGTACATTTTCAGGGCCTTGTCGCGGTAGCCCATTTCCTTGTCGCGCTTGGCATCGGCCAGGATGCGGTCCAGGCGCGCGGTGGCGGCGGCAGAAGAGGTGGAGCTCATGGTGTTTCCTTTGTTCTGATCAGGCAGATGACGGTTATGCCATTGAGTCTAGCGCGCTTGCGGGGCCGGGGGACAGGCGAAAGCTTCGATTTAGGCGTAGCCTGTAGGAAGGTTCCCGACAGGAGGTTGCTGATGTTTCGCGCGATCCTCGCTGTGCTGTTGTTGGCCGGCCTGTCCATGGCCGAAGCTGCCAGCACGCCACCCCGGCTGACCACGCCGGTGCCCGGTGCACCGGGTACACCTACGCCTACGCCATACCCGCAGATTACCCCGAGTACGCCGCCCAAGGCCTACGACAACCAGCCGGGGGCGCCCCTGTTGCCGCCGATGCCGGTGCCCGGGCCGCCGAAGGACCAGCCATTGCCGGGGTTGCGCCAGGACCCGCCGAAGCAGCCGGTGCAGGATGACTGACTGAGAGGGCTGTGTTGGCTGTGGGATTTTGGGGCTGCCTTGCAGCCCATCGCGACACAAGGCCGCTCCCACAGGGATCGCACAGGATTCAGGGCATGCTCGGTACCTGTGGGAGCGGCCTTGTGTCGCGAAAGGGGCGCAAGGCGCCCCCAGCCATATCAAACGATACCTAGCTCGGCGAATACGAACGCATACTCAAGGGCCACATCCTTGAGCCCTTGATACCGCCCGCTCATCCCGCCATGCCCAGCCCCCATTTCGGTCTTGAGCAGCAGCAGGTTGCTGTCGGTCTTGCGCGTGCGCAGCCGCGCCACCCACTTGGCCGCCTCCCAGTACTGCACGCGGCTGTCGTTGTAGCCCGCCACCACCAGCATCGCCGGGTAGGCCTGTGCCTTCACGTTCTCATACGGCGCGTAGGCCTTGATCCGCTCATACACCTGCGGCTCCTCAGGGTTGCCCCATTCGTCGTACTCGGTCACGGTCAGCGGCAGCTCGGGGTCGAGCATGGTGTTGAGCACGTCGACGAATGGCACTTCGGCAATCGCACAGCGGAACAGCTCGGGGCGCAGGTTGAGTACCGCGCCCATCAGCAGGCCACCGGCACTGCCGCCACTGATGGCCAGGCGGTCGGCAGCCGTCACACCTTCGGCGATCAGGTGCTCGGCACAGGCGATGAAGTCGCTGAAGGTGTTGTGCTTGTGCTCCTGCTTGCCGGCGCGGTACCAGGCTTCGCCCAGTTCGCCACCGCCACGCACATGGGCGATGGCAAAGGCCACGCCGCGCTCCAGCAGGCTCAGGCGCGCATGCGAGAACCACGGGTCGAGGCTTTCGCCATAGGCGCCGTAGCCATACAGGTACAGCGGTACGGTCCGGCCCAGGTCCTGGCGGCGGCGCACCAGGCTGATCGGTACCCGGGTGCCGTCCGCTGCAGTGGCCCACAGGCGCTCGCTGACATAGTCGTCGGCATCGAACGGCCCCAGCACCGGGGTTTGCTTGAGCACCGCCTGGGCACCGCTGGCCAGCTCCAGCTGGCGTACCTGGGCGGGGCGGTTGAGTGCTTCATAGCGCAGGCGCAGGCGTGGGCTGGCGAACTCCAGGCTGTCCTGCACGTACAGGCTGTAGGCCGCGTCGGGAAGCTCGACGCGGTAAGCCGCCAGGCCCTGCGGGCGTACCTCGATGATCGGCAGGCCACCTTCGCGCAGGCTCAGGGTCAGCGCCCCGGCATTCAGGCTGAGGCCTTCGAGCATGATCGTGTCGCGGTGCGCGACCAGCAACTGCCATTGCTCGCGGCTGGGCACCGGTGCGACCGGGGCGTGGTACAGGGCGAAGTTGATGCCGTCCTGGTTGGTGCGGATGAACCAGCGCCACTGGCCGTCGAGCTGGCCGTGGTCGGGGAAGTACTCGTGGCCTTCGACGCGTGGCGCCAGGCAGGTGAACGGTGCCTGCGGGGTTTCCGCGTCCAGCACCCAGGCCTCGCTGGTGGTCTTGCTGTTGAGCAGCAGCACCAGCTGGCGCTCGGAGCTGGTGCGGTAGCAATGCAGGAAGAAGCGCCCGTCGGGCTCCTCGAACACGGTCTGCGCGCCTTCGTTGCCCAGGGTGTGGCGACGCAGGCGCCACGGGCGGTGGGTGTCGTCCAGTTCGGCGAAGAACAGCGTCTGGCTGTCGTTGGCCCAGGTCAGGCTGCCGTCGCAGTCGTCGAAGGGCAGGGTGGTGACGCTGCCACTGGCCAGGTCCTTGACGTACAGGGTGAAGATTTCGTCGCCGCTGGTGTCGAGGCTGTAGGCCAGCAGGCGGTGGTCGGGGCTGACGTTGAACGCGCCAAGGGACAGGAAGCCGCCGTTGGCCAGGGCGTTGGGGTCAAGCAGCAGTTGCTCCTGGCTTTCATCGACCGTGTTGGAGTCATCGGCAGGGCGCGGGCAGCGGTAGTGGCGCGGGTATTCGTCGCCTGCGGTGGTACGGGTGTAGTACAGGTAGGGGCCCCAGGGCGCCGGCAGCGACAGGTCGGTTTCCAGGATGCGGCCCTTGATCTCTTCGAACAGTTGCTCGCGCAGTGGCGCCTGATCGGCCAGGCAGGC
Source organism: Pseudomonas sp. 43(2021) (assembly GCF_017490805.1). Lineage (NCBI taxonomy): Bacteria > Pseudomonadati > Pseudomonadota > Gammaproteobacteria > Pseudomonadales > Pseudomonadaceae > Pseudomonas > Pseudomonas sp. 43(2021). The sequence continues at coordinate 128,207 of NZ_JAFGYJ010000005.1, forward strand.
TTCCTGGTAGGCGTTCTCGGCCTGCAGGTAGGCAAGCACCTCGGGGGTGTCGCGCTGTTGCAGCCAGGCGTACGGGTCGGCGGTCTGGGCCTGGTGGGCAATCGGGGGTTGGGGCTTGGTTGGCATTGAAGATCTCTTGATTGGGGGTGCCTGTACCGGCCTCTTCGCGGGCAAGCCCGCGAAGAGGCCGGTACAGGCAAACACTGTCTGCGCCCGGAAAAGTGTTTATCATAGGCATCTCTTTGCCTGGCTTGCACGAACACCATGACCGAGAACGACTACACCCTCGCCTGGGGCCTTTACGCGGTTGCCGCCCTGGGCTGCCTGCTGGTGGGCTTCAAGCTCACCGGCTGGATGTGGCGCTGGCTGCGCGAACCGCTGCGGGTGGTGCTGGCGGTGCTGCTGCTGACCCCGACCATCGTCGACCCGGTCAAGGACAGTTTCGCCCCGGCCATCGCCATCACCGCCCTGGATGTCGCCTTCAAGGTCGGCAACAACGCCTGGCGCGCGGTGTCCGACTTCGCCATGTACGGCATGGGCGCCTTTTCCCTGTATTTCCTCTTCGTACTGCTGCGCTTTCCGCTGGAAAAACGCGCCCGCGAGCGCCGTGCACAGGCCGAGGCCGCTGCCCAGCGCCAGGCGGCCGAAGATGAACAGCTCGGTGCCCATGCCCCGCTGGCCGCCGAGCGCCGCGACCGTTACCGTGACGCGCCACCCCCTGCCGCCCCAGCCGCCACTCGTGGCGGTGGCCGGGTCGAGCCCCGTCTGTAAGCGGAGACACGCCTATGTGCGAACTGCTGGGCATGAGTGCCAACGTCCCCACCGACATCGTCTTCAGCTTCACCGGCCTGATGCAGCGCGGTGGCCGTACCGGCCCGCACCGTGACGGCTGGGGTATCGGCTTCTACGAAGGCCGAGGCCTGCGCATGTTCCAGGACCCGGCCGCCAGCAGCGAGTCGGAAGTGGCCAACCTGGTGCAGCGTTACCCGATCAAGAGTGAGGTGGTCATCGGCCATATCCGCCAGGCCAACGTCGGCAAGGTGTGCCTGTCCAACACTCACCCCTTCGTGCGGGAAATGTGGGGCCGCAACTGGTGCTTTGCGCACAACGGCCAGTTGGGCGACTTCAAAGGCCAGGCCAGTTTCTACCGGCCGGTGGGCGACACCGACAGCGAGGCGGCTTTCTGCGACCTGCTCAACCGCATCCGCAGCGCCTTCCCCGAGCCCGTGCCGGTGGAGCAGCTGTTGCCGGTGCTGGTCGAAGCCTGTGCCGGTTACCGTGGCCAGGGCGTGTTCAACTGCATGCTCAGCGACGGCGACTGGCTGTTCTGCTTCTGTTCGACCAAGCTGGTGCACATCACCCGCCGTGCACCTTTTGGTGCGGCGCGGTTGAAGGATGTCGACCTGATCGTCGATTTTCACACCGAAACCACCCCCAACGACGTGGTCACGGTAATCGCCACCGAGGCCTTGACCGAAAACGAGACCTGGCAGCGCTACGAGCCGGGTCAGTGGGCCCTGTGGCGGCACGGCGAGTGCGTGGCACACGGCCAGAGCTAAGGACGCGGCATGTTCAGAAGTTACCTGCGGTTGCTGCTGTTCACCTTCGGCTTGCTGGCCGGTATCCAGGTCCCGGGGCTGGTCAAGGACTACAGCCAGCGGGTCGAGGCGCACCTGTTCGAGTCGCGCGAGGCGCTCGACGGCTTCCGGCAGACCGCCGAACGCTTCTTCAATGGCGACCTGCAGGCGCTGCTGCGGCATTACCGCACTAGCGACGACCCGGTCTTCAACAGTGATGCCAACAGCATCGAAAGCCTGATGATCCGCAACGAACTGCTGGAAAACGAATGGCAGGCGCTGCAAGGGCCATGGGTGCAGCGTACCTGGCATGTGCTGGTGCAGGCCGACCCGCAGTTGCGCGAAGAAACCCTCAATGGCTACAGCTACCAGATCCTGCTGGTGCCCGAGGCGGTTGGCTGGGGGCTTGGTGCAGGGTTTGTGCTGGCCTTCGTGGTCGAGAGCCTGTTGCTGGGGATTGGCTGGGTGATCCTGGGCGGGCGGCGTGGGGCGGTGAAAGAGAGCTGGCGCTAAGGCATCCTGTGCCTGTGCTGGCCTCTTCGCGGGTAAACCCGCTCCCACAGGTACAGCGCAGCCTTCAAGATCTGTGGTGATCCTGTGGGAGCGGGTTTACCCGCGAAGAGGCCAGCACAGGCACTGCAAATCTGTCAGACTAACACAATCCGTTGCCCACCCACATCCCGCGCATACCCCTCCAGCACCTGCCGGCACACCCCGACCACTTCATCCACCAACGCCACCCCGGTCTGCCAGGCCACCACCAGCTCCAGGCTTGGCGGCGGTTGCAACCCTTGCAGCAACACCAGCTCACCCCGGCTCAACTCGGCATCCACCAGCGCCGGGGGTAGTGCGCCAATGCCAAACCCGTCGCGCAACAGCCGGGTAATCGCCGCCACCGAGTTCACGCAGTTCAGCCGCGGCGCTTCGGCCCCCGCGCCCTGCAGCAGGCTCAGCACTTCCTGGTGCGGCCGCGAGTTCTTCGAGAAGGTGATGATGCGTTCCCGCCCAAGCTCGGCCAGTGAAGCGTAGTCGCGGTGCTGGTGCGAGCCGGCGGCCACCACCCAACCCATCGGGTAGCGCGCCAGGTCGAGACTGCGGATCGACTGCTCGCGCAGCAGGTCGGTCTGCAGGATCACGTCGAGAAAGCCCTTCTGCAATTGCTCGCGAAGGTTCAGCGCCGTGTCGGCCACCAGTTCGATCTCCACCTGCGGGTAACGCTCGGTCAGCTCCGCCACCAGCGCGCTCATCCAGGTGTGGATCACCGTGTCCATCACCCCGATTCGGATGCGCCCGACCTTGGCCCGGTCGCTGTCCAGCGACTGTTTCATGGCCTTGGCGGTTTCCAGCATGCGCTCGGCATATTCCAGCACCTTGCCGCCTTCCGGGGTCAGGCTGACGCCGCGTGAGTCGCGCAGCAGCAGCTTCACGCCCAGGTCGGCTTCCAGCGCGGCAATGCGGCTGGACACCGAGGCCTGGGTGGTAAACAGCTTCTCCGCGGTCAGGCGGAAGCTCTTGAGCCGGGCGACCCAGACGAAGGTTTCGAGGAAGCGAAGGTTCATGATCAGTTTTTCTTGTTCCAGACCGGCGGTTTTTCTCGTTGGACGCAGGTGGCGCGGCCTCTGAACAATGGCGCTCAGGCCGCGACCCTTTGTCGCCTATAAAACAATACCAACAAGCCGAGGCAAGCATGAACCCTACCGGCGTGCAGCAGCAGGTCAGTACCCCCTCTTCGTCCGGGCCTTTCGCCTGGTACCGCGACATCGACTCACAGCAACGCCGGACATTCTGGAGCTGCAAGATCGGCTATGGCCTGGACGGCATGGACACGCAGATGCTCAGTTTCGTCATCCCCACGCTGATCATGCTGTGGGGCATCACCACCACCGAAGCCGGGCTGATCCATACCAGCACGTTGATCGCCTCGGCCGTGGGTGGCTGGGTGGCCGGCATACTCTCCGACCGTATTGGCCGCGTACGCACCCTGCAACTGACGGTGCTGTGGTTTGCCTTCTTCACCTTCCTCTGCGGCTTCGCCCAGAACTACGAACAGCTGCTGATTGCCCGTACCCTGATGGGCTTTGGCTTTGGCGGTGAGTGGACCGCCGGCGCGGTGCTGATCGGCGAGGTGATCCGCGCCCAGGACCGTGGCAAGGCGGTGGGCATGGTGCAGTCCGGCTGGGCCCTTGGCTGGGGCCTCACCGCCATCCTCTACGCGCTGCTGTTCTCCTGGCTGCCGGCAGAGCAGGCCTGGCGCGCGCTGTTCCTGCTGGGCCTGGTACCGGCGATCTTCGTGATCTTTGTCCGCCGCCTGGTCAAGGACCCCGAGGTGTACCGCGAAGCCAAGGCGGTGGAAAACGCCGAGGCACCTGCACAGTTCTACGAAATCTTCGCCCCGGGCATGCTCTGGACCACCGTGCGTGCGTCTCTGCTGACCACCGGCGCACTGGGTGGCTACTACGCCATCACCTCGTGGCTGCCGACCTTCCTCAAGAACGAGCGCGGCCTGAGCGTGCTGGGCACTGGTGGGTACCTGGCCATGGTGATCGTCGGCTCCTACGTCGGCTATGTGGTCAGTGCGTACCTGTCCGACCTGCTGGGGCGCAAGAAGAACTTCATCCTGTTCGCCGTGGGCTCGTTCGTCATCGTGCTGTTGTACACGCAAATGCCGGTCAGCGATGGCGTGATGCTGTGGCTGGGCTTCCCGCTGGGCTTCTTCGCCTCGGGCATCTTCAGCGGCATGGGCGCGTTCCTCACCGAACTGTTCCCCACGCGTATCCGCGGTTCGGGGCAGGGCTTCTGCTACAACATCGGCAAGGTCATCGCGGCGCTGTTCCCGCTGCTGATCGGCGTGCTCGGCCAGAAAGTGCCGCTGGGCCTGGGCATCGGCGTGTTCTCCGCCGTGTCCTACGGCGTGGTGATCGTGGCGGCGCTGAGCCTGCCGGAAACCCGCGGCAAACAGCTGCAGGCGCGGTAAGGTAGGCATATGAACAACGACAATGGAGGCCGCGCGGTGGAACGCCTGCTACTCAATTGTGACATGGGCGAGAGTTTTGGCAGCTGGCGCATGGGCCTGGATGCCGAGGTCATGCCCTACATCGATTGCGCCAACATCGCCTGCGGGTACCACGCCGGGGACCCCGGCATCATGCGCCGCACCGTGGCGCTGGCGCTGGAGCACGGGGTGACCATCGGCGCGCACCCGGCCTACCCGGACCTGGTCGGCTTCGGCCGCCGTTCCATGGCCTGCAGCCCGGAGGAAATCCGCGACCTGCTGCACTACCAGATCGGTGCGCTGGAGGGTATCTGCAAAGTGCTGGGCGGCCGCGTGGCCTATGTGAAACCCCATGGTGCGCTGTACAACGACATGATGGCCGACCCGCTCAAGCTGCGTACCGTACTGGAAGCTGTGGCGGCCTACGGCGGCGACCTGCCGCTGATGCTGATGGCCACTGCCGACAACCGCGCCGCCCAGGCCCTGGGTGATGAAATTGGCGTGCCGCTGTGGTTCGAAGCATTCGCCGACCGCGCCTACACCGCCAGCGGTCATCTGGTGTCGCGGCGCCTGCCGGGCGCGGTTCACCACGATCCGGCACTGGTGGTGGAGCAGGCCGTGCGCCTGGCCCGTGGCGATACGCTGGTGGCGGATGATGGCAGTGCCTTGAGGCTTGTGGCCAGCACGCTGTGCGTGCACGGCGACAACGACAGTTCGGTGGCGGCAGTGCGGCAGATTCGCCAGGCCCTCGATGCCCTGGAGTCGCGATGAAACCGCGCATTGAAGTCGTGGCCATCGACAGCCTGATGGTGCGCCTGTTCGATGGTATCGACGAGGGCAACATGCCGTGGATGCTCGCCGCCAGCCAGCGCTTGCACGCGGCGTTCGGCGAGCACTTGCTGGACCTGGTGCCGTCCTACACCACGCTGATGGTGCAGTTCGACCTGCCACCGGGTGAGGCGAGGGCGCTGATCATCCGTGCGCTGGAAGGCTTGCAGCCCGACACGGGCAGCGCTGGCCGCCGCCATGAGATCCCGGTGTGGTACGACGCCAGTGTCGGCCCGGAACTGCCGGTGTTGGCGGCCCGTAGTGGCTTGAGTGAAGCAGAGGTGGTCCGCTTGCACAGCCAGCGTGAGTACCCGGTGTTCGCCCTGGGTTTCGCCCCCGGTTTCGGCTTCATGGGCCTGGTGGACGAACGCCTGGCCAGCCCGCGCCTGAGCACCCCGCGCAAGCGCGTGGCGGCCGGCAGCGTCGGCATTGCCGAGCGCCAGACGGCAGCCTATCCGGCGGTATCGCCGGGGGGCTGGAACCTGATCGGGCGTACCCCGGTGCGCCTGTTCGACCGTGAACGCGAGGGCTACAGCCTGCTGCAACCCGGTGACCGGGTGCGCTTCGTGCCGGTTTCGCGCAGCGAGTTCCTGGCGTTGGGCGGTGATGTGGAGGCACAAGCATGAAGCAGTTGAAGATCGAGGCCAGTACGCCGCTGTGCCAGTTGCAGGATGCCGGGCGTTTTGGCGTACGCCACCTGGGCGTGACCCAGGGCGGGGCGCTGGACTGGGTGGCGATGCACTGGGCCAACTGGCTGCTGGGCAACCCGTTGGCGGCACCGGTGGTGGAGGTGGCGCTGGGCGGTTTCTGTGTGGTCGCTGAACAGGATTGTGTGCTGGCCCTGGCCGGTGCCGACCTGGATGCGCGGGTCGATGACCAGCCGCTGGCGCCCTGGCGCAGCTTTGCCTTGGCCAAGGGGCAGCGGTTGAGCCTGAAACAGCCGAAGCAGGGCGTGCGGGCGTATCTGGCAGCACCTGGCGGTTTTCTGGGCGAGGATGTGCTGGGCAGTTGTGCCACGGTCGTGCGCGAAGAACTGGGCGGTATCGATGGCCACGGCTCTGCGCTCGGCAAAGGCCAGGCGCTGGCATTTTCAGGCACGTCGGCGACCCTGCGTGAGGTACCGGAAGCGCTGCGGCCACAGTACGCACAAAAGCCTGTGCTTGACCTGGTGATGGGCGCACAGATCGGTGACTTCAGCGGTACCAGCCTGTTCGAGGCGTTCAACCGTGAGTGGAGGCTGGACAGTCGGGCCGACCGCATGGGCATCCGCCTGCTGGGGCCGCAGCTGGTCTACCAGGGTGCGCCGATGATTTCCGAGGGGATTCCGCTGGGGGCGGTGCAGGTGCCGCCGGATGGGCAGCCGATCGTGTTGCTCAATGACCGGCAGACCATTGGCGGCTATCCGCGGCTGGGGGCGTTGACGCCGTTGGCGCTGGCGCAACTGGCGCAGTGCATGCCGGGGGCTGTGGTGCGGTTCAGGGCGGTGGTGCAGGACGAGGCCTGGCGGGAGCAGCAGGTATACCTGGACCGTTGGCGTTAAGGCTGCCGGCCTCTTCGCGGGTGAACCCGCTCCCACAGGTACCCCACAGGCCTCAAGGCTTGCGCAATACCTGTGGGAGCGGGTTCACCCGCGAAAGGGCCGGTACCGGCAACATCACTTGGACAGGTAACGCATCCCTTCCTCCAACCCCTGCAGGGTCAGCGGGTACATCTTGTCCTCGATCAAGTCCCGCACCAGATGGGTCGATGCGGTGTAGTCCCAGGCCTGCTTGGGATACGGGTTGATCCAGATGATCTTCCTGAACTTCTCCATGAAACGCTGCATCCACACATACCCGGCTTCTTCGTTCCAGTGCTCCACGCTGCCACCCGGCTGGGTAATCTCGTAGGGCGCCATGGCCGCGTCGCCGACGAACACAACCTTGTAGTCATCACCGTACTTGTGCAGCAGGTCGAAGGTGGAATAGCGCTCCGAGGTGCGGCGCAGGTTGTTCTTCCACACCGACTCGTACACGAAATTGTGGAAGTAGTAGTACTCCAGGTGCTTGAACTCGGTCTTGCACGCCGAGAACAGCTCTTCGCAGACCTTGACGTGGGCGTCCATCGAGCCACCGATGTCGAACAGCAACAGCAGCTTCACCGTGTTGCGCCGCTCGGGGCGCATCTGGATGTTCAGCAGCCCGGCATCCCGTGCGGTGTGGTCGATGGTGCCGTCGATGTCCAGCTCTTCGGCAGCGCCTTCACGGGCGAACTTGCGCAGCCGGCGCAACGCCAGCTTGATGTTGCGCGTGCCCAGCTCCACCTGGTCGTCCAGGTTCTTGTATTCGCGCTGGTCCCACACTTTCACCGCCTTGCCCTGGCGCTTGCCGGCCTCGCCCACGCGGATGCCCTCGGGGTTGAAACCGCCCGAGCCGAACGGGCTGGTGCCGCCGGTGCCGATCCACTTGTTGCCGCCGGCGTGACGTTCCTTCTGCTCTTCGAGGCGCTTCTTGAACTCCTCGATCAGCTTGTCCAGGCCGCCCAGCGACTGGATCTGCGCGCGCTCCTCGTCGGTCAGCGAACGCTCGAATTCCTTGCGCAGCCAGTCTTCGGGGATCAGCGCCTCGATGTGCCGGTCGAGGTTCTCCAGGCCCTTGAAGTAGGCGGCGAAGGCCCGGTCGAACTTGTCGAAGTGGCGCTCGTCCTTCACCAGGATGGCGCGGGCGAGGTAGTAGAACTCGTCCATGTCGGCGAACACCACGCGCTTTTGCAGGGCCTGGTGCAGGTCGAGCAGTTCGCGTACCGACACCGGCACCTTGGCCGCGCGCATTTCATTGAACAGGTTGAGCAGCATGGCCCGGCTCCTGTCAGCGGTTGCCGCGCCGGCTCATGAAGGCCAGCCGTTCGAGCAGCTGCACGTCCTGCTCGTTCTTCACCAGCGCGCCGGCCAGCGGCGGAATGGCCTTGGTCGGGTCGCGTTCGCGCAGCACCGCTTCACCGATGTTGTCGGCCATCAGCAGCTTGAGCCAGTCGACCAGTTCGGAGGTGGAGGGCTTTTTCTTCAGGCCCGGTACCTTGCGCACGTCGAAGAATACGTCCAGCGCCTCGCTGACCAGCGACTGGCTGATGTTCGGGTAGTGCACGTCGACGATCTGCTGCAGGGTGGTGCGGTCAGGGAAGGCGATGTAGTGGAAGAAGCAGCGACGCAGGAAGGCGTCCGGCAGCTCCTTTTCGTTGTTGGAGGTGATGATGATGATCGGGCGCTGTCTGGCCTTGATGGTCTCGTCGATTTCGTAGACGTAGAACTCCATCTTGTCGAGCTCTTGCAGCAGGTCGTTGGGGAACTCGATGTCGGCCTTGTCGATTTCGTCGATCAGCAGGATGACCCGTTCCTCGGCCTCGAAGGCTTCCCACAGCTTGCCCTTTTTCAGGTAGTTGCGCACGTCGTGGACCTTGTCCACGCCCAGTTGTGAGTCACGCAGGCGGCTGACCGCGTCGTACTCGTAGAGGCCCTGGTGGGCCTTGGTGGTGGACTTGATGTGCCAGGTGATCAGGCGCGCACCGAACGAAGCCGCCAGCTGCTCGGCGAGCATGGTCTTGCCGGTGCCGGGTTCGCCCTTGACCAGCAAGGGGCGTTCGAGGGTGATGGCCGCGTTTACCGCCAGTTTCAGGTCGTCTGTGGCGACGTAGTCGCGGGTGCCTTCGAACTTCATGGGTCTGTCCTCTGCTGGAAGCCTGCACCGGCCCTTTCGCGGGTAAACCCGCTCCCACAGGTATTCCACAAACCTCAAGAAAGGTGGGGTACCTGTGGGAGCGGGTTTACCCGCGAAGAGGCCAGCACAAGCAGTACATATTTTGATTTGTCACCGACTATAACGCGGGGTTCGTCGACTGGAAACGCAGACCAGGTATTCAGTCCCTGAATGCCCCGTCACGCGCTCCTAGTCGGAATCCGGCGCGTCACGCTCATACCGCGCATTGAACGCCTGAATGAACCCGTTGCGCAGTATCTGCAAAAACGCCTCGAAGGCGCTGATATCTTGCTTGTGCACGCTCCCGCTGAGCTCGACACGGGTCGCGAACTGGTTCTTTGGCTGGTTTTTCAATACCGTCTCGGTCGCGCCCACCAGCGCTTCCCAGACTGAGCGGAAGAAGCCTTTGTCCTTTTCCTGCACATCCTGCTGCCAGTCGAACACATCCACATCCCGCAACAGTGGCTTGATATACCCGTTCAATCGGCCGTCGGTCGCCTCGGCCTCTATTACCACATCGCCGTGCCCGGCATTGAAGTCGAACTTGCCGTAGGCGCTGGCGAAGTCATTGAGCTTGCGCAGCTCGATACCCGTGGCGCGCAGGCGGAACTCGAAGTCGTCGAAATCGCTGAAGGGGTCGAAAGTGGCGCGACTTTCCACCTTGGCCTCGCCGACGATCAGCGCGGTGCCATCAAAGCTGGCATCGCGTCGGCCCTTTTCGTCACGAATGTTGGTGAGGTTGCGAATACTGGCATCGAGCTGGGTGGCCTTGAGGTTGACCGGTGGCCTGGAGTTGAAGTTGCGGAACGTCAGCACGCCTTTGTCGATGCGAACCTCGTTCAGGGTGATCGGCAGCAGTTTTTCCAGTTGCTGGCGCCAGTCGGTGCCCTGACCGGTCTGCGAGTTCTGTTTGTTGCCGCCATCGACGAAGTTGAGCTCCGGCCGGTCGAACACCACTTCGGCAACCACTGCGCGGTCGTGCCACAGGGCGTGCCAGCTCACCGACAGGTCGATCAGCGGAGCGTCGAGAAACGGCACCGGCACCTTGCCGGTGGTCTTGACGATCTTCAGCCCGTTGATCTGGTACGCGCCGCGCCACCAGGCCAGGTCCACATCGGCCACCTGGCCACGGTAGTCGCCCATGTCGGCCAGTTTGTCGTTGAGGTAGTCGCGCACCAGATAGGGCAGGGCCAGGTGCAGCGCCACCAACAGCACGATCAGGCTGGCCAGGCCGATCAACGGCCAGCGATAACGGGCTCTCATCGAAGTGTCTCCAAGGCAGGATGTGCGGTTGACCGCAACGTGTCTGGCTGAGTTCGAACAGGCTTTACGGGCCACCGGCCCGGGCTTACCCTTGAGGTCTTTCCCTGCTTTTATTCATGCCAAGGACCCCTGCCATGAGCCGTATCTTTGCAGACAACGCCCACTCCATCGGTAACACGCCGCTGGTGCAGATCAACCGCATTGCCCCGCGCGGCGTGACCATCCTGGCCAAGATCGAAGGGCGTAACCCGGGTTATTCGGTCAAATGCCGCATCGGCGCGAACATGGTCTGGGACGCCGAAAGCAGCGGCAAGCTCAAGCCGGGCATGACCATCGTCGAGCCGACCTCGGGCAACACTGGCATTGGCCTGGCTTTCGTTGCCGCTGCCCGTGGCTACAAACTGATGCTGACCATGCCCGCCTCGATGAGCCTGGAGCGCCGCAAGGTGCTGAAGGCGCTGGGCGCCGAACTGGTATTGACCGATCCGGCCAAAGGCATGAAGGGCGCCATCGAGAAGGCCAATGAAATCGTCGCCTCCGACCCGGCCCAATACTTCCTGCCGGGCCAGTTCGAAAACCCGGCCAACCCGGCGATCCACGAGAAAACCACCGGCCCGGAAATCTGGAACGACACCGATGGCGCGGTCGACGTGCTGGTGGCGGGCGTCGGTACCGGCGGCACCATCACCGGTGTGTCGCGCTACATCAAGCATACGCAGGGCAAGGCGATCCTGTCGGTGGCAGTGGAGCCAGCGGCATCGCCGCTGATCAGCCAGACCCTGGCCGGCGAAGAACTCAAGCCGAGCCCGCACAAGATCCAGGGCATCGGCGCCGGCTTCGTGCCGAAGAACCTCGACCTGTCGATTGTCGACCAGGTGGAGACGGTAACCGATGAAGAGTCCAAGGCCATGGCCATCCGCCTGATGCAGGAGGAGGGCATCCTCTGCGGTATTTCCTGTGGTGCGGCGATGGCGGCAGCCGTGCGCCTGGCCGAAAAGCCGGAAATGCAGGGTAAGACCATCGTCGTAATTTTGCCGGACTCCGGCGAGCGCTACCTGTCGAGCATGCTGTTCAGCGACATGTTCAGCGAGCAGGAAAACCAGCAGTAATCGGCCTTGCCGCTGATCCGGCGCAACGTTTGGCGGCTTGGTTCATTGCAAAATCTTCATGATTGAGTTGCCGCCCAGGTTGTTTTTACCTCGGCGGCATCAGTTTATGATGGCAGGATGATTTATCGGAGAGCAGGGTGCGTACCCCTGTTGCTTCCTCAAGGAGTGAAAGCATGACCTTTTCCTTTGCAGCCAAGGCGGGTGTCTTGCTGGTGTTTTTCGGCAGCGTGCTGTTCGTGCACCTGCGCGGCAAGGCTCGCCTGCCGGTGTTGCGCCAGTTCGTCAACCATTCGGCGCTGTTCGCCCCTTATAACAGCCTGATGTACCTGTTCTCCGGCGTACCGTCCAAGCCCTACCTGGACCGCCAGCGCTTCCCCGAGCTGGACGTGCTGAAGGACAACTGGCAGGAAATCCGCGAAGAGGCCATGCGCCTGTTCGACGAGGGCTACATCCGCGCCGCCGAGAAGGATAACGACGCCGGCTTTGGTTCGTTCTTCAAGAAAGGCTGGAAGCGCTTTTACCTGAAGTGGTACGACAAACCGTTGCCTTCTGCCGAAACCCTGTGCCCGCGCACCGTCGAGCTGGTCAGCAGCATCCCCAACGTCAAGGGTGCGATGTTCGCCCTGCTGCCCGGCGGCAGCCACCTGAACCCGCACCGCGACCCGTTCGCCGGTTCCCTGCGCTACCACCTTGGCCTGTCCACCCCCAACTCCGATGCTTGCCGCATCTACGTCGATGGCGAGGAATATGCCTGGCGTGATGGCGAGGATGTGATGTTCGACGAAACCTACGTGCACTGGGTCAAGAACGAGACCGACGTCACCCGGGTGATCCTGTTCTGCGACATCGAACGCCCGCTGAGCAGCCCGCTGATGACCCGCATCAACCGCCAGGTCAGCGCCTTCCTCGGCCGTGCTACTGCGCCGCAGAACACCGATGACGAGCGTGTGGGCGGGATCAACCAGGCGTATGCCTGGAGCAAGCGCTTCAGCAACCGGATCAGTGGCCAGGTGAAGCAGTTCAAGCGCGCCAACCCCAAGGCCTACCGCGTACTGCGGCCGGTGCTGGCGGCGGTGGTGGCGTATCTGCTGTATCGCTGGTTGTTCTGATTCTGCCGGTTGGGGCTGCTTTGCAGCCCATCGCGACACAAGGCCGCTCCCACAGCTACCGCGCCACTCCCTGGAATTGCGCAGCACCTGTGGGAGCGGCCTTGTGTCGCGATAGGGGTGCAAAGCGCCCCCTGCGTCCTCTCAGGAAACCTCTCTGGTTCGGTGTTTATAGGGAATTATAGACAGACTATAGAGCGATTATAGATTGTGGTTGATGAGGGGGCGCGCAGCCCCCCTTTGCTGTCTCAAGCCGGCTCCAACGCCTCGACCACTTTCCCTCGGCTAAGGTGCACCACCTTGTCCGCCGTATCGAAATACCGGTCATCATGCGAAATCACGATGATGGTCTTGCCCATGCGCTTCAGGTCCGGCAGCAGCTCGGTGTAGAACACCCGGCGGAAGGTCGGGTCCTGGTCCGCCGCCCATTCGTCGAACACCAGCACCGGCCGCCCGTCCAGCCAGGCATTGACCAGTGCCAGGCGCTTGCGCTGCCCGGTCGACAGGTCGGTAGTGGTAAAGGCGCCATCGCGCACGCTCACTTTGTGGGCAATCTCCAGCCGTTCCAGGTAGCGCGTGGCATCGCTGGGCAGGCTGTGCTCGTGCTCGGGCAGGTCGTCGAACAGGTAATAGTCGGCGAATACCGTGGTGAACAGCTGGCGATAGTCATCCAGCCCCTCCGGGCCGACGGCCTTGCCGTTCAGGCGCACTTCGCCGCGTTGCGGGGTGTACAGGCCCAGCAGCAGCTTGATCAGCGAGGTCTTGCCGCAGCCGTTCTCGCCGACGATGAACAGGATCTCGCCCGGCTCGATGCTCAGGTTCACCGGCCCGACGCGGAACGGCTCGTTGCCGTCCACCGGCGGGTAGGCATACTCGACGTTATGCAGCTCCAGGTGCGCGCTGGCCGGGGCGGCGCGCTTGACCGGCGGCTCCAGCAGCAGGTGCGGCTCGGGCGAGGAAAAGCGCTCGGACAGGTCGGCGATGCGGCGGAACGCCACCTGGGCGCGGCCGAGGATAGGCAGGTTGCCGATCAAGGTTTCCAGCGGGCCTTTCATGTACAGCAGCACCAGCACGAAGCCGCTCATCACCGCCGGGTCGTTGCTCGGCCATAGCGATTGCAGGGCCAGGGTCAGGCCGATGACCACGAAGAACAGCATCGACCCCAGGCTCTTGGCCGCGACGAAGATGTTGATGGCGCGGATATGGGTGTTGGCGATGAAGTCGGCGGTGCCCTGGATGTTGCGGGTCAGCATGGCGTGGCGGCGGCGGCGGTCGATGCGCAGCTCCTTGGCGCCCTCGGCGATGGCCGAGTAGTGCTTTTGCAGGTTGTCTTCGGCATCGCGGGCAGCGTTGAAACCGGCAACGCCTTTTTGCCGGGCGATGTACTGCACGCCGCTGCCGATGCCGATGGCTGCCAGGGTGATGAGGAAAATCGGCCACGACAGCCAGGCCAGGTAGGCCATGCAGCCGGTCACGGTGGTGAGCGAGATGGCCAGCGGAGCGAAGGCGAAGGCAAAGTCGCTAATGGTGTCGACGTCGCGGGTCAGCACCGGGATCAGGCGGTGGGTGCGGTAGCGCTCGATCTGCTCGATCGGTGCCGACAGCACCTTGGCGCCGAGGTCCTTGCGCAGCCTGGCTATGACTTTCTGCCCTACGTAGTTGGTGCCGCTGTCGGCCGCCACACTGCTGACCAGGGCCAGCACGCACAGGCCGGCGAAGGCCAGGATCACGCCCTGGCTCATGCCGCCCGCCGCATGCAGGCCCTGGTTGACGGTGGCCAGCAGGGCGGTGACGGCCAGGCCGCCGAGCATGCCCAGCAGCACCGAGACGATTACCGCCGGGCGGTAGGGTTTCAGCAGGCCCAGCAATTCGCGGATGGCCCCGGGGGAGGAGGTTTTCATGAAGCGTGATCTCGCTGGTGAAGTGGGCGGGGTCAGCTGCCGAGGGTCAGGGTGCCCTTCATCAAGGTGCTGTGGAACGGGAACGAGCAGTAGAAGCTGTAGGCGGTACCGGCCTTGAGCGACCGGGTGTCGAGGGTGACGCTGTCTGTTTCACCGCCGCCGATCAGGCGGGTGTGGGCGATGACCCGGGTGTCGCCGGGCTTCACGTAGTCCTGCGCTTCGCCGGCTTTCAGGCCGTCGTCGAGCACGCCCTGCATGTCGGCCTGGGTGCTCAGCACCCAGTTGTGGCCCATCACGTTCTTCGGCATGGCGCCGGGGTGGGTGAGGGTGACGGTGAACGCGGTGCAGGCCTTGGGCACGCTGATGGCGGCCTTGTCGAAGGTCATCTGGTCGGTGCCATGGATTTCCACGGCGCATGGCTCTGCCGACCACGCGGCAGGGGCCGCGGCGAGCAGGGCGAGGAGCAGAAGCTGGCGAGTCATGTACGGTTCCTGGGCGATAAACGGGTGCACATCGTTCAGACGAACCGGCGCGTGCCAGCTTTACCTGTGTGTGCGGCCCTGGTGAATTTCCCCATGGCCCGCTCGTTCATCTAGTCAGGCGCCGACATGGCGCACATCCCGATTTCGCCGCCTATGCGGCCCTGGCTTGAGGTGACCGGACATGAGTGAACTGCTGAGCTTTGCGATCGAACCCCTGGACGCCGCGCGCGGCAACCTGCCGCTGCTGGTACGCGCGCCGGAGCCGGGTATCGACCTGCTGGAAGCCTTTGCCGAGTTGCAGCCGCTGGTGGACCAGCACCTGCTGCAGGCCGGCGGCATCCTGTTTCGCGGGTTCGAGGTGGGTGGCGCCGAAGCGTTCCGCCAGTTCGCCGCTTCTTTCGGCCACCCGTTGCTCAATTACGAATTTGGCTCCACCCCGCGCAGCAACGTGACCAAGGGGGTGTACACCTCCACCGAGTACCCGGCGCACCAGAGCATCCCCTTGCACAACGAGCAGGCCTATACCCTGGAATGGCCGATGAAGATCTGGTTCTACAGCGTGATCCCCGCCGAGACCGGTGGCCAGACGCCGATTGCCGACAGCCGCGAGGTGTACCGGCGCATGCCGGTGCGTATTCGTGAGCGGCTGGTGGAGAAGGGGCTGATGTACGTGCGCAACTACGGCAACGGCCTTGATGTGGAATGGTCGCAGGTGTTCAACACTGAGGACCCGCGCCAGGTCGAGGCCTATTGCCGGGCGCATGCCATCGAGTGCATCTGGAAGGATGACGGCGAATTGCGCACCCGTCAGCGCTGCCAGGTGGTGGCGCGTCACCCGGTGACCGGGGAGGACGTGTGGTTCAACCAGGCGCACCTGTTCCATGTGTCGAACCTGCAGCCAGAAGTGCGCGAGTCGTTGATGGACATCGTCGAGGAAGAGGACCTGCCGCGTAACGTGTATTACGGCGACGGTACGACCATCGAGGATTCGCTGCTGGATGAAGTGCGTGGGGTGCTGGATGAATGCACCATTAGCTTCCCTTGGCTGGAGAACGATGTGCTGATGCTGGATAACATGCTCGCGGCGCATGCGCGGTCGCCGTTTACCGGCAAGCGCAAGGTGGTGGTGGCGATGGCGCAGGGGCATAGGGAGGTGTTGGGCTGACAGGTGTTCGCCTTGGCAGGTGTGGCGCCTGTGAGATCGAGCGCCGCCCGCGCGGCGCATCGCGAGCGAAGCTCGCTCCTACATCTGTTTCGGGCCAATTATTCCTGAGGCATTGGCGCGCGGCCCCTTGGCGTTCGACTGGATATCGTGTGGGACAAACAAGGCGGCCGCGCGCGCTGGCACAGGCAATACTGGCCCGAAACAAATGTAGGAGCGAGCTTCGCTCGCGATGCGCCGCGCGGGCGGCGCTCGATCTCATAGGCGCTGAACCTGTCATGGCGAACACCTGTCAGCCCTGACGCATTCTCAAGACATGCCCCCAGCAACCTACAAAAATCCCAGACTCTTCCTACGCCTCGGGACTGGCAACTCCACCCCCTGCGAAATACCCTACAACCTCTGTCGACACGCGTCTGATTGTTCCTGCAAATCCCGCACTCTAGGCTTTGCCTGTCGCTGACGGTTCAGCGATCGGGTGTGGAAACCTGGCAAGACATATGATGATTGTTGACATGACAGCTGTACGCGGGAGGCTTTCGGGCCTACCGGGTTCATCATATGCCTGGTTTTCCACCCCGTGTGCAGCTGTCACCCCAATGTGTGGAAACGGACGGGTGGCACATAACTCATATGATGACCATTCCATGACCGACGAAACCAAAACCACCCCCGGTGTCACCTACTTCTACCAAGGCGAAGGCCAAACCCATCCGCTGTTCCGTATCGCTGAGGGCATCCCCTGCCGCAGCGCCCGGGAGCAAGCCTCGGAACTGATGGGCTATGCACGCGACTTGTCACTGACCGGTTTGATGGACGGCGATCAGCAGATGCTCTGGGCATCGCATTACTTTGCAGCCATGGCCAAGGCGCTGCTGGATGATGCCGAGTTGGGTTTGATGCGCTGATCCTTGTATTGGCTGGGCTGGCCCTTTCGCGGTTAAAGCCGCTCCTACAGGGATTGTGCATGCCTCAGGTTAAGCAGAATGCCGCAGGGTATGCACAACTCCTGTGGGAATGGGTTCATCCGGGTCAGGTTCCAGCAGGCAAGGTTTGGCTGATCGAGTTATTTCGTGAATGGTGCGTAACCTGACAAGAATCCAAAGAGCGCGGCCATAGGCATCCAGCAAGCAATCAACCACATAACATTTGTCCAAGTTATTTGTGAATTTTGCAGCCCACACGCATCACCTTCGCAGACATTGACTGCCTGCTGTACTTGTATCATTGCTACCGCAAAAAATGTGATGTAGATGAGCATTAGCATGATCGGAGCCATGATCAAGATTGAGAGCGGAAGATTGGCAAGGTAGGATTCGGAAAGTGAGAACTCCCAGCACATCATCATTAGTGGAGGGGTGCAATACATAAGGGTGACGCCGAGTGCACTACCTTCTACCGGCTGGTTCGCTTGGCGGCATCGAGCGACAATTTTTCTCATCAAGAAGTATATTGTTAGGGCGCCAAAAATTGTACATAGGAGTGGAATGAGTTTAAAGCCACGCTGACCCCGGATGAGTAACCAGTGTTTGTAATTCCAGTAGTAAAGATAGAGTCCCGCAGATAACCCTCCCATTATTATTAACTTTGATATGGAGGTTACGTAGAGCTGCGTTCTGGTGTGTGGTAACTCGGCTGGCGAATTCTCAAATGTGTACATTGTGTTGTCTCTGTTGTGGCTAAATTATGAAGTGGTTTATGACTAGCCAAGTGAACCCGGTTGTATTTAACCATGATGCGATAACGATTTTGGTTTTTAATGGTCTGGGGAGTCTCTCATAATCTTCTTTGTCAAGTAGGCCTCTGCGAATACTGGAGATTGGGAAGGTGATGGCGCCTGCTACCATGAAAATCACCAGCATTCTTGAGCGTATGCTTTTCTCTCCCCAAAGGGTTATGGCGTATGAAAGACATGGGCTTCGGTGAAGTGCTGTGACCATTTCTTTATACTGCTGAGAACTTGCAATGTGAAAGTCCATTGCAAGTGCGGTCAGGCCGAGGCAGAAAGGTGAGGCTACTATAAATATCCTTAATTTTATGTCCAGATGATCAATCATCTTGAAAGGCCTCGAAGATTACTTCGCCTAACTCTTCGCCGCCGCCCATGCCTGCAATGCTTCCCGCTAGTGCGCCTGCGCCAGTAATCACAATTCCGCATGCCAAGCCGGCGGCTCCGGCTTTCCAACAAACTTTTGTGGCGGCTTTGCCTGCTATCTTTCCGCCTAGCCAGCCCGCAGCTAGCCCGCCTGAAAAATTTCCCGCTTCAGTGATTCTTACCTTTTGACAATCCTTCATGTTGCCTGTCTGGCAAACTTCCGATATTTTTAATGCCGAGCCAGTGCCGCCAATGGTAATGCCTATATATCCTCCGGCCTTGAGGTATTTAGCCATTTTGGCCAGTTTGTCTAGGTGTGTCGAGTAACCAGGGATATGCGTCGGGGTCCCTGCTTTACTCCAGTGATGAACTAGGCTTCTTGATGATATCCCCAAATCTCGTCGTAGGTTTTCATAGCTTCCAAGATTGAGTCGCTTGTTCAGAGTGGTTGCTTTCAGGTTCGCATTCAATTGCTTGAACAGTCTTTGACGCTCCGCAAAGAACTCAGGGTGGCGGAGATGCCCGTACTTGATGAATTGCTCTTTATGTAGATCCTCTATTTTTTGCAATAGGGTGCTGAGTTCATCCAGCGACTTGGCAACCATCGCCTCGCTCACCCCCATCGCCAGGCTCACATCGCTGAGCAACGCAGCAATCTCGGCTTGATGGCGCATCATGAATTCCGCCTCTTCGGGCGTCAGTTCCGCCAGTGCTTCACGAGCTTGTTTTGCTGCACTCATCGCAGACAGTTCTTCCCGAGTGCACACCGGGCGCCTCAAACCATCGCCAATGACAAAGATCTCGCCCGCCTTGAACCCCTGCTGGTACGTCGGGTTCAGCCGCTCCAGAATTGACCGAGGCAGGTTGGCCTGCGGCGCGCCCAGCTCTGCCAGGACTTCCTGGTATGACATGCAGCGCGGAACGATGTAGAAGCCGGGCTCCATGCCTTGAGGAGTGGGCGAGGGCTGAACCACCTCAGGCTGATAGGTACTTCTTGCCGGGTTACCCGTCCGGGCCTGTGCTGGTGCCTCACGAACAGGCTCAGGTGCGGGTGCCCTGCGCGAAGCCGGAGGTGCGTACCCACTTGCAACCAGGCGATTGCTGCCCTGTGGGCACCCGCATTGCACCAGTGCTCCGTCCAGAGCCGTGGGAATACCATCCTGCCGCCAGCGGACTTCGCCCTCGACGATGGTGCCCGCTTGTCCACATAGCGGGCAGGGTGTGGTCGGGTCGCCTTGAAGTAGCCAGTTGCGGCCATGCACACGGCCCCTGGCTTGGCTGGCAATGCAAATGGCGCCTGTGCTGGTTTCGTCGCCGTCCAGGCCTTGGTATCGGCCGAAGATGTTCATGCGCATGCTCATGGCTCGCCTCTTTTTCAGGTGGAAGCCAGGAACCTAGCAGGCTGTGGGCGGGTATTTTCGGGTTGGGGAGGGTTTAGGAAGGGTCCTACAAGGAATAGAGATTTGGACTACGTGATTTTATTGATGGCAATGCCGGCCTCTTCGCGGGCATGCCCGCTCCCACAGGTAGTGCACAAGCCTCGATAGCTGTGGTGTACCTGTGGGTTTTACCCGCGAAGAGGCCGACAAGGCCACCGCCACAGCCCTGCAGTCCCGCCACTAAATCAACCCCCCACACCTTCGTCTGACAGTTACCGCTCGACTGCCAGGACACCGCTCGACATGAATGCCGACCAAACGCTCAAGCTCGCCCGCCGCTTCATCGAACTCAGCCCCGACAAGCGCCGCCTGTTCCTCAAGGCGCTGCAGGGCGAGGGCATGGATTTTTCCGTGCTGCCGATCGCGCCCGGGGTGGAGGTGGCCGAGCGTGACCAGCTGTCGTACGCCCAGCGGCGCATGTGGTTCCTCTGGCAGCTCGACCCACAAGGTGCGGCGTACAACCTGCCCATGGCCGTGCGCCTGAATGGCCCACTGGACCTGGCTGCCCTGCAGCATGCCTTCGATGCCCTGGTGGCTCGCCACGAAACCCTGCGCACCCGCTTTGTCGCCGACGGCGATGACGTGCGCCAGCAGGTCGATGCCAGCGCCGCCCCGTTGCAGCTGCACCAGGATGCCCTGGCCGGCCTGGACGAGGTGGCCCGTCAGGCCGCCATCGAAACCATCGCCGAAGCCGAAGCCCTGGCCCCCTTCGACCTGGCCAGCGGCCCGCTGCTGCGTGTACGCCTGCTGCAACTGGCGGCACAGGAGCACATTCTGCTGCTGACCCTGCACCACATCGTCGCCGACGGCTGGTCGATGAACGTGCTGATCGACGAATTCCTGCACCTGTACGACGCCGCCGTGGCCGGCAGCGAAGCCCGCCTGGAACCGCTGCCGATCCAGTACCGCGACTACGCCCTGTGGCAGCGCAGCTGGCTCCAGGCCGGTGAGCAGGAGCGCCAGCTGGCCTACTGGCAGGCGCGCCTGGGCGACGACCATTCACCGCTGGCGCTGCCACTGGACCGCAACCGCCAGGGCCGCCCCAGCTATCGCGGCGCGCGCTACGAGTTCCCCATCGCCGCCGATGTCGCCGAACGCCTGCGCGGCCTGGCACGCAAGCATAACGTCACCCTGTTCATGGTCCTGCTGGCCGCCTTCAAGCTGTTGCTGCAGCGCTACAGTGGCCAGTCGGCGATCCGCGTCGGCGTGCCTATCGCCAACCGTAACCGCGTCGAAAGCCAAGGGCTGATCGGCTGCTTCATCAATACCCAGGTACTGCACACCGAAATCGACCCTTTGCTGGACATCGCCGGTCTGTTGCAGCGCGTGCGCGAAACCGCCGTGGGCGCGCAAAGCCATCAGGACCTGCCGTTCGAACAACTGGTCGAAGCCCTGGACCTGCCGCGCACCAGCGAAAGCCCGCTGTTCCGCGTGCTGTTCAACCACCAGGCGCAGGTGGCGGATGTGCAGGCCATCGAGACCCGCTCCGGCCTGAGCCTGGCGCCTGTCGCGCTGGCAAAGCACAGCGCCCGCTTCGACCTCGCGCTGGACACCCATGAACGAGCGGGGCAGCTGCACGCAGCGTTCACCTATGCGACCGATGTGTTCGATACGGCCACCGTCGAAGCCTTGGGCGAGCAGTGGCTGGCCCTGGTACAGGCATTGGCCGACGAAGCGGGTGGCGCAGTCGGCGAGTTGCCATTGCCAGGCCTGGCCCCTGCCATTGGCGCGCCTGTGCAGGCTGACGCAACGCTGCTGGTCCACCAGCGCGTTGCCGCCGCCGCCAGGCGCCACCCCGAGCGCACGGCGGTGATGGCCGCGGGCGAGCAGGCCAGCTTCGCCGAACTCGATGCCCGCGCCGAGGCCATTGCAGGTCGGCTGGTGGAAGCCGGAGCAGGGCCGGACACACTGGTCGGCGTGCTGGCCGACCGCAGTGTCGGCATGCTCGCCAGTATCCTCGGCGTGCTCAAGGCCGGTGGCGCGTACCTGCCACTGGAGCCCGAGCAGCCGGCCGAACGCCTGGCCTACATGCTTGCCGACAGCGGGGCGCGCCTGCTGCTGGCGCCCGATGACTGGCAGGCCGAACTGCCCGAGGGCGTGCAGCGTCTGGACTGGACGCAAACCGGCAATGGCCGCGCCGCCCGCATCGTCCCGGCACCGGCCAACCTGGCCTACGTGATCTACACCTCCGGCACCACCGGCCAGCCCAAGGGCGTGGCGATCAGCCACGGCGCCCTGGCCAACTACGTCGAAGGCGTCAGCGCGCGTTTGCCGGTCGAGCGTATCCGCAGCATGGCCCAGGTCTCGACCCCGGCTGCCGACCTTGGCCACACCATGCTGTTCGGCGCCCTGTGCGGCGGCCACACCCTGCATTTGCTGCTACGCGAGCAGGTGCTGGATGCCGAAGGCTTCGCCGCCTACCTGGCCGAGCACCAGGTAGACGCGCTGAAGATCGTACCGTCGCACCTGGAGGCCATGTTGGTGGCAGGCCGCTCGGCGCTGCCGGCGCAGTGCCTGGTGCTCGGCGGCGAGGCCATCAGCCCGAGCCTGCTGGGCAAGGTCCGCAACCTGGCCCCGGCGCTCAAGGTGTTCAACCATTACGGCCCGACCGAGACCACCGTCGGTGTGCTGGTCGCCGAGCTGAACGAGCAGGCCAGCCTCGGCCAGCCGCTGGCCAACACCCGCGTCGCGGTGCTCGACCACTGCCTGCAACCCCTGCCGACCAAGGCCAAGGGTGAGCTGTATATCGGCGGCGCCGGCCTGGCCCGTGGCTACTTGAACCGCCCGGCACTCACCGCCGAGCGCTTCGTCCCCGACCCGAGCGGCAGCCACGGCCAACGCCTGTACCGCAGCGGTGACTGGGTACGCCAAGGCAGCGACCTGCAGTTTGCCGGGCGCATGGATGGCCAGGTGAAGATCCGTGGCTATCGCGTGGAACTGGCCGAAATCGAAAACCGGCTGCGTGCCCTGGATGGCGTTGCCAATGCCCTGGTTCGCGTGCATGGCCAGGCGCCGCAACTGCAACTGGCTGCCTGGCTGGTGCCCAGCCAGATGCCGGCCGACAGCCTGGCCTGGCAGGAATCGATCCGCGCCAGCCTCAAAAGCCTGCTGCCCGAGCATATGGTGCCGACCCATCTGATGGTGCTGGAGCACCTGCCGGTCACGGTCAACGGCAAGGTCGATGTCAAGGCGCTGCCGGAGCCCGTCGCCACCCAGGTGGCCTACCAGGCGCCGCAGACCCCGCTGCAAACGCAATTGGCGCAGATCTGGGCGCAAGTCCTGCAAGTACCGCAGGTAGGCCTGAGCGACAACTTCTTTGCCCTTGGCGGCCATTCGCTGCTGGCCACCCAGGCGGTATCGCGGATACGCAAGCAACTGGGCGTGGATATCCCGCTGCGCACCCTGTTCGACACCGTCGACCTGCAGGCCTTTGCCCAGGCTGTGGCCGAAGGCGAGCAGGGCGCGGGCCTGGACATCGAAATCCTCGACCGCCAGCAACCCCTGCCGGTGTCCCGTTCGCAAAACCGCCAGTGGCTGTTCTGGAAGCTCAACCCCGAAAGCCTGGCCTACAACACGCCGATGGCCGTGCGCATGCAGGGCCACCTCGACCGCGCCGCCGTGCAGGCCGCACTGGATGCCTTGGTGGCCCGCCATGAATCGTTGCGCACGGTGTTCGTCGAGGCCGACGGCCTGCCCTGGCAGCGCATCTTGCCGGCGGCCACGGTCCCGATCGGTTTCGAAGACCTCTGCGGCCAGGACCACGCCGCGCAGATGCGCAAGCTGGAAGCCGAAGCCTTCGTGCCGTTCGACCTGGAGCGCGGTCCGCTGCTGCGTGCCCGGCTGTTCAAGGTGCATGCACAGGAGCACCTGCTGTCGCTGACCTTGCACCATATCGTTTCCGATGGCTGGTCGATGAGCCTGCTGGTGCGCGAGTTCGCCGCCGCCTACAACGCCGCCGCCACGGGCCAGGCGCAAACCCTCGAGCCGCTGCCGGTGCAGTACGCCGATTTCGCCGCCTGGCAGCGCAAGTGGCTGGCCGAGGGGCAGATGCAGGCGCAGATCGGCTACTGGAAGGCCCGCCTGGAAGACGACTTCGAAGTGCTGGAACTGCCCGCCGATCGCATTCGCCCACAGGTCAAAAGCTACCAGGGCAGCCGCTTCGACGTGCGCCTGCCGCAGGCCCTCACCGAGCGCCTGCGGGCACTGGCGGTGGCATCCAACACCACGCTGTTCCATGTGTTCCTGGCGGCGTATGCCATCGTGCTGTCGCGCTACAGCCGCAAGGGCACGCTCAACATCGGCGTGCCGGTCACCAACCGCAATCGCCTGGAGCTGGAGGGGCTGATCGGCTTCTTCATCAACGTGGTGGTGGCCCGCATCAGTGTCGACGGCAGCCAGCCGTTCCCGCAGTTGCTGGCGGCGATCAAGGAAACCACCTTGCAGGCCCAGGCCAACAAGGATGTACCGTTCCTGGAGGTAGCCGAAGCGCTGTACCCGGAGCGCGACCAGGGCGTGAACCCGTTCTTCCAGGTGCTGTACAACCACCTGCGCGACCTTGGCGAGCAGGTTTCCAGCGATGCCTTGCACGGCCTGCAGGTCAAGGAAGTGGACCTGCAGGAGCCGGGCGCGCAGTACGATATTTCGCTCAACACCCTGGAGCGCTCCGATGGCGTAACCGCTTCGTTCAACTATTCCACCGACCTGTTCGATGCCGCACGCATCGAGCGCATGGCCGGGCATTGGCAAGTACTGCTGCAAGCCATCTGCGCCGAACCGCAGCGCTGCATTGCCGAGCTGGACTTCCTCGGCAGTGTCGAACGCCAGCAGCTGACCTACGGCTGGAACCCGGCACCCCAGGCTGGCAGCGGCTTGTGCGCGCACCAGTTGCTGGAGCGCCAGGCGCGTGAGCGGCCGGATGCGCTGGCGCTGATCTTCGACGACCAGCAGATAACCTATGCCGAACTGGACCGCAGCAGCAACCAGCTGGCCCACCGCCTGCGGGCGCTGGGCGTGGGGCCGGATTGCCTGGTCGGCGTGGCCGTCGAGCGCGGCCTGGGCATGGCCCTGGCGCTGGTCGCCATTCACAAGGCAGGTGGCGCTTACGTGCCGCTGGACCCGGACTACCCGCAAGAGCGTCTGGCCTACATGGTCGAGGACAGCAACATCGGCCTGCTGCTGGCCGACGCGCCCTCGCGTGAGCGCCTGCAAGCGGGCAAGCAACTGCCCTGCGTGGTACTGGAACCGGGCACCGAGTGGCTGCATGCCTGGCCCGCCGAGCCGCTGGCCAACCTGGCTGCACCGCACAACCTCGCCTATGTCATCTACACCTCCGGCTCCACCGGCATGCCCAAGGGCGTGGCCATCGACCACCAGGCCCTGTCGGTGTTCTGCCAGGTGGCCGGCGACTATTCGCGCCTCAGCCCGGATGATCGAGTGCTGCAGTTCGCCACCGTCAGCTTCGACGGCTTCATCGAGCAGTTCTTC
Organism: Pseudomonas sp. 43(2021); assembly: GCF_017490805.1. Lineage (NCBI taxonomy): Bacteria > Pseudomonadati > Pseudomonadota > Gammaproteobacteria > Pseudomonadales > Pseudomonadaceae > Pseudomonas > Pseudomonas sp. 43(2021). Next base: position 153,376 of record NZ_JAFGYJ010000005.1, read on the forward strand.
CCGCCGCTGGCCCAGGGCGCCTGTGTGGTGCTGCGCGACCTGCGGCTGTGGGATACCGCCATCCTGCTGGACGAGATCAACCGCCACGGCGTGACCGTGGCCGACCTGCCGGCGGCCTATTGGCGCCTGCTGGCGCTGGAGCGCCGAGCCCCCGAGGGCTATGGCCGGCTGAAACAGATTCACGTGGGGGGTGAGGCGGTGCCGGAAGATGCCCTGCGCGCCTGGCTGGCCGATGGCCCGCCAGCAGTGCGTCTGCTGAACACCTACGGCCCGACCGAAGCCACCGTGGTCGCCACCACCTACGACTGCTCGCAAATGACCGTGGAGCAGGTCAGCCGGGGCGGCGTGCCGATCGGCCGTGCCCTGCCGGGGCGTACCCTGCATGCCCTGGACGATGGCCTGGCGCCGACACCGGTAGGCGTGCCCGGCGAGCTGTTCATCGGCGGGGCAGGGTGCCTGGCGCGCGGTTATCACCAGCGGCCGTCGCTGACCGCCGAGCGTTTCATCCCCGACCCGTTCGACCCGGTTGGCGGTGGCCGTCTGTACCGCACCGGCGACCTCGGCTGCTATGACGACAACGGTCAGCTGGCCTATCGCGGCCGGGTCGACCACCAGGTGAAGGTGCGCGGCTTCCGTATCGAGCTGGGCGAGATCGAGCAGTACCTGCGGGCGCACCCGGACGTACGCGAAGCCACCGTGCTGGCCATCGACCTGCCCAGTGGCAAGCAGCTGTGCGCCTACGCGGTGCCGGCCGAAGGCTACCGCGGCGATCTGCGCCTGGCCTTGAAGCAGTACCTCAAGGCCAGGCTGCCGGACTACATGATCCCGGCCTACCTGGTGACCCTGCCGAGCATGCCGCTGACCCCCAGCGGCAAACTCGACCGCAAGGCCCTGCCGCTACCCGACCCGAACCAGCCACAGCATGACTACCAGGCGCCGCAGACCGAGCGGCAACAGCAGCTGGCGAGCATCTGGGCACAGTTGCTCAACGTTGCCCGGGTCGGCCTGAACGACAATTTCTTCGAGCTGGGCGGCCACTCCTTGCTGGCGGCCCAGGCCGTGTCGCGGATCAACGTCGAGCTGGGGCTCGACATCCCCCTGCGGCTGATCTTCAGCCACCCCGAATTGCGCGCGTTCGCCCAGGCGCTGGACGAACAGGGCCTGTCGCTCTCCGACGACGGCCTGAGCGATATCGAACAAATGATGAATGCATTCACAGAGGCCTGACATGGAACTCACTGCCGCACAACGCATCGCCCAACGTTTCGTTGGCCTCCCCGTGGAACAACGCCAGCAGATCCTGGAAAAGATGCAGGCCAGCGGGCAGAGCTTCCGCCTGCTGCCCATCGTGCCTGCGCGCCAGGGCCTGGCGCGTATTCCGCTGTCTTACGCCCAGCAGCGTCTGCTGTTTCTCTGGCAGCTGGAGCCCGACAGCCCGGCCTACAACGTGCCGATGGCGGTACGCCTGAAGGGCGCCCTGGACCAGGCGGTGCTGCAACAGGCGCTGGATGCGCTGGTGCAACGCCACGAGTCGCTGCGCACGCGCTTCGCCTCGGAGGAGGGCGAGTTCCACCAGGAAATCCTTGAGCACTGCCCGCTGGCGCTGGAACTGGTGATGTTCGACGGTGCCGCCGATGAGGCAGCGCTGAGCGTGGCCGTGGACGCGGCCCTCAAGCAGCCCTTCGACCTGCTGACCGGTCCGCTGCTGCGGGTGACCCTGCTGCGCGTGGCCGCCGATCACCACGTGCTGGCGCTGAGCATGCACCACATCATCTCCGACGGCTGGTCCAGCGATGTGCTGGTGCAGGAATTCATCCAGCTGTACAGCGCCCTGGCCGAAGGCCGGCAGGCCGAGTTGCCGGCGCTGCCGATCCAGTACGCCGACTACGCCATCTGGCAGCGCGCCTGGCTTGAGGCCGGTGAAGCGCAGCGCCAGCTGGCCTACTGGCAGGCCCAGCTGGGCGACGAGCAGCCGGTGCTGAGCCTGCCGCTGGACTTCGAGCGCCCGGCCACGCCCAGCCAGCGTGGCGCGGTGGTGCGCGTGGACATTGGCGCCGAGCAGGCCGAGGCCCTGCGCAGCCAGGCGCGCAAGGGTGGCCACACGTTATTCGTGCTGGTACTGGCGGCCATGGCGGTGGTGTTGTCGCGCTACAGCGGCCAGGCTGATATCCGCATCGGTGCTCCGAACGCCGGGCGCAACCGCAAGGAGCTGGAAGGCCTGATCGGCTTCTTCATCAACACCCAGGTGTTGCGTGTTCAGGTGGACGAGCGCGCCACCTTCGCCGCGTTGCTGGAGCAGGTCAAAGACGTGATCGGCGGCGCCCAGTCGCACCAGGAACTGCCGTTCGAGCACCTGGTCGATGCCTTGCTGCCCGAGCGCAACCTGGCCCACAACCCGCTGTTCCAGTTCAAGATCAACCAGCACGTGGCCGCCAGCGATGCAGGGCGCAGGCGCCTGGGCGCGCTGGAGGTGGAAGGTTTTGCCCGTGATGGCGGCGATGCCCGCTTCGACCTGGCGTTCGACTTCTCCGACAAGGCTGACGGCATCGAAGGCTACTTCACCTACGCCACCGACCTGTTCGAACAGGCCACCATCGAACGCATGGCCGCTTCGCTGCGCCAGGTGCTGGATGCGCTGATCCGCGACCCGCAGCAGGCGATCGTCGATAGCCCGCAAGTGGCGACGCTGCTGCCAGCGGCCACGCAGGCCTACCCGCACGGCACTTTCCTAGCCCTGTGGCGCCAGGCACTGGCGCAAGGCCAGGCCCACGGCGGTGTGCGTGCCGGTGACCGGTTCATGACCCAGGCCGGGCTGGAGGCGGCGTCCAACCGCCTGGCCGACTACCTGCGCCAGCACGGCGTCGGTGCCGGCAGCATCGTTGCCCTATGCCTGCCACGCTCCATCGATTGGATCAGCGCCTTGCTCGCAGTGCTCAAGACCGGTGCCGCCTACCTGCCGCTGGACACCCAGCAACCGCAGGAGCGCCTGCAACAACTGGTTGCCGACAGTGGCGCCGCCGTGCTGATGCACGAACCGGGCGACCTGCGCTTTGCTGGCCTGGACGGCGTGCAGCTGATTGCCTGCGATCACACCGCCTGGGCTACCTGCAGTGACAGCCCGGTCGAAGTGGCCATCGCCGCCGAACAACCGGCCTATCTGATCTACACCTCGGGTTCGACCGGCCAGCCGAAAGGCGTGGTGGTCAGCCACGGCGCACTTGCCAGCTACATTCAGGCGGTGCTGGAACGCCTGCAACTGCCGGCCGCAGCGAGCATGGCGATGGTCTCCACCACCGCGGCCGACCTGGGCCACACCGTGCTGTTCGGTGCCCTGGCCTCGGGCCGCCTGCTGCACCTGCTACCGCAGGAACTGGCGTTCGACCCGGATGGCTTCGCCAGCTACATGGCGCAGCACCAGGTCGGCGTGCTCAAGCTGGTGCCGAGCCACCTGCAAGGGCTGCTGCAAGCGGCTCGCGCCGCCGATGTGCTGCCCGCCGAAGCGCTGATCCTGGGGGGCGAGGCATGCAGTTGGGGCTTGTTGGAAAAGGTCCGCGAGCTGCGCCCGGCCTGCCGGGTCATCAACCACTACGGCCCGACCGAAACCACTGTCGGCGTGCTCACCTTCGAGCCGGGTCAGCCGCTGCCAGGTTGCCGCACGGTGCCGGTCGGGCGCCCGCTGGGCAACGCCTGCGCCCAGGTGCTGGATGGCTACCTCAACCCGTTGGCGGCGCAGGTGCCCGGTGAGCTTTTCCTGGGCGGGCAAGGCGTCGCCCAGGGCTACCTGGGCCAGCCAGCGTTGACCGCCGAACGCTTCGTGCCGACCGAGGGTGGTGCCCGCTTGTACCGCACCGGCGACCGCGCGCGGCTCACTGCCGATGGCCTGGTCGAGTTCATTGGCCGTGCCGACGACCAGGTGAAGATCCGTGGTTATCGTGTGGAGCCGGGTGAAGTCGGCCGGGTGCTGGCCGGCCTGCCCGGTGTCAGCGAGGCCGTGGTACTGGCCTTGCCGCTGGAGGGCGACGCCGAGCGCTTGCAACTGGTGGCCTACGGGGTAGCCGACGCAGGCGTGACCGTGCAGCAGTTGCAGGCGCAACTGCAGGCACGCCTGCCGGACTACATGGTGCCGGCGCAGATACTGCTGCTGGAGCGCCTGCCACTGACTGCCAACGGCAAGCTCGACAAGCGCGCCTTGCCGGCACCGGGCGCGGTCAGCCGTGGCTATGTGGCGCCGCAAGGCGAAATCGAGGAAAAGCTGGCCGCAGTGTGGGCCGATGTGCTCAAGCTGGAGCAGGTCGGCAGCACCGACAACTTCTTCGAACTGGGCGGCGACTCGATCCTCAGCCTGCAGATCATCGCCCGGGCCAAACGCCAGGGCATCAGGATCACCCCCAAGCAGCTGTTCGAACAACAGACCATCGCCCAGCTGGCCCAGGTAGCCAAGCGCATCGAGCCCAAGCAAGCGGTTGCGGCCGCAGCCGTGGACACCGCCACCAGCGGTGAGGTGGCATTGCTGCCGGCCCAGGCGCGTTTCTTCGAGATGGAGATCGCCCAGCCGGCGCACTGGAACCAGTCGGTGCTGCTCAAGCCGGCCAGCCCGGTGCAGGTGCAACACCTGGAGGCAGCCCTGCGCGCCGTGGTCGAGCAGCACGATGCCCTGCGCCTGCGCTTCAGCCGTGGCGAAAGCCAGTGGCAGGCGCGCTTCCAGCCGCTGGCCAATGCACCACTGCTGCGCCAGCGCAACCTGGCCGCACTGAATGAACTGGACGCCGCCGGCAACCAGGTACAGGCCAGCCTGAACCTGGAGCACGGGCCGCTGCTGCGCGCCGAACTGTTCGACTTCGCCGATGGCCAACAGCGTCTGCTACTGGTAGTCCATCACCTGGTGGTCGACGGCGTGTCGTGGCGGGTATTGCTGGAAGACCTGCAAGCGGCCTACCGGCAACTGCTGAACGGCCAGGCCGTGAGCCTGCCCGCCAAGACCACCTCGGTAAAAACCTGGGCCGAGCGCCTGGTCAGCCATGCCGGCAGCCCGGCGCTGCATGCACAGCGCGACTACTGGCTGCAGGCCCTGGCCGGCGACCACGGCGAACTGCCGCGTGACAACCCGCAGGGCAGCCTGGCCAACACCCATGCCCGCTCCGCCGCCACGCGGCTGGATGCCGAGCGCACCGCCAAGCTGCTGAAACAGGCCCCGGCGGCCTACCGCACGCAGATCAACGACCTGCTGCTGACCGCGCTGGCGCGCACCCTGTGCCAGTGGAGCGCACGGGACAACGTGCAGGTACTGCTGGAAGGCCATGGCCGCGAAGACCTGTTCGACGACCTCGACCTCAGCCGCACCGTGGGCTGGTTCACCAGCCTGTTCCCGGTGCGCCTCACACCCGCCCAGGACCTTGGCCAGTCGATCAAGGCGATCAAGGAGCAACTGCGCGGCGTGCCGGACAGAGGCCTCGGCTACGGCCTGTTGCGCTACTTCGGCGATGCTGAAGTGCGTGACCGGCTCGAGCGTGCCACCCAGGCCCGTGTCACCTTCAACTACCTGGGCCAGTTCGATACCAGCTTCGATGCCGAGGCCGGCACCCTGTTCACCCCGAGCGGGGAAAGTGCAGGCCGTACCCAATGTGCCGGCGCACAGCTGGGCAACTGGCTGAGCATCACCGGCCAGGTGTACGGCGGCGAGCTGTTCCTGGAGTGGACCTACAGCGCCGACGTTCATCACCCGGCCACCATCGAGAAGCTGGCCCAGGCCTACGGGCAGGCCTTGGCAGAGCTGGTCGAGCACTGCTGCGATACCCGGCACCAGGGCGTGACACCGTCGGACTTCCCGCTGGCCGCGCTGACCCAGGCGCAACTGGACAGCCTGCCGCTGGAGCCCGGGCAGATCGCCGACGTGTACCCGCTGTCACCCATGCAGCAGGGCATGTTGTTCCACACCCTTTACGACCAGCAGGCCGGCAACTACATCAACCAGCTGCGCGTGGATGTGGACGGGCTGGATGTGCAGCGTTTCCAGCAGGCCTGGCAGGCCACGCTCGATGCCCACGACATCCTGCGCAGCGGTTTCATCCTGCAAGGCGAGCTGGAGCAAGCCGTGCAGGTGGTACGCAAGGCCGTCGAACTGCCGTGCAGCGAGCACGACTGGCGTGGCCAGCCGGCGCTGGAGCAGGCATTGCAGGCACTGGCCGAGGGTGAGCGCCAGCGCGGCTTCGACCTGTCTGCCGCGCCGCTGCTGCGCCTGGTACTGGTGCGCACGGGCGATACCCGCCACCACCTGATCTATACCAACCATCACATCCTCATGGACGGCTGGAGCACCTCGCGCCTGTTGGGTGAAGTGCTGCAGCGCTATGCCGGCCTGGCGCCGCAGGCCCAGGCCACGTACTACCGCGACTACATCGCCTGGCTGCAGGGCCAGGACGCGGCCGTTGCCGAAGCCTTCTGGAAAGGCCAGCTTGCGGCCCTGGACGAGCCGACCCGTCTGGCCCAGGCCATCGCCGGCAGCGCAGGCGCAAACGGCAGCGGCCATGGCGACCACCGCCTGGCCTTCGACCGCGAGCAGACCGCACGCATCGAAGCCTTCGCCCGGGCCAACCGGGTCACGGTCAACACTCTGGTGCAATCGGCCTGGCTGCTGCTGTTGCAGCGCTGCACCGGCCAGGCCAGCGTGTGCTTCGGCGCCACGGTCGCCGGCCGCCCGGCAGACCTGCCGGGCGTAGAGGAGCAGATCGGCCTGTTCATCAATACCTTGCCAGTGATTGGCGCCCCGCGTGCCGAGCAGACCGTGGCCGAGTGGATCGGCCAGGTGCAGGCCGGCAACCTGGCTGTGCGCGAGTTCGAGCATACCCCGCTGTACGACGTGCAGCGCTGGGCGGGGCAGGGCGGTGACGCCTTGTTCGACAGCATCCTGGTGTTCGAGAACTACCCGGTGGCCGAGGCGTTGCAACAGGGCGCGCCCGGTGGCCTGCGCTTCGGCGACGTGGCCGTGCAGGAGCAGACCAACTACCCGCTGACCCTGGTGGTGGAACTGGGCACCACGCTGTCGATGCAGTACAGCCACGACCGTGCGCTGTGGAGCGACGAGAGCATTGGCCGCCTGGCTGGCTACTTTGCCAACCTGCTGCAAGCGCTGGTGGAGAATGCCGACGCGGTGGTGGGCGAGCTGCCAATGCTGGGCCTGCCAGAACAGCAGCAAATGGTCGAAGGCTGGAACGAAACTCAGGCGACGTACCCGGACGAGCGCAGCCTCCACCAGCTGATCGAAGCCCAGGTGTTCGCCACCCCGGACGCGCCGGCGCTGGCCTTTGGCGAGCAGACCCTGAGCTATGCCGAGCTCAACCGCCGTGGCAACCAGCTGGCGCACAAGCTGCGCGAGCAGGGCGTGGGCCCGGACGTGCTGGTGGGCATCGCCATGGAGCGCAGCCTGGAGATGGTCATCGGCCTGCTGGGCATCGTGAAGGCCGGTGGCGCCTATGTGCCGCTGGACCCGGAGTACCCCCAGGACCGCCTGAGCTACATGTTCGAGGACAGCGGCATCGCCTTGCTGCTGACCCAGTCGCACTTGCACCAAGCCCTGCCGATCCCGGCCGGCTTGCGCAGCCTGGACCTGGATACCGAGAACCTCGACGGCTACAGCGATGCCAACCTGAACATCGACGTGGCGCCGCTGAACCTCGCCTACGTGATCTACACCTCCGGCTCCACCGGTCGCCCGAAGGGCGCTGGCAACAGCCATCAGGCGCTGGTCAACCGGCTGTGGTGGATGCAGAAGGCCTACGGCCTGGACGCCAGCGACAGCGTGCTGCAGAAAACCCCGTTCAGCTTCGACGTGTCGGTGTGGGAGTTCTTCTGGCCGCTGATGACCGGGGCACGCCTGGTGGTGGCCCAGCCGGGCGCGCACCGCGACCCGCAGCTACTGGTGGAAACCATCAACCATTACGGCATCAGCACGCTGCACTTCGTGCCGTCGATGCTGCAGGCGTTCATGACCCACGAAGCGGTCGAAAGCTGCGTCAGCCTCAAGCGCGTGGTGTGCAGCGGTGAAGCACTGCCGGCCGAGCTGGCCCGCCAGACCCTGCAGCGCCTGCCGGCGGCGGGCCTGTACAACCTGTACGGCCCGACCGAAGCGGCGATCGACGTCACCCACTGGACCTGCCAGCCGGACGAAAGCATCAGCGTGCCGATCGGCCAGCCGATCGACAACCTCAAGACCCACATCCTCGAAGGCAGCCTGCAACCGGCGGTACGCGGCAGTGCCGGCGAGCTGTACCTCGGCGGTGTCGGCCTGGCCCGTGGTTACCACCAGCGCCCGGCGCTGACTGCCGAACGCTTCGTGCCGGATCCGTTCAGCGACAATGGCGGGCGCCTGTACCGCACCGGCGACCTGGCGCGCTACCGCGCCGATGGTGTGATCGACTACGCCGGGCGCATCGACCACCAGGTGAAGATCCGCGGCCTGCGCATCGAACTGGGCGAGATCGAGGCGCGCCTGCTGGAGCTGCCGAGCGTGCAGGAAGCCGTGGTGTTGGCCTTGGACGGGCCAAGCGGCAAGCAGCTGGTGGGTTATGTGGTGCCTGCCGACAGCTCGCAAGACGAAGGTGCATTGCGCGACAGCCTGCGCGAGGCGCTGAAGGCCGGTTTGCCGGACTACATGGTGCCGGCGCACCTGCTGCTGCTTGGCAAACTGCCAGTGACGCCGAACGGCAAGCTGGACCGCAAGGCCCTGCCGCAGCCGGATGCCAGTCAGTTGCAGGGCGAGTACATCGCGCCCCAGAGTGATCTGGAGCAGCAGATCGCGGCGATCTGGGCGGATGTGCTGAAGCTGGAGCGGGTCGGGCTGAGCGACAACTTCTTCCAGCTTGGCGGGCATTCCCTGCTCGCCACGCAAGCGGTGGCGCGCCTGCAGATGGAACTGGGTGCGGATACACCCCTGGCCCTGATTTTCCAGACCGACAACCTTGGTGACTACGCCGCCGCCGTCAGCGCAGCAATTACCGAATGCACGGCAGACCTGGACGAGTTCCACGATTTCATGAATGAGCTTGAGGCAGTTTGAGATGAGCACCGATAACCGCAACACCGATCTGGTTCACCGCTTCATTCGGCTGCCGCTCGAGCAGCGCAAGCTGTTTCTGGAAAAGCTGGCATCCAAGGGCGGCAGCCTGGCGCAACTGCCCATTCCGCAGGTGCGCGGAGACTTCGAGCAACTGCCGCTTTCCTACGCCCAGCTACGCCAGTGGTTCCTATGGAAGCTGGACCCGGCGAGCGCGGTGTATAACATTTCCTCGGCCTTGCGGTTCAAGGGGAGCCTGGACCGGGCAGCCCTGCAGCGAGCCTTCGACAGCCTGCTGGCCAGGCACGATGCGCTGCGTACCACCTTCCACCAACAGGACGGGCAGGTGCAGCAGGTGGTTCACCCACACCTTGCGTTGACGGTGACCTATGAACAGCTGAATGGGGCAGGCGAGGAGGCCTTGCGCGAGCAAGTGGAGCACGAGGCACGTCAAGGCTTCGACCTGGAGCATGGGCCGCTGCTGAGGGTAAAACTGCTGGCGCGCGATGCGCACGAGCACGTGCTGGTGCTGACCCTCCATCACATCATTGCCGATGGCTGGTCCATGTCGTTGATGGTGGAAGAGCTCATGCGTCTGTATGAGGCCTATAGCCAGGGCGGTGATGTGCAGCTGCCCGCGCTGCCCATCCAGTACACCGACTACGCCATCTGGCAGCGTAGCTGGATGGAGGCCGGTGAGCAGGCACGGCAACTGGCCTACTGGACCGCGCGACTGGGCAGCGAGGACACGGTACTGGAAATGCCGATGGACCGCCCCCGACCAGCGGTCAGCAGCCTCAAGGGAGGGCGGCTTGCTATTGACTTGCAGGAACAGCAGGCGCGTGCGCTCAAGCAGTTCGCCCAGCAACAGGGTGTAACGCCGTTCATGCTGCTGCTGGCCAGCTTCCAGGTCCTGTTGCACCGCTATTCGGGGCAGGCTGATATCCGCGTCGGCGTGCCGGTAGCCAACCGTAACCGGGTGGAAACAGAACGCCTGATCGGCCTGTTCGTCAACACTCAGATACTGCGGGCCGAGTTCGACGTGCAGATGACCTTCACGGATTTCCTGGGCCAGGTCAAACAGCGTGTGGTCGAGGCTCAGGCCCATCAAGACCTGCCGTTCGAGCAACTGGTGGAGGCCCTGCAACCAGAGCGCAGCCTTAACCACAGCCCGCTGTTCCAGGTGATGTTCAACCATCAGACCCAGGCCAGGGGCGAGCGCCGCAGTCTGCCGGGGCTGGAACTGGAAGCTATGGCGTGGGACAACCACACGGCCAAGTTCGACCTGACCCTGGAAACCTTCGAACACGAAACCGGTATCGGCGCTGCACTGGTCTATGCCACCGACCTGTTCGATGCCTCGACTGCCTGCAGCCTGGCCCGACACTGGCAGAACCTGCTGACGGCCATCGTCGAGCAGCCCACCCAGCGCATCGCAGACCTGGCCCTGCTGGACGCCAATGAGCACCGGCAGATCATCGAAGACTGGAACGCTACCCAGGCCAGCTACCCGAATGCCAGTTGCATCCACCAGCTGTTCGAGGCGCAAGTGGCGAAAACCCCGGATGCCCCGGCGCTGATCTTCGGCGAGCAGACGCTGAGCTATGCCGCCCTCAACCGCCGGGCCAACCAGTTGGCGCACAAGCTACGCGAACAGGGGGTTGGCCCGGATGTGCTGGTGGGCATCGCCATGCAGCGCACCCTGGAAATGGTCGTCGGCCTGCTGGCTATTCTCAAGGCGGGTGGCGCCTACGTGCCGCTGGACCCGGAATACCCGCAGGACCGCCTGGAATACATGCTCGAAGACAGCCAGGCGATCCTGCTGCTGTCGGAGACCAGCCTGATTGCCCGAATGCCCGGGCAGTTCCAGTCGCGCACGCTGCTGCTCGACCAGCTGTCGCTGGAAGGCTACCCGGACACCGAGCTGACCTGTGTGACCAGCCCTCGCAACCTTATCTACTGCATCTACACATCAGGCTCGACGGGCAAGCCCAAGGGCGTGCAGGTCGAGCACCGCAGCGTGGCGGCGCTGATCGGCTGGTCGCTGTCGGTTTACAGCCAGGCAGACCTGTGTGGCGTGCTGTTCTCCACCTCGATCTGCTTCGACTTGTCGGTCTGGGAGCTGTTCGTCACCCTGTCGGCCGGTGGCTATGCGGTGCTGGCTGCCAATGCCCTCGAGCTACCGAACCTGGCTGCCAAGGACCGGGTGCGGCTGGTGAATACCGTGCCCTCGGCCATCAAGCAGTTGTGCGAAACCGGTAACATTCCGCCATCGGTCAAAACCATCAACCTCTGTGGTGAAGCACTGAAGCAGTCGATTGTCGATGACCTCTACCACCTGGAGCATGTGAGTGATGTGTACGACCTGTATGGCCCGTCCGAAGACACGACCTATTCCACCTGCACGCTGAGGGCGGCCGGTGGTAAGGCCAACATCGGCCGGCCTTTGCACAACAGTGCTGCCTACGTGTTGAGCGGTGCACTGCAACCGGTGCCGGTGGGCGTCGTCGGTGAGTTGTACCTGGCCGGTGCCGGTTTGGCCCGTGGTTACCTGAGGCGCCCGGGGCTCAGCGCCGAGCGCTTCATTCCCAACCCCTTCGATGCGCAGGGCGGGCGCATCTACCGGACCGGTGACCTGGCCCGTTATCGGCCTGATGGTGTGCTGGAGTACGTCGGCCGGGTGGACCATCAGGTGAAAGTCCGCGGCTTCCGCATCGAACTGGGCGAGATCGAGGTGCGCCTGCAGCAGGAGGCTGTGCGCGAAGCCGTGGTCATGGCCGTTGACGGGCCCGCTGGCCAGCACCTGGTGGCCTATGTGGTGCCTGCCGATGCTGGCGTGATGGTCGATGCCGCTGCGCAATCGTTCCTGCGTGACCACCTGCGCGCTGCATTGAGGAAACACCTGCCGGAATACATGGTGCCTTCCTACCTGTTGCTGCTCGACAAGCTTCCACTGACACCCAACGGCAAGCTGGACCGCAAGGCGCTGCCACGCCCGGACGTTGCCCTGCCGGAAGAAGCCCATGTGCCGCCGCGCACACCCTTGCAACAGCAGGTGGCCGCCATCTGGGCAGATGTGCTGAAAGTCGAACGGGTTGGCCTGGGTGACAACTTCTTCCTGCTGGGTGGGCACTCGCTGATCGCAACCCAGGTAACCAGTCGGGTCCAGGAACAGGCCGGGCTGCCGGTCAGTCTGAAGGCGCTGTTCGAATACCCCGATCTGGGCGACTACTGCGCGCAGCTTGAGCAGCTCATGCCACAGGTAGACCCCGTTCAGAATGAACTGGCTAAATCCCTGGAGGCCCTGAAACGTCTAACTACGGAGGAAATTGAAAAGCTGGTTTCTTAGGAGATTTTGACTGTGCAAGAGCTGCTTGAGTCTGTAAAGCTACTGTCCACCAAAGAGCGCCAGGCCCTGGCAGCCTTGCTCAAGCAACAGGGGGTGAACCTGTATGGCGTCACCCCGATCTTCAAGCGTGAGCCTGAAGCGTCGCCGCCCCTCTCCTATGCCCAGCAGCGGCAATGGTTTCTCTGGCAACTGGAGCCTGCCGCATCGATCTATAACCTACCAGCGGCCTTGCGTCTGCAAGGTCATCTGGATGTCGAGGCGTTGCAGCGCAGTTTCGATGCGCTGATTGCCCGCCACGAAACCCTGCGCACCACCTTCAGCGAAGAAGGGCAGGGCGCCGTACAGGTCATTCACCCCGAACACACTCTGGCGCTGGATATCCAGACGCTGCAATGCGCCGACGAAACCAAGGTGCGTGAGCAGGTGGAAGCCGAGGCACGCCGCCCGTTCGATCTGCAGCAGGGGCCATTGCTGCGGGGCAAGTTGCTGCGCCTGGGCCAGAACGAGCATGTGCTGGTCGTGACCATGCATCACATCGTGTCCGATGGCTGGTCGATGCCGCTGATGATCGATGAGTTGATGCAGCTGTATGCGGGTTACAGCCAAGGCCAGGAGGTGCAGCTGCCGACGCTGCCGGTCCAGTATGCCGACTATGCGATCTGGCAACGCCAGTGGATGGAAGCGGGCGAACAGGAACGGCAACTGGCGTACTGGAAGGCACAGCTTGGCGATGAGCAGCCAGTGCTCGAATTACCGACCGATCGCCCCCGTGCTGTGTCCAGTAGCCACCGAGGCGCCCGGCATGAGGTTCGGCTGCCCGAGGCCCTGGTGCATTCGCTCAGGCAGTTGGCCCAGCGTCAGGGCGCAACACTGTTCATGTTGCTGTTGGCCAGTTTCCAGACCCTGCTGCACCGCTATTCCGGGCAGTCGGACATCCGTGTCGGGGTCCCGGTTGCCAACCGCAACCGGGTGGAAACCGAACGGCTGATCGGCTTTTTCGTCAATACCCAGGTATTGCGCGCCGAGTTCGATCTGCAGATGACCTTCAGTGACCTGCTGGCGCAGGTCAAACAGCGTGCGCTGGGCGCGCAGAGCCACCAGGACCTGCCATTCGAGCAGTTGGTGGATGCCCTTCAGCCCGAACGGAGCCTGAGCCACAGCCCATTGTTCCAGGTGATGTACAACCACCAGATGCAGGCCAAGGGCAAGCAGCGCAGCGTGCCGGGGCTGCAGGTGGAGGGGTTGACCTGGGACCACGACACGGCCAAGTTCGACCTGACCCTGGACACCTTTGAATACGAGCACAGCCTCGGCGCTGCCCTGAGTTACGCAACCGACCTGTTCGATGCCGCGACCATCGAACAGATGGCACAACACTGGGTGAACCTGCTGGAGGCGATCGTGCGCCAGCCCGGGCAGCGCGTAGTCGATCTGCCGCTGGTCAGCCTGGCGCAGCAGGATCAGACCGTGCAGGCCTGGAACCCGGCCTTGACGCATTTCCCAGGCGAGCAGCCCCTTCATCAACTGATCGAGGCCCAGGTCCAAGCCGCTCCGAATGCGGTGGCGCTGGTCTGCCGCGAGCAGACCCTGAGTTACGCCGAGCTCAACCGACGGGCAAACCAGTTGGCGCACAAACTGCTGGAGCTGGGTGCCGGGCCGGATGTGCTGGTTGGCCTGGCCGTTGAGCGCAGCCTTGAGATGGTCATCGGCCTGCTGGGCATTCTCAAGGCGGGCGCTGCCTACGTGCCACTCGACCCGGAGTATCCACAGGACCGCCTCAGCTACCTGTTCGAGGACAGCGGCATACGCCTGTTGCTGACCCAGCAGCACCTGCGTGACGCGCTACCCGTACCGGCAGGCGTGCAGACACTGATGCTGGACGGCGATACCGAGTTGGCCGGCTACAGCGAAGCCAACCCTGCCTGCCAGGTGAGCGCGGACAACCTGGCTTATGTGATCTATACCTCGGGCTCTACCGGCAAGCCCAAAGGGACGCTGCTGCCGCATCGGAACGTGGTGCGCCTGTTTGCAGCTACCCGCCACTGGTTCCATTTCGACGCCAGTGACGTATGGACGGTGTTCCACTCCTACGCCTTCGACTTCTCGGTATGGGAGCTGTATGGCGCGTTGCTGTATGGCGGCCGAGCGGTCATCGTGCCCAAGGATGTGGCACGTTCCAGCGAAGACTTCCATGCCTTGCTGGTACGTGAGCAGGTTACCGTACTCAATCAGACGCCATCAGCCTTCAAGCCGCTTGTCCCGGTAGCCTGCGAGGCGGCGAAGGCCGGCCAGGGCCTGAACCTGCGATACGTGGTGTTTGGCGGCGAAGCCCTGGAGGTGAGCAGCCTCAAGCCTTGGTTCGACGTGTTTGGTGACCGCACGCCGCGCTTGATCAACATGTACGGCATTACCGAAACAACCGTGCACGTGACCTACCGGCCGATCACCCTCGAAGACTTGCAAAAGGGTGCCAGCAGCCCGATCGGCGAGGTGATTCCCGACCTGTCGTGGTACCTGCTCGATGCGGCATTGAACCCGATCATGCCGGGCTGCACAGGTGAAATGCTGATTGGCCAGGCGGGCCTGGCGCGGGGTTATCACGGTCGCCCCGGGTTGACCGCCGAGCGCTTCGTGCCAAACCCCTTCGATGACAACGGTGGCCGCCTGTACCGTTCGGGCGACCTGGCCCGTTACCGTACCGACGGGGTCATCGAATACATCGGGCGTATCGACCATCAGGTGAAGATTCGCGGTTTCCGTATTGAACTGGGTGAGGTCGAAGCACGCTTGCTCGAACAACCTGCGGTGCGCCAGGTAGCGGTGCTGGCGGTGGATGGCGCCAGTGGCAAGCAACTGGTGGGCTACGTGGTACCCGTCGACGCTGGCTTGCTGCAGGGGGCTGAACAGCAGGCCGTGTTGCGTGACAGCCTGCGCGCCGAACTGAAGGCCAGCCTGCCTGAGCACATGGTACCTGCGCATCTGCTGTTCCTGGAGCAGCTACCACTGACCGGTAACGGCAAGCTCGACCGCAAGGCCTTGCCGGCGCCGGATGCCAGCTTGCTGCAGGGTGAATATGTTGCGCCGCAAACCGAGCTGGAGCAGCAGATCGCGGCGATCTGGGCCGATGTGCTGAAGTTGGAGAAGGTTGGCCTTGCCGATAACTTCTTCGAGTTGGGCGGCGACTCGATCATGTCGCTGCAGGTGGTCAGCCGTGCTCGTCAGCTGGACATCCAGTTCACCCCCAAGGAGCTGTTCCAGCACCAGACTGTGCAGGGGCTGGCGGCGATTGCCCGGCAAAACACCGGTACTGCAATCGATCAAGGGCGGGTGGAAGGCAGCATGCCGCTGACTCCGATCCAGCACTGGTTCTTCGCATCGGACATCGTCGAGCGGCATCACTGGAACCAGTCGGTGATGCTGCGCGCCAGCGAGGTACTGGATGAACAACACCTGCAAGCGGCGTTGCAATCGCTGGTCGAACACCACGATGCACTGCGCCTGCAGTTCGTCCAGGAGCATGGCCGTTGGCAGGCCAGCTTCGGCGGTGCCGGGCAGGCTCTGTTGTGGCGTCGAGAGGTGGCAGATGCTGGGGCGCTGACATCGTTGGCCAACGAGGCCCAGTGCAGCCTGAACCTGGAGCACGGCCCGTTGCTGCGTGCCGTTCTGGCCGACTTGCCGGACGGCAGCCAACGCCTGTTGCTGGTCATCCATCACCTGGTTGTGGACGGCGTGTCCTGGCGGGTGCTGCTGGAAGATCTGCAGCTGGCCTACCAGGCGTTGCGCAGAGGCGAGCTGGTGCAATTGCAGGCCAAGACAACGTCATTCAAAGCCTGGGCCGAGCAGTTACGGGGCCATGCGACTAGCGCAGCGCTGCAAGCGGAGCTCGGCTATTGGCAGGCGCAACTGCACGGCGCCAGCGATGTCCTGCCGTGCGACCGCCCACAAGGCAGCAACCTGGGGCGGCATGCCACCTCGGTCAGTACCCGCCTTGACCGCGAGCTGACCCGGAAACTGCTGCAGGACGCACCGGCAGCCTACCGCACACAGGTCAACGATCTGTTGCTGACAGCACTCGCCCGGGTGATCAGCCGTTGGACGGGTAACGCCGATGTGCTCGTGCGCCTGGAGGGCCATGGGCGTGAAGACCTGTTCGAGGGGGTCGACTTGAGCCGCACCGTGGGTTGGTTCACCAGCATGTATCCGGTCAGGCTCAGCCCGCAGGCCGGAATGGCCGATTCGCTCAAAGCCATCAAGGAGCAGTTGCGCGCGGTGCCCAACAAAGGGCTTGGGTATGGTCTGCTGCGCTACCAGGGCGACGCCGAGGCGCAGGCGACCCTGGCGGCCTTGCCGCGTGGCGAGATCGTGTTCAACTATCTCGGCCAGTTTGACGCCAGCTTCGACGAGCAAGCGGGGTTGTTCGAGCCAGCCAAGGAGTACCCTGGCTCCACCTGTGACGAAGATGCGCCGCTGGGCAGCCTGTTGGCACTGAACGGGCAGGTGTATGGAGGTGAACTGAAACTGGGCTGGAGCTTCAGCCGCGAAGTGTTCGACGAGGCTACTGTCCAGCACCTGGCCGACGATTATGCGCAAGAGCTGGCGCTGCTTATCGCCCATTGCAGCCAGCCGCAGCACCGTGGCTTCACGCCCTCGGACTTCCCGCTGGCCTTCCTGACGCAGGCGCAGCTGGACAACCTGCCCGTGCAGGTCGAGCAGGTCGCCGATCTCTATCCGTTGTCGCCGATGCAGCAGGGCATGCTGTTCCATACCCTGTACGAACAGCAGTCCGGTGACTACATCAACCAGATGCGCGTGGATGTCCAGGGGCTGGACGTGGAGCGCTTCCGCCAGGCCTGGCAGGCGGCGGTGAATAACCACGCTATCCTGCGCAGCAGTTTTATCTGGCAGGGTGAGTTGGAGCAGGCCGTGCAGGTGGTGCACAAGGAAGTTGTGCAGGCGCTGGTCGAGCACGACTGGCGCGGCCAGCCGGCATTGGAACAGGCACTGCAAACCTTGGCCGAGGGTGACCGCCAAGCTGGTTTCGCGCTAGACCGGGCACCACTGCAACGGCTGACGCTGGTGCGCACGGCGGCTGACTGCCACCATTTGATCTACACCAACCATCACATCCTGATGGATGGCTGGAGCACTTCACGCCTGCTGGGAGAGGTGCTGCAGCGTTATGCCGGGCGGCAGGTCACGGCACAGACGGCGCCATATCGCGACTATATCGCTTGGCTGCAGCGCCAGGACGCAGCGGCAGCCGAAGCGTTCTGGAAGGCTCGGTTGGCGCCGCTGGGGGAGCCGACCCGGCTGTCCCAGGCGGTGCGCCGAGGCGCTCCACCGCAGCAAGGCCAGGGTGAGCACTATCAACTGTTCGATCGCGAGATAACCCTGCGAATCGAAGGCTTCGCGCGTGCCAACCGGGTTACCGTCAATACCCTGGTGCAGTCTGCCTGGTTGCTGTTGTTGCAACGCTACACCGGGCAGCCTGCCGTATGCTTTGGTGCCACCGTGGCGGGGCGCCCTGCGGACCTGCCGGGGGTGGAGGAGCAGATCGGCCTGTTCATCAATACCTTGCCGGTCATCGGTGCGCCGCGCAGCGAGCAGACCGTGGCCGAATGGGTTGCCCAGGTGCAGGCCTGCAACCTGGCCATGCGCGAGTTCGAGCATACTCCGTTGAACGAGGTGCAGCGCTGGGCCGGCCTGGGCGGCGAATCGCTGTTCGACAGCCTGCTGGTGTTCGAGAACTACCCGGTTTCGCAGGCTCTGCAAGAGGGTGCACCAGAGGGGCTGCGCTTCGGTCCGGTGGCCAACCTGGAGCAGACCAACTACCCCCTGACCCTGGCCGCCACATTGGGTGAGACCCTGTCCATCCAGTACAGCCACAACCGCGCCAACTGGGACGATGTGGCTATCCAGCGCTTGGCCGAGCATTTCGGCAATCTGTTGCGGGCACTGGTCGATGATGCTACGACGGCTATTGGTGAGCTGTCGTTGCTGGGTGGGGCCGAGCGCCAACGGGTGCTGCATGACTGGAACCCTAGCGCGGCAATTACCCCGTCCGGCATGTGTGCTCACCAGTTGTTCGAGGCGCAAGCCCGTGAGCGACCCGATGCGTTGGCGCTGGTGTTCGGTGAGGAGCAATTGACCTACCGCGAGCTGGACCTGCGCACCAATCGCCTTGCGCACTTGCTGGTTGCGCACGGTGTTACTGCCAACAGCCTGGTGGGCGTTGCTGCCGAACGCGGCCTGGCACTGGCCGTGGCGTTGGTTGCCATCCACAAGGCCGGCGCGGCTTACGTGCCACTGGACCCGGACTACCCACAGGACCGCCTGGCCTACCTGATCCAGGACAGCGGCATTGGCGCGCTGCTGGGCGACGCTGAGGCCATGGCGCGCATGCCGGTGCCTGCAGGCCTGCCATGCATCGACCTGCAGCCGGGTGAGCAGTGGCTGCAAGCTTTTAGTGAGCAGTCGCTGCCCTGTGAGGTTTCGCTCGACAGCCTGGCCTATGTTATCTACACCTCAGGTTCCACCGGCATGCCGAAGGGCGTGGCCATTGCTCACCAAACGCTGTCGGTGTTTTGTGACGTCGCCAGTGTCTACTCGCAGTTGACCCCGCAAGACCGGGTACTGCAGTTCGCCACATTCAGTTTCGACGGGTTCATCGAGCAGTTCTTCCCACCGTTGTCGCGTGGTGCGTGCGTGGTGATGCGCGACCAGCAGCTGTGGGACACCGACACCTTCAGCGAGCAGGTCATTCGCCATGGCGTCACCGTGGCTGACCTGCCAGCGGCCTACTGGCGTTTGCTGGCGCTGGATCGCCGCGCTGCGCACACCTATGGCCGTTTGAAACAGATCCACGTCGGCGGTGAGGCCGTGGCCCTGGACGGGCTGCAGGCATGGCTGGAGGATGGGCCGGTGCAGGTACGCTTGCTCAATACCTACGGCCCCACTGAAGCTACCGTGGTCGCTACCACCTATGATTGCTCGCGTCTGGCACAGGTGCCCGGCGCGCAGAACGGCGTGCCGATCGGTCGTGCGCTGGCCGGGCGCGTCATGCGTGCCCTGGATGATGGCCTGTCGCCTACGCCAATCGGTGTGTCGGGTGAACTGTACATCGGTGGTGACGGCTGCCTGGCTCGTGGCTACCACCAGCGGCCGTCGCTGACCGCCGAGCGCTTCATTCCGGACCCGCTGGCTGAAAAACCGGGCGCGCGCCTGTACCGTACCGGTGACCTGGGATACTTCGACGAGCAGGGTGAGCTCGCCTACCGTGGCCGGGCCGATCATCAGGTGAAGGTACGTGGCTTTCGCATCGAGCTGGGCGAGATCGAGCAACACTTGCAAGCGCATCCACAGGTCCGCCAGGCAGCGGTTATCGCCGCCGACCATGCAGGCGTCAAGCAGCTGTGCGGATATGTGGTGCCTGTTGACCAAACCGTTGAAAGTGCGGATTTGTGCGCGGCGCTGAAGCAGGCACTGAAGGCCAGCCTGCCGGACTACATGGTGCCGACCTACCTGATGCTGCTCGAGCGTATGCCCATGACCCCGAGTGGCAAGCTTGACCGCAAGCAGCTCCCGGGTATCGATCAGGCGCAGGCGCACAGTGAGCATGTGGCACCGCGTAATGCGCTTGAGCGGCAACTGGCGGATATCTGGGCTGGCGTGCTGAAAGTGGCGCAAGTCGGGATTACCGACAACTTCTTCGAGCTAGGTGGCGATTCGATCATTTCGATTCAGCTGGTCAGCCGCGCGCGCCAGGCGGGTATCCGCTTTACGCCCAAGCAACTGTTCCAGCACCAGACGGTGGAACTGCTGGCTGGCGTTGCAGAAGTTGGCGTGCAAGTTAGCGATGATCAGGTCACAGGCAGCCAACCGGTATCCTTGGCTGGCCTGACCCAGGCGCAGCTGGATCGGCTGCCGGTACCCGTGGAGCAGATTGACGATATCTACCCTCTGTCACCGATGCAGCAAGGCATGCTGTTCTATAGCGCCCAGGGTGGGGACGCGGCGCTCTACCTCAACCAGACGTCGGTAGCGGTTGACGGCCTGGATATCGAGCGTTTTGCAGAGGCCTGGAAACAGGTGGTGGCGCGGCATGACATCCTGCGCACCGGGTTCTGGTCCGACGCGCAACTGACACAACCGATGCAAATCGTTCATCGCCATGCCGAACTGTCGATCCGGGTGCTTGACTGGCGTGACCGTGAGGTCGAGGCCGCGGCTTTGCAGGCCTTGGTCGACAGCGACGCCGAGCAGGCCTTCGACATGTCGCAGGCCCCGTTGATGCGGATAACGCTGGTGCGTCTGGATGGCCAGCGCATGCAACTGATCTGGACCCGTCATCACATCCTGATGGATGGCTGGAGCAACTCGCGCCTGCTGGGTGAAGTGTTCCAGGCCTATCATGGACAGGCGCTGGACACGCTTGTACCGCGCTTTGGCGACTACATCCGCTGGCTCGAGGCACAACCTCAGGCCGAGCTCGAGGCGTTCTGGACGCGCAAGCTTGCCGCGCTGGAAAGCCCAACTCTGCTGGAACAGGCGTTGCTGCCACGGCCGGATGCCAACCTGTCAGGGCATGCAGCGCTCTACCTGCATTGGGATGCCCAGCGTACCCAGCGCCTGCGTGCTCTGGCTCAGCGCCTGCGGGTAACACCCAATACCTTGGTGCAGGCCGCCTGGTTGCTGCTGTTGCAGCGCTACAGCGGGCAACAGGCTGTCTGTTTCGGCGCTACCGTGGCCGGCCGGCCGGCGAACCTGCCGGGTGTGGACAACATGCTCGGCTTGTTCATCAATACGCTCCCCGTCGTGCAGGCGCCTGCCGCACATTGGCGCGTCAGCGACTGGCTGCGGCAACTGCAGGACTACAACCTTGAGTTGCGTGACCACGAACATGCGGCGTTGTCGAATGTTCAGCGCTGGGCCGGGCGCCCGGGGCAACCGTTGTTCGATAGCATCATCGTGTTCGAGAACTACCCGCTGGACGATCGTCTGCACGACAGCAGCGATAACGCCTTGCAGTTTGGCGCCGTGACCGAGCGAGGTGTGACCAACTATGCAATGGACCTTGCCGTACACCTGACCGATGTTCTCTCGGTGGAGTTCATGTACCTGCGTGGCAGCTTCAGTGAGGCCGCTACCGCGGTTATCCGTGGCAGCTTCGAGCGCCTGCTCGAAGGTATGCTGGACAACCCGAATGCCGCCCTGGGCAGCCTGCAAATGCTGACATCAGGGCAAGTGCAGCAGGCCAACGAGCGCAACCTGATGGTGCCAGGCACAGCGGATGTGCCGGGTTTGGCCCAGCGTATCGCCGAGCACGCTCGACTGCAGCCTGATGCCCCGGCAGTGGTCTGCGCTGGTCAGCAGTTGAGCTATGCGCAGCTTGACCAGCGTGCCAACCGCCTGGCGCACCACCTGCTTGCCCTGGGTGCCAGGCCGGAAACCACGGTTGGTATTGCCCTGGAACGCTCGGTAGAGGTGATTGTCGCCTTCCTCGCGGTGATGAAGACCGGTGCTGCCTACGTACCGCTGGACATCGATTATCCTCAGGAGCGTTTGCAGTGGATCGTCGAAGACTCGGCCATGCACTTGCTGCTGACCAACAGTGCCTTGCGCGAGCGTTTCACCGAGGTGGAACAGTGCGTCGAGCTTGACCGCCTGGAGCTGGCAGGCCTGCCTGCCAGTGTGCCGCACGTGCCGGTGCTGGACGACAACCTGGCCTATCTGATCTACACCTCTGGCTCGACAGGCAAGCCCAAGGGGGTAGCAGTCAGCCACGGGCAGATCCGTATGCATTGCCAGGCCATTGTTCAGCTTTATGAGATGGACGAAAGCACACGTGAGCTACTGTTCATGTCGTTCGCTTTCGATGGTGCCCAGGAGCGCTGGCTGTCGACGCTGTCGTCAGGTGGCTGCCTGGTGGTCCGTGGCAATCGCTTGTGGACTGCGGAGGAAACCTGGCAAGTCCTCCATGAGCAGCGCATCGATATCGCCTGCTTCCCGCCGGCCTATCTGCAACAGTTGGCCGAGTTCGGCGAGAGCCAGCAACAGGCTGCGCCGCCTGTGCGCATTTACTGCTTTGGTGGCGATGCGGTGCCCGATGCCCTGTTCGAACTGGTCAAGCGTTCGCTACGGCCGCAATACCTGACCAACGGCTACGGGCCTACCGAGACGGTGGTCACGCCGTTGCTGTGGAAGGTATCGGCCATGCAGTCCTGCCAGGCAGTGTATGCGCCGATCGGTGATCGGGTCGGCCTGCGTACCCTGCATGTGCTCGATCAAGACCTCAATCCACTGCCTGATGGCGTGGCGGGTGAGTTGTACATCGGTGGAGAAGGGCTTGCGCGGGGCTATCACCAGCGTGCGGCGCTTACCGCCGAGCGCTTTGTCGCCGACCCGTTCGCCGACGGTGCGCGCCTTTACCGTACCGGCGACCGCGTACGCCGCCGTGCCGATGGCACCGTCGACTTCATCGGCCGACTCGACAACCAGTTGAAGATTCGCGGGTTTCGCATCGAGCCAGGCGAGATCGAAGCACGCCTGCGCAACCTGGCTGGGGTGCGCGATGCAGTGGTAGTGGCGCGTGAAGGTGCCACCGGCAAGCAACTGGTTGGATATGTGGTCAGCAGTAGTGTGGTCACCACGCCGGCACAATTGCGCGAAGCCCTGCGTGCGGAGCTGCCGGATTACATGGTGCCAGCGCAACTGGTGCTGCTTGATGCGATGCCCCTGACACCCAACGGCAAGATCGACCGCAATGCGCTGCCGGCACCTGATTTTGTAGGGCAGCGCCTGCGTCTTGCGCCGCGCAATGAGGTTGAGCAGGCCTTGGCGCAAATCTGGCAAGAGGTGCTGAGTATTGAGGAAGTCGGTATGGACGACAATTTCTTCGAGCTGGGTGGCGATTCGCTACGGGTGCTGAAAATGCTTTCCAAAGTGCGTGGGCACAGCGGCTTGCAGTTGGACCTGAAGTTGCGTGACGTAATGGCCAGATCGACCATTGGTGAGCTGTCGGGCTACTCGGCTACTGAAGCCAGCCTGGACCCGGTGCTATTGCTCAACACCCGTATCGCCAGTGGCACGCCGCTGTTCTGCCTGCATGCAGGCTTCGGCACGGTGTTCGACTACGAGCCTCTGGCGCGTCGCCTGGAAGGTGTGTGCAGTGTCTATGGCGTGCAGTGCCGCATGCTGCTGGACCGCACGTGGCAGGACGAGTCGCTGCAGGCGATGGCTATCGACTATGCGCAGTACATCCGCCAGAAGCAGCCTGAAGGGCCGTATCGGCTGGTTGGCTGGTCGCTGGGTGGCACCTTGGCGGTGCTGGTAACCCAGGAGCTGGAGCGACAGGGGCAGGCAGTGGCATTGCTTGGTTTGGTGGACAGCTTTGTGCCAAATGCGTCACATGCTGAGGTGGTCGAGGACTGGAAGGACGATTTGCAGGGTTTCCTCAGCGTGTTGCTGGGCGTACCCAAGCAACAGCTGGCAGTGCCCGCCGTGGCCGTGGGTACTGATGTTCAGTCGCTGCAGGGCGTTATTGGGCAGATACGCGCCGCGCAGGCCGGCCAGTCACGTTATGCCGATATCGACAGTGCCGAATTGGCCCACACATTTGTGGTGGCGATGCGCTTGAAAGCCTTGTCGGCGAACCTGACCAGCCTGCCGCGGACCCGGGCATTGGCAACCTGCTGGTGGGCTGGCCAGGATAGCGACCCGGCCTGGACTTTCGAAACAGAGGGGAACCATGCGGTCGAGGCGGGGCACTATGACATTCTCAGGCAGCCTGAAGTGATCGAAGGCTTGGCCATGCACTGGACGATGGAGGACGCCATGGCTGATTGAAGGACGCTGACGGGCTGACCTGATGTCATCACCCATCGCCCCGCACTGGCAGCCCGGAAGCTGCTGATGCGGGGCGATGTCGTTTACTCACAGGGTTGACGTAGCCTTGCACCCCTCGGGGCTGCGCTTTCACGGACGGGAATGACTTGCAAGGGCGGCACGCAATGTGTGGTAGCAAGGGGAGAGGAAACAGCAGAGGGCGCAGGGAGGGCGAAGCGGGGTAAGTGTGGCCAGACCCGGTGTATGTCCCGGGTCTGGCCTGTGCGGCTTAGAAGTCGTAGCGCAGAGTCACCGTGGCGTTGCGCGGCGCACCGTAGTGGCCGTAACTGCCTGCCATGCCTGCGTAGTACTTCTTGTCGAAGAGGTTGTTGACGTTCAGCGTGGCCGCCAGGTTCTGGTTGATACGGTACCGAGCCATCAGGCTGGCGACGTAGTAGTCATCCTGGGTGACGTGGCCGTTGTAGCGCGGATACTGCAGTGTGGACTTGGAGTTCCAGTTCACGCCACCGCCCAAGGTCAGCTTGTCCCAATCGCCTGGCAGGCGGTAGGTGTTCCAGAAGCGGAATGTGTCCATCGGCAGTTGGGTGGTCTGGCGAACGCCATCTGCGTCCTCGGTACGGGAATGACTGTAGCCGGTATAGACGTTCCAGCCAGGCAGTACTTCGCCCGAGAGTTCCAGGTCCACGCCTTTGGTCTCTGCACCGTCAATCGCTTTGAAGGCATTGCCGCCGGTCGGCGACTTTTCGGTGGTCTCCTCGGCGAAGTTGTCCCTTTGTACCAAGTAGACGGCAACGTTGGCGTTGACACGGCCATCCAGGAATTCACCCTTCCAACCCATTTCGTAGTTCTTGCCGACCTCCGGGTCAAGAGGTTTGCCGCTGGCGTCGATATTGCTCTGTGGTTTGAAGATATCGGTATAGCTGACGTACACCGATTGCTCTTCTGTCAGGTCGTAGACGAGACCGGCATACGGCGTCACTACTCCATGCTCTTTCTGGGTATCAGGCGTGATTGGTTTACCGATGATGCCCAGGCTGTAGTCGAAGCGGTAGTCGGAAGCACGCGCACCCAGAATCAGGTGCAGGTCGTCAGTGAAGTTGAACCGTCCGGCGACGTAGTAGCCGCTCTGGCGGTTGAAGATATCGAATTTGATGCTTGGCGAAAGCTCGTCTTTGCCTGGCTTGGGCGTCACGTTTTCCCAAGTGAAGTAATTGATTTTCTGGTCAGGGCCGGCGTATTCGCGATGCTTGTTCTCATACTCCAGGTAGTTGTAGCCGAAAATGAGTTCATGAGATTGTCCAAACAACTGGAAAGGCCCTTGGAGGGAAACGTCAGCAGCTTTCTGGTATTGGTCCGCCGATGCAACGCCAGCGTTGATGGTCGTCGAGCCATCAGGTTCCAGGTACGACCTGTTGGTTCTGGTAGAAATATAGGAAGAGAACGTGTCGCGATCGACGTCCATGTACAGAGTGGAAACTTTCAGTTGCCAATCGTTGGCCAGTTGCTGCTCAAGCGTCAGTGTATAGTTGGTGGTTTCGTAGTCATCGTAACCCCAGCGAGCATCGGAACTTTTCGACCGGGAAAAGTTGGTGGGCTGGCCGTTGGTGAAAATCAGCGGAACGCCTGAGGCACCATTGACCTTGTAGGTCTGTCGGTCGATACCGAAACGAACCAGGGTGGTGTCGGTAAGGTCCGCTTCCAGTACGCCGTACAGGATGCTCCGGTCCTGGGTGTACCAGTCCATGAAGGTGTGGTTGTTCTGCTGTGCGGCGACAAAGCGTCCGCGTACGTTGCCTTCTTCGGTCAGTGGGCCGGAAACGTCCGCTTCTGCGCGGTAGTAATCCCAGGAACCAGCGCCGCCCTGGATATAGGACTTGAACTCCCGCGTCGGGCGTTTGCGGATCAGGTTGACCACGGCACTGGGGTCGCCGGCACCGGTCATCAGGCCCGTTGCACCGCGGACGATCTCCACCCGGTCATACAGGGCCACATCCAGCAAGGTGCTGGGCATGTTACGGGTCTGGTTATCCTGAAACGTGGTGACGCCATCGAACTGGTAAGTGTTGATTGCGCTGCCGCGAGAATAGATGTTGAAGCGCTCGCCCCCATCCTGGGACATGGTAATGCCAGGGGTCTCTCTCAGCACGTCGGTCATGCTGCTCAGGTGCTGGTCATCCATGCGTTGGCGGGTCACCACCGTGATGGTTTGCGGCGTCTCACGGATCGACAGGTTCATCTTGGTGGCGGTGTTGGTCACACCGGTGGTGTAGGAACCCGTGCCTTCGGTAGTGGCACCAAGCCCCACGCTATTGACGTTGGTTGCCGAAAGCTCGACCTGGCCGTCCTGTGCCGCCGAACCGGCTGTCACTGTCACGGTGTTGCCATCGATCTGGTAACGCAGCCCGGTGCCTTGCAGTAATGTCTGCAGCGAAGACTGCAGGTCATGCCGGCCCTTGAGGGCCGTGGAACGTAACCCGCTGATGTCCTCCGGGCTATACAGCAACTGGGTATCGGTCTGTCTGGCCAGTGCCTGCAACGCCGAGTTCATCGACTGCGCGGGAATATCCAGGGTCCACTCCTGCGCCTGCACCTGGGCGACCATTGCAGCGGATATCGCCAGGCCCACACCGATGCGTGTGAACGCGCGTTGGGGACGAAGGGAATGACGGATCAGTAATGCTTTGGCAAGCGGGTTGAGCGAGCCGGGGAGGGACTTGGACATCTATTGCGGTCTCGTTGGCAGAGGTTTTTTTTCTATGTCAGCTATAGGACGCAGCACCTGTGAAAAACCGGAACGATTCTTATTGACGATTTTTTTAACCGATGCTGCGTTAACCGCGTCACAACTTCACAGTTCGCGTGCTACGCGAAAGCCGAGGAAGTCACCGCGGGTGGTCTTGAGGCGGTCGTTGCGGTTGGCCGAGCGGGAGAAGATCGGCGGTTCGCCCCAGTCGTTGCCACGCATGTGCGCGCGGATGCACGTGGGGTCCTGGATCCAGGCACTGCCGTCGGTGGGGGCGCCTTCGTAGCTGTCGTGGTAGCAGTCGGCGACCCATTCGTAGACGTTGCCGTGCATGTCGTACATGCCGAAGGCATTGGGCGGGTAGCTGCCCACCGGGGCGGTGAAGGTATGACCGTCCTTGGGGCCATAGGTGTTGGCGTGCTTGCTGATCTCGTACTTGCCCGGTTCGTCGAAGGGGAAGGGGAACGGGCCGCTGGAGCCGGCACGGGCGGCATATTCGCGTTCGGCTTCGCTGACCATGCGGTACGGCTTGCCGGTGGTTTTCGCCAGCCATTGGGTGTAGGCCTGCACTTCGTCGTAGTCGACGCACACCGCCGGCTGGCGGGGGCCTTGCTTGTAAGTGGGCTTGCTGGCTTCGCACCAGCGGCCGGGGCGGTCGTCGCCGCTCTTGATGACGGTGCCGGTGGCCTTGATATAGGCGTCCAGTTCGCCGGCGGTGACCTGGTAGCGGCTCATGGCAAAGGGCTTGGCGAAGGTCACGGTGTGCAGCGGGCCCTCGTCGGGCTGGCGGCCGACTTCGTCGTCGGGGGCCCCCATCACGTAGCTGCCGGCGGGCAGCACGACCATCTCGGGGCAGTCCTTGCAGTCTTTGAACACATCGCCGGGCTTGGCGGCGTGGGCGTAGGCGCTGACCAGCAGCAGGCAGGTGATCTGGGCTGGCCGGCAGAGCCAGGCGGTTACGTTCATCGGTGGTCCTCGAAACGGGTGAATGCGGGCTGCGTTTCGCATTCAGACGAATCGGGGCGGTGAAAAATTAACCAATAGAGATGCGATCCCATGGTCGCGGCTGGCTTGAAGAAACTGGAGGGTTGCCTGAACCTTCTGTGTGCGGGTTTATCGAGGCGTCGAACCGCCGCGAACAGTCCGACGCAGTGAATGGCACCGGCTGCGCCGGTGTTCGCGGGTGAACCCGCTCCCACAGGGATCGCGGCAGCTTCAAGACAATGAGCAGGCAGTTGCCCTACTGGCGCGAGGGTGAGTTTGGGGAGGTTGCCAGCTGCCTGGCACCGGGCTATAGTCCAGCCCATTGTTCTCTTCCCGAAGACCTGTTCATGCCAGCCAGCCCTTCCACCACAAGCTTTGCCATCGCGCCAGTCGCGGGCATGGTCGTGCGTGGCTGCCAGCAGCCGGCGATGATCAGTCACTATCCACCACCACCTGTCAGTGGCGTCGTAGGCGGCGTAGCTCCGCCTCCTTGCGTGGTCGTGCTGGGCTGATCGGCTTCTGGCCGCATCCCTACGCACACGCAACCTACTGAACACGGTCGGCGACTTCCCACGCTGAAGCGCACGCCGTCCGTTTGGCTTATTCGCCTTATATCAGGTGGCAATACATGTCTGTCCTTAGCAAAGCATCCGTGGCCTCGGCGGCCACGACCAGCCTGTTCGTCCTGCTGTGGAGCAGTGGGGCGATCGTCTCCAAGCTGGGCCTGGCGCATGCCAGCCCGTTCGCCTTCCTGCTGTTGCGCTCGGCGCTGGCCCTGGCCGGCCTGCTGCTGATCGGCCCGCTGCTGGGGCTGCGCTGGCCGCGCAGTCGCGGGGCCATCCTGCGGGCCCTGGGCACCGGCTGCGTGTTGCTCGGCGCCTACCAGATCTTCTACCTGCTGGCGCTCGCCACCCATGTCACTCCCGGCGTGATGGCCACGGTGATGGGGGTACAACCGATCCTGACCGTGGTACTGATGGAACGCCAGCGCTCCTGGAGCCGCCTGTTCGGCCTGGGGTTGGGGCTTGGCGGGTTGATCATGGTGGTCTACCAGGGCATCAACCTGGGCGGGGTGTCGCTGGCGGGGATGCTGTTCGCCTTGCTGGCGCTGGCCAGCATGACCTTTGGCTCGATCCTGCAGAAGCGCATCACCGACAACCCCATGGGCACGCTGCCGCTGCAGTACCTGGCCGGCTTTGCCATGTGCGCGCTGTTCGCGCCGCTGCAGCCGCTGCATGTGGAATGGACTGGCGGTTTCGTCGGCGCGCTGCTGTGGATGGGGCTGGTGGTCTCGCTGCTGGCGACCCTGCTGCTGTACCGGCTGATCGCCAAGGGTAACCTGGTCAATGTCACCAGCCTGTTCTACCTGGTGCCGGCAGTGACCGCGGTGATGGACCTGCTGATCTTTGGCAACCGCCTGGCGCCGCTCAGCCTGCTGGGCATGGGGCTGATCGTGGTGGGCCTGCTGTTCGTGTTCCGCAAGCCCGCCGCGCGCCTGGCCGAGGCGTAGGCCCTAGCGGAATTCTTCGGGGATGGCGTGGCGTAGTACGCCTTCCTCGAAGTCCAGCAGGCCGGCTTCGCGCTGGGTGAGCAGGTAGTAGAGCAAGGTGTCGAGCGAGCGCTGCGGCGGGACCTCGACCGCCAGCATCTTCACTGCCTGCTCGGTTTCGCAGTTGCAGCCGAAGTCGTGCAAGGCCGCGCGTACCTGGTCCAGGGTTTCCGGGGGCTTGACGATAACCCGGAACACCGAGCTGCCGCTGCTGCGGCGCAGTTCGGCGAACCAGGTTTCGCCGGCTTCCTCACGGGTGCCGATCAGGTCGCCCGGGGCGATGCCGTAGACATGGAAGGGAATGTTGTCGACGGCATAGCCGCCTTCCACGGCCTTGGCCCACAGGCCCTCGACCGAGGCGGGCGGGTAGCCGTTTTCGTCTTGCTCCAGGCGGAACAGGACTTTCTTGTACGCGCTGTTCATCCTGTACCCCGCTTCAGCTGCGCGCCGGGCGCAGCACCAGCCACAATGCCAGGCCAATCAGCAGGCCGCCGTACAGGTGCGCCATCGACAGCGGTTCGTCCAGCAGCCACGCCCCCCACAATACGCCGAATACCGGGATCAGGAAGGTCACGGTGCTGGCCTTGACCGGGCCGATCTCCTCCAGCAGGCGGAAGTACAGGATGTAGGCGAACGCTGTGCACAGCAGACCCAGGCCCAGCAGCGACAGCCACACCTGCCAGCCGCCCCAGCTGGCCGGTGGCTGGCTCAGCGCGCTCCAGGCAAACAGCGGGCTCAGCATCAGGGTGGCGCCGAGCATGCTGCCCAGTGCCGACAGGCGGCTGTCCAGGCCGCTGACCCAGCGGCGGGCGAGGAAGCCGGCAAAGCCGTAGCAGGTAGTGGCCGCCAGGCAGGCGAGGGCGCCTTGCAGCAATGCCAGGTCCAGAGCCACCGGGCCGGCGCCGCTTAGAATGCCGACGCCGAACAGGCCCAGGAAAATGCCGCAGAGCTTGGCCAGGGTCATTGGTTCGCGGAAGAACAGCGCGCCGACCAGCACACCCATCAGCGGCGTGGTGGCGTTGAAGATTGCCGAGTAGCCGGCGGGCAGCACCTGGGCGGCCACGGAGTAGAAGGTGGCGGGGATACCGGAGTTGATCATGCCCAGTACCAGGCAGGCGCCGAGCTTGCCCTGGAAGTCCCAGCGCACGCGGGCGGCGGCGAGCAGGGCGACCAGGCCCAGGCAGGCGATGGACACACGGAAGAACGCCGTCGGCACCGTGCCCAGCTCGGGGGCGATGATGCGCATGAACAGGAAGCTCGCCCCCCAGACGGCGGCAAGGGTCAGCAGGCGGGCTAGGGCGATGGGGCTCACGACGGTCTCCGGAGGCAGGGCAGGGGCGCGAGTGTACGCCAGGGGGGCAGGGGATTCTTGTGCTTTCTTGCGGTGTAAACCTGTGCTGGCCTCTTCGCGGGTAAACCCGCTCCCACAGGATTACTCACAGGGCCGAGCATTGCATAGAAGCTGTGGGAGCGGGTTTACCCGCGAAGAGGCCAGTACAGGCGCCGTATTCCGGACAGGCAGACTAAGCTCTGTATCTCACCCTTGCACCGAGGTCTTCGCATGCCCCAGCCCTGGCCCGCTGTCGAAATCGCCCGGATGATCCTTGCCGGCTTCGACGACTACCGCGACCACTTCCAGCGCATCACCCTAGGTGCCCGCCAGCGCTTCGAGCAGGCGCGCTGGCAGGATATCCAGCGTGCCTCCGCCGCCCGCATCAACCTCTATGAAGAGAAGGTCGCCGAGGTCAACGGCTGGCTGCGCCAGGGCTTTGCCGAGGACGTGCTGCTGGATGTGGAACAATGGCCACTGGTGAAGAACGCCTACATCCACCTGATCGACCCACGGCTGGACGACGAACTGTCCGAGACCTGGTACAACTCGCTGTTCTGCAGCCTGTTCAGCCACGACCTGATCAGCGACGGCTGCATGTTCATCCACACCACCCGACCCTCCATGCGCGGCCGTGAGCGCGCCGCGCAAACCCGTACCTATCGGCCTGACGCTGGGCTCAAGGGCCTGCTGCGGGCGGTGTTCACCGATTACCCGTTCGATGTGCCGTACGGTGACCTGGAAGGCGACCTGGTGCGCCTTGAAGAGCAACTGCGCGACTGCCTGCCGGACTGGGTATGCAAGGACCCGACCCTGGCGGTGGAGCTGTTTTCGCCGGTGCTGTACCGCAACAAGGGCGCCTATCTGGTTGGCCGGCTGTTCAACAGCGATGAGCAGTGGCCGCTGGTCATCCCGCTGCTGCACCGCGAAGGGCATGGTATCGAGGCCGATGCGCTGATCACCGACGAGGCCGAGGTGTCGATCATCTTTTCCTTCACCCGCTCGTACTTCATGGTCGATGTGCCGGTGCCGGCAGAGTTCGTCAACTTCCTCAAGCGCATCTTGCCGGGCAAGCACATCGCCGAGCTGTACACCTCTATCGGCTTCTACAAGCATGGCAAGTCGGAGTTCTACCGGGCGTTGATCAACCACCTGGCCAGCAGCGACGACCGCTTCGTCATGGCGCCCGGGGTGCGTGGCATGGTCATGAGCGTGTTCACCCTGCCGGGCTTCAACACGGTGTTCAAGATCATCAAGGACCGTTTTTCGCCGTCCAAGACAGTCGATCGCGCCACGGTGATCGACAAGTACCGGCTGGTGAAAAGCGTCGACCGCGTCGGGCGCATGGCCGATACCCAGGAGTTCGCCGATTTTCGCTTCCCGCGTAGCAAGTTCGAGCCGGAGTGCCTGGCCGAACTGCTGGAGGTGGCGCCATCGACCGTGGCGCTGGAGGGGGACACGGTGCTGATCCGTCACTGCTGGACCGAGCGGCGCATGACACCGCTGAACCTGTACCTGGAGCACGCCAGCGAGGGCCAGGTGCTGGAGGCGCTGGAGGATTACGGCCTGGCCATCAAGCAGCTGGCGGCGGCGAATATCTTCCCTGGCGACATGCTGCTGAAGAACTTTGGCGTTACCCGCCATGGCCGGGTGGTGTTCTATGACTATGACGAGATCAGCTTCCTGACCGAGGTGAACTTCCGCCATATCCCGCCGCCGCGTTACCCGGAAGACGAGATGTCGGGTGAGCCGTGGTACTCGATCGGGCCGCATGACGTGTTCCCCGAGGAGTTTCCACCGTTTCTGTTTGCCGATATCGGCCAGCGGCGCTTGTTCAGCCGCTTGCATGGGGAGTTGTATGACGCGGACTACTGGAAGGGGCTGCAGGCAGCGATTCGTGAAGGGAAGGTGATCGATGTGTTTCCGTATCGGCGCAAGGGCCGGTGATTCTGCTTTAGCAAGCCCGGCCTCTTCGCGGGTACGGTACAGGATTCGAAACCAGTGGGGTCCCTGTGGGAGCGGGTTTACCCGCGAAGAGGCCAGGCCTGCTTTTCACCGTCACCCCTTCAAGCACTTCAATTCACTGAAATCGGTGCGCACCTTGCCCAACCGCTCCTGCAGGAACCGCCGCTGCTGCGGGGTACTCTGGTGCACCAGATCCACCAGCAAGCTGCGCGCCTGCTGCTCGGTATGCTGATAGGCCGCCCGGTACTCCGGCGTCCACAAGCTCTCCTTGCGCTGCAACAACGTCGCCAGGCGCGGCTCGAAGCTGGGGTCGTTGCGCTGGTTCATCGCCAGCAGCAATTGCTGCTGCCAGTGTGCGCGGTTGGCGATCCATTCGCGGTTCTGGTCGCCCAGCGACGCGGACCAGGCCTGCACGCGCTGCTTCTGCACCGCGGTCAGCTCGCCAAACCACGGCGTCAGGCGTTTCTCCATGCGTTCGGCACGGCGGGCGATCTGCCTGGCCAGCGGCGTATCCACATACAGCTTCTGCCGTTCGCTGATGTCCTCGCGGAATGCCTCGCGCATCTCCGCTACCTGGGCATCGCTCATGCCGCGCAACAACTCGGTGGCCGAAGGGGTGATTTCCTCGGCCACCCGGCCAATCGCCTCGCGGGCTTCGCGGGTGCGCTGCTGCAGGGCCTGGTCGGTCACCTGGTCGTCGGCGACCATGCCGCGTACCCGGTCCAGCCAGTCGAGGTAGCCGGGCAGCTGGGTCTTGCAATGCCAGGCCAGGTGCTCCCGCAGCCGATCGTCAAGCATGGCCTTCTGCTCACGGTTCATGGCCAGGTAGTCGCCCAGCGACCAAGGCACCAGGCGGTCGAGGTTGCGGTAGGCCAGGTCGATACGGCTGCAGGCGGCCAGAGCCAGGGCGAAGCCGATGGCGACGAGCAGGGCTTTGGACAGGCGTAGCGGCATGGGCTGTTCCTTGCAGGGACTGGCCAGACGGTAGATGCAAGGGGAGGCTGACGGTTCCACTGCATCAGCGGTCGGGCGGCGCGCTGGCTTCAGGTGTAGAATAGCCGCCTTGTCTTGAGGAACATCGGAAATGGCTCTGCTTGGGCGTTACAACAGTTTGCAAATCGTGAAACACGTGGACTTCGGCCTGTACCTGGACGGCGGCGCCGACGGCGAGATCCTGCTGCCCGGGCGCTACATCCCGAAAAACGCCGAAACCGAAGTGGATGACTGGCTGAACGTGTTCATCTACCTGGACAGCGAAGACCAGCTGATCGCCACCACCGAGAAGCCCAAGGTGCAGGTTGGCGAGTTCGCCAGCCTCAAGGTCAAGGACATCAACGGTGCCGGCATCTTCCTCGACTGGGGTCTGTCCAAGGACCTGCTGATGCCGTATTCGGAAGAGGCGCGGCCGCTGAAGATCGGCGACTACTGCGTGGTGCACGTGTACCTCGACAAGCGCACCCGTCGCATCACTGCCACTTCACGCCTGGACCGCTACCTGGACCGCACCCCGGCAGACTATCAGGTGGGCCAGCCGGTCGAGCTGCTGGTGGCCGGCGAGACGCCGATGGGCTTCAAGGCGATCATCAACAACCGCCACTGGGGCCTGATCCACAAGAACGAGGTGTTCAAGTTCCTGCGCTCGGGCATGCACGAGAAGGGCTTCATCAAGGAAGTGCGCGCGGACGGCAAGATCGCCTTGAGCCTGCAACCGGTCGGCGCGGCCCTGGCCGACAGCCTGCAGGAGCAGATCATGGCGCGCCTGGAGGCCGAAGGCGGGGTGCTGGGGGTGTGCGACAAGAGCGACCCGGTGCTGATCAGCAAGCTGTTCAACGTCAGCAAGGGCAACTTCAAGAAGGCCATTGGCGGGTTGTTCAAGCAGGGCCGCATCGTCATCCATGACGATCGCATCGAAAAGGCCTGATCAGGCCTGCACGAAGGTTCGGAAGTCCAGCTGCTCGCCACCCGGGCGGGTGTCGCGCAGCAGCGAGTCGCGGTCGGCGCTGAGGGCCAGGCTGATGGTCGAGCGGCGCTTGCCGGGGTTGCGCACTTCCATCTGTTCCTGGTGAGCACGCAGGAAGTTGGTCGGCACCTTCAGGTGCTGCAGCTCGTCGCTTTCCGGGGTGTGCAGCAGCAGGTTGACCCAGTCGGGCTGGCCCTTGCGCAGCAGCGCCACCGGCACCTCGAACCACCACAGGTTGCGCTTGCGGTCGAGGATGGCGAACAGGGTGTTGCTGCTGGTCAGCACCGGGCGGGCCAGTGCTTCGTTGCGCCGGGCAATGGCGGCGGGTTTGTCGAGTTTCATGCAGGTTCCTGCGGGTTGACGCTATGAAGGCCTGCATTGTGAGGGGTGGCGGGTAGTGGGGCAAGGTTTGCCATCTGTTCTGCCTGTAGCGGCCTCTTCGCGGGTAAACCCGCTCCCACAGGTACACCACAGGTCTCAAGGGCAGTGGAAGACCTGTGGGAGCGGGTTTACCCGCGAAGAGGCCAGTACAGGCGTAAGCAAATTCTCGCAGCATGGCCGGGATCAGCACAGCAACGGCATGGTCTATTAGACTTACCCGTGGTACTCACGAATCAAGCGGCGAAAGGAGACGCTATGATTTTCCCCGACCTGCGCGGCCTGCCCCTGCACCGCGTGCTGGTACGCACCGTCAAGGAATTCCTCGACGACGAGATGTCGACCTACGCTTCCGCGCTGGCCTACCAGATGCTGTTCTCGCTGTTCCCGTTCCTGCTGTTCCTGATTGCCCTGATCGGTTTCCTGCACCTGCCGGACTTCTTCTCCTGGCTGCGTCTGCAATCGGAACTGGTGCTGCCACCCCAGGCGCTGGAGCAGGTGAACCCGGTGATCGACCAGTTGCAGCAGTCCAAGGGCGGGCTGTTGTCGGTGGGTATCGTGATTGCCTTGTGGACCGCATCGGCCGGTGTGCGCCTGATGATGAGCGCGATGAACGCCGCCTACGATGTGCCCGAGGGCCGCCCGGTGTGGAAGCGCATTCCGTTGTCGATCATCTACACCGTGGGCATCGCCGGCATGCTGCTGGTGGCTGCGGCGCTGATGGTGCTGGGGCCGCAGGTGATGGAGTGGATTGCCGCCCAGGTCGGCATGCAAGAGGTGATCGTCACGGTGTGGACCATCCTGCGCTGGCCGGCGATCATCATCCTGATGATGGTGGCGGTGGCGCTGATCTATTACGTGATGCCCGATGTGAAGCAGCAGTTCCGCTTCATCACCCCGGGCTCGGTGTTGGCTGTGGTGGTGTGGATCGTGGCGTCGCTGGGCTTTGCCTACTACGTGAAGACCTTTGCCGACTACAACGCCATGTACGGCAGTATCGGTGCAATCATCGTACTATTGCTGTATTTCTATATTTCCGCCGCCGTGTTGCTGCTGGGCGCGGAGATGAACGCAGTGATCGAGCACATGTCGAACGAGGGCAAGAACCCTGGCGAAAAGGACTTCGGTGAGCACAAGCCCCGCGAAACCATTACCGTGCTGGGCCATGAGCACCCGATACCGAGCGAGCACCAACCTTCCGAGCCGAACCCCCGATGATCCGTGACATTCTCAAGATGGGCGACGAACGCCTGCTGCGCATCGCCCCGCCAGTGCCCGACCATATGCTCGGCAGTGCCGAACTGCAGCAACTGATCGACGACATGTTCGAAACCATGCGCCATGTGGGGGGCGTGGGCCTGGCTGCGCCACAGATCGGCATCGACCTGCAGCTGGTGATCTTCGGCTTCGAGCGCAGCGAGCGTTACCCGGATGCCGAACCGGTGCCGCAGACTATCCTGCTCAACCCAGTCATCACGCCAACGTCCAGCGAGCTCGAGGACGGTTGGGAAGGTTGCCTGTCGGTGCCCGGCCTGCGTGGCGTGGTGCCGCGCTTCAAGCACATCTGCTATGAAGGCATCGATCCCCAGGGCAACCCGATCAACCGCTTTGCCGACGGCTTCCATGCGCGGGTGGTGCAACATGAATGCGACCACCTGATCGGTCGCTTGTACCCGTCACGCATCCAGGACTTTTCCCGGTTCGGCTACACCGAGGTGCTGTTCCCCGGGCTCGACGCCAGCGACGACTGACCCTGCTGCAGTGCCACCAGGCGCTTGCTGCGCTGGTAGCGCTGCAGGCGCCCAGCCAGGGCTTGCGGCAGTTGCCGGGCCACGTCGAAGCCCAGGCGCTGGTAGAAGGGCGCAAGGTCCGGGTGGCAGAACAGCCAGGTGGGCCCGCCAGCCTGTGCCAGCGCCGCCTCGACCAACCGCCCGGCCACCCCTTGGCTGCGCCGCTGCGGGTCGACGAACAACCCGGTCAGCCAGAAGCCATCGCCCACCGGGCTCAGGCTCAAGCCCGCGATGATGCCGGGGCCCCGCGCTACCCACAGTTGAGCGTCGCCCGCAGCACGCATGCGTGAGCCGTGCTGGCGGTAAAAGTGGTCCAGCAGCCGGCGTTCCGGGTCCGAAAGTTTCGAACAGTACAGGTTTTCAGAAATTGCGCGTCCTACCCTGAAAGGCGGCCAGGGGCTCTGGCTCGATATTTTGCGGTTAATTTGTCGCAGATTGTTGCATATTCGGCAAGGGTGAATGTCCGAGTTCGGGGTTCAACTATTCCGGGCCGGGAGTAGACTTTTACCCATCCCCCCTGGCAGTACGAAGCGGGATCGGTACTTCGTGCCATCTCCACCGCAGATGGCAACTTCTCCGCGCCGGTTACGGCAATAGAAGTCAATCGATCAGCTTGAATGCTCAAAAGGCAGACACACATGAAACCACTACTGATTCTTGCATTGGTCGGTATGTCCTCGTTCGCCCTCGCCGATGAGGCCAAGTCCGTCTCCAGCGAGCCCGTAGCCCAGCAGTACGACTACTCCATGAACCTGGACATCAAGCGGGTGATCAACCTGTCGACCATCCCCAACGTCTGCGAAGTGGTCCCTGCGACCATGACCTACGAAGACCATCAAGGCCAGGTGCACACCATCCAGTACCGGGCCATGGGTGAGGGGTGCCAGCAGGGTTGAGCGGGCGCTTGCCCGGTGTTGATGGCCCTTTCGCCGGCCTGCTGGTGACGGGGCCATCAACCGTTTTGCAGTTCGAGCAACAGAAAAATCCTGAATGAATATCGAGGAAAAAGTGCTATCTTAATTTGATAGCATTTTTCGATGAACACTCGATACCGCAAAATCCTCGACGCAATTTTCCGAACGCCGACCACGGCGTCGTTGGCTTTCTCCGAGATCGA
The DNA here is from genome assembly GCF_017490805.1 of Pseudomonas sp. 43(2021). Classification (NCBI taxonomy): domain Bacteria; kingdom Pseudomonadati; phylum Pseudomonadota; class Gammaproteobacteria; order Pseudomonadales; family Pseudomonadaceae; genus Pseudomonas; species Pseudomonas sp. 43(2021). The sequence continues at coordinate 191,434 of NZ_JAFGYJ010000005.1, forward strand.
GGCATTGGTACTCCATCTGGGTGGTGAGGTGCTGGAGCGGCAAGGTTCCAGGGTCAAGCTGGTGCTGGGTGGCCAATTCTGGAGATGCCATCGGCCTCATCCAGGCAAGGAAGCCAAGCGGTATCAGATTGAAGAAGCCCGTGAATTCCTCTTGCGGGCAGGAGTCAGGATATGAGTTGCATGCGCTACAAAGGCTACGCCGCCCGTATCGAGTACGACGCGCGTGACGATATCTTCGTCGGCCGTGTGCTTGGTATGCGTGACATCATCAGTTTTCACGCAAGCTCGGTGCCCGAGCTGCATGAGGCGTTTCGCGATGCGCTGGAAGATTACCTGGCCGACTGTGCAGAGCAGGGCATTGCGCCGGAAAAGCCTGCCTCGGGCAAAGTAATGCTGCGTATCCGGCCCGAAGTTCATGCAGCCGCGAGTGTTGCTGCCCGTGCTGCCGGCAAAAGCCTCAACCAGTGGGCCGACGAGGTCTTCGAACAAGCCGCAATGGCCTGAACAAGCCTGCTTTCGTTGTTTCTCGCGGGTATTCTGCAATTACTCATGCAGAATAGTTTCCGTTGCCTGTCGATTCCTCCGGTTCCCGTTCGACCAATAGGTGAGAGCACGTTGCACCCCGTGCCCAATCACCCATGACCTGTCGGAGGAACCCCCGATGAGCACCGCAGCCGAAACCGAGATCCGCCAGTTGATCGAGCGCTGGATGCAGGCCGTGCGCGACCGCGACATCCCCAACATCGTCGCTCCCTATGCCGACGACATCGTAGCCTTCGATGCCATCCAGGCCCTGCAATTCAAAGGCAAGGCCACCTACCAGGCGCACTGGGAAATGTGCATGGGCATGTGCCCCGGCCCCATGGTTTTCGATTTTGCCGAGCTTACCGTGCATGCCGCTGGCGACCTGGCCCTGGCTCACTGGCTGAACCGCTGTGGCCCGGCGGACAACGAAAGCCAGTGCGGCTTCATGCGCGCCACCGTGGGCTATCGTCGTCAAGGTGGCCAGTGGCTGGTAATCCACGAGCACTGGTCGGCGCCGTTCGACATGGAAACCCAGAAAGCCCTGTTCGATCTCAAGCCCTGAGCCGTTATCGCCAAACGCACTTTGCCAATGCCTGGAGGTGACCATGAAATACCTGTGCCTGGTCTATTGTGACGAGGGGCTGCTGCACAGCCTGCCCGACAGCCCGGAAGACGCCGAATGCATGGCGTATGCCGAATCCATTCAAGGCTCCGGGCGAATGCTGGCGGCCGAGGCGCTGAAGCCGGTGCAGACCGCCACCACCGTGCGCATGCGCAACGGCCACATGAGCCTGACCGACGGCCCGTTCGCCGAGACCAAGGAGCAACTGGCGGGGTTCTACCTGGTGGAGGCCCGCGACCTGAACGAGGCACTGAACATCGCCAAGGGCATCCCCGCCGCGCGGGTCGGCAGTGTCGAGGTGCGGCCGGTGCGCGAACTGCAACCCTGACAGCAACGGAGACCTACCAGCATGAGCCTTGCACACCCCGCGCAAGCGCAACACGAGTTGTCCATCAGCCGCCTGATCGACGCGCCGCCGGCCAAGGTGTTCCGCGCCTGGACCGACCCCCAGTGGCTGATGCAGTGGTGGGGGCCGCATGGCATGACCACGCCGGAGTGCGAGATGCAACTGTGGATCGGTGGCCTGTTCCGCACCCTGATGCGGGCACCGGATGGCAGTGAGTACCCGAACCAGGGCGTGTTTCTGGAAATCGCCGCGCCGCGGCGGCTGGTGTTCACCGATGCCTTCGGCCCGGGCTGGGTGCCTTCGGACAAGGCCTTCATGACCGCCGTGATCAGTTTTGACGAGGAACAGGGCAAAACCCGCTACACCGCGCGCGCCTGGCACTGGAATGCCGCCGACTGCCGCGCCCATGAGGAAATGGGCTTCCACCAGGGCTGGGGAGAGAGCCTGGACCGCCTGGTGGAGGTGGTAACCCAGCGGATGCCCGACTGATGACGGCACTGGCGCAGGTACGTGCCGAGGTCGAGGCGGTCTATCGGCGCGAGTCGCGGCGCATCCTGGCGACGCTGATCCGCCTGCTGGGTGATTTCGACCTGGCCGAGGAGGCCATGCACGATGCCTTCTTCATCGCCGTCGAGCGCTGGCAGCGTGACGGTATCCCCGAAAACCCGCGGGCGTGGCTGGTCTCAACCGGTCGCTTCAAGGCGATCGATGCGCTGCGCCGGCGCGCCCGTTTCGATCGTTCCCAGGTGGACCTGAGCATGCTGCTCGACGGCCAGGCGCAGGACCCCAGCGAAGAAGAACTGCTGGCCGACGACCGCCTGCGGCTGATCTTCACCTGCTGCCACCCGGCCTTGTCCGCCGATGCCCAGGTGCCGCTGACCCTGCGTGAAGTGTGCGACCTGACCACCGAGCAGATCGCCCGGGCTTTCCTGCAAAGCCCGGCCACCATCGCCCAGCGCATCGTGCGTGCCAAGGCCAAGATCCGCGATGCCGGCATCCCTTATCAGGTGCCGGAGCTGAACGAACTGCCCGAGCGGCTGGAGAGCGTGCTGCGAGTGATCTACCTGGTGTTCAACGAGGGCTATTCGGCGTCGTCGGGCGAGGCGCTGTTGCAGCAGGAACTGAGCGATGAAGCCATTCGCCTGGCGCGGCTGCTGGTGCAGTTGTTGCCCGACCCGGAGGCGGTCGGCCTGCTGGCCTTGATGTTGCTGCAAGCGTCCCGGCAGCGGGCGCGTACCGATGGCCAGGGCAACCTGGTATTGCTGGAGCAGCAGGACCGTAGCCTGTGGGACCGGCAACGCATTGCCGAAGGCTGCGAACTGGTGCGCCAGGCCCTGCAAAGCCGGGCGTTCGGTGCCTATACCGTGCAGGCGGCGATTGCGGCGGTGCATGCCGAAGCGGCGACGGCCGACGCGACCGACTGGGCGGAGATCGTCGGGCTGTATGACGTGTTGCAGCGGCATTGGCCGTCAGCAGTGGTAGAGCTGAACCGGGCCGTGGCGCTGGCGAAGCGGGATGGGCCGGAGGCTGGCCTGCGGGAGGTCGAAGGGATTCTGGCGCGGGGTGAACTGCTGGACTATCACCTGGCCCATGCGGCGCGGGCCGAGCTGTATTACCAGCTGGGGCATGTGGAGCAGGCGCGTGCGGCCTGGCGGCAGGCGCTGGCGCTGACCCGCCAGGAGCCGGAGCGCAGGCATATCGAGCGGCGGTTGCAGGCTATCGAATGATGTTGGCTGTGCCGGCCTCTTCGCGGGTAAACCCGCTCCCACAGGATTGCGTCACGGCTTGATGCTGTGAGGTCCATGTGGGAGCGGGTTTACCCGCGAAAGGGCCGGTACTGCCTGCATCAATCTTCAGCTAGCCACAAAATTCGGCGGCGAAACCAGCTCGACGGTCTGCTGCTTGCGCGGCGCAAGGATCTCGGCCTCGCCCTGGACTACCAGCTCATCATTCTGGTTGAACACATTGGTGGCGATGCGCACCTTGAACTTGGGCAGCTTCTCCAGGATTTCCAGGCGTACGGTCAGGGTATCGCCAATTTTCACCGGCTTCTGGAAGCTCATTTGCTGACCCAGGTAGATGGTGCCAGGGCCAGGCAGGGTGCAGGCCACTGCAGCACTGATCAGGGCACCGCTGAACATGCCGTGGGCGATGCGCTCGCGGAACATGCTCTTGGCAGCGAACTCGGCATCCAGGTGCACCGGGTTGTGGTCACCGGACATCGCGGCGAACAGCTGGATGTCGCGTTCTTCAACGGACTTCTTGTACTCGGCCTTCTGGCCGACTTCGAGGGCTTCGTAAGGCGTGTTGGTGACCTGGGACATCGGGGCTTCCTTAAGCGGTAGAGGAGGGCGGCTATCATTCACTGCGCACAGGGCGGCCAAGGGCAAGCGCCTGTTCAAGCCAGCCGAGAATATCGGCGGTGACCTCGTCACGGTTGGTTTCGTTGAGTACTTCATGCCGTGCCTCAGGATAGACGCGCAGCTGTACATGTCGATTGCCGGTCGCGCGCAGGGCGTCGGCCAGGTGGGTAAGACGCTTGCCGGCACTGACCGGATCACATTCACCCCCGATCACCAGCAACGGCAGGTTCGGATCGATCTGCGCGAGGTTACTCGGCTGGCTGATCTGCGCCAAGCCTTGCAGCAGGTCGAGCCACAACTGGTTGCTGCAGCGAAAGCCGCACAGCGGGTCGTTGACGTACAGATCGACCTGCGCCGGGTCGCGGCTGAGCCAGTCGAACGCGGTGCGGTTGGGCTTGAAGGCCTTGTTGAACGAGCCGAACGACAACCATTCGATCAGCGCGCTCTTGCCCAGCGGCCCCTGGCGCCAGGCCTCCAGCCGGGCAATCAGCCGCGCCACGCGGTACAGCGCCGCCGGCTGGTAGTTGGAGCCGCTGAGGATCGCCCCATGCAGGCTGGCGCTGTGGTGCAGCAGATAGGCCTGGGCGATGTAACTGCCCATGCTGTGGCCGAACAGGAACAACGGCGTGCACGGGTACTGCTGGCCGATGTGCTGGGCCAGCAGCCCGAGGTCGTTGACCACGGCATTCCAGCCATGATGGCGGGCGAACAGGCCGAGGCTGCCCAGTTCGGCGGTGCGCCCATGGCCGCGCTGGTCGGCGGCGAACAGGGCAAAGCCGGCCGCGCTCAGGGCATGGCCCAGGTGCTGGTAGCGCCCGGCATGTTCGGCCATGCCGTGGGCCAGCAGCACCACGGCTTTTACCGGCGTGGCCGGTAGCCATTGGTGCACGTACAGGCTGCAGTGCTCGCTGGCGGGCAGCCAGAAGGCGTCGTGAGGCATGGCGGGTCCTTGTGCGCACAGGTATCCGGACAGTGTATGCACAACCGACCGGATTGCAGGAAGGACACAAATAAGATTCACAATGTTAATGGCGGCACTTGGCGTATATGCCGCCTTGAGCTTACCTGCTAACGTCGGATCAACGCCTTTTCGCTTTCGGGCGGGCAGGTGAAAGGACTACAGGACTCACAGCAGGTCCAGGCAGAGGAACAATAATAAATGCAAGCCGACTTCTGGAATGACAAGCGCCCGGCGGGCGTGCCTTCGACCATCGACATCAATGCCTACACCTCGGTCGTCGAGGTGTTCGAGCGCTCCTGTAAACGCTTCGCCGACCGCCCGGCCTTCAGCAACCTGGGCGTGACCCTGAACTACGCGGAGCTGGAACGCCATTCGGCGGCCTTCGCCGCCTGGTTGCAGCAGCATACCGACCTCAAACCGGGTGACCGCATCGCGGTGCAGATGCCCAACGTGCTGCAATACCCCATCGCCGTGTTCGGTGCCCTGCGCGCAGGCCTGATCGTGGTCAACACCAACCCGCTGTACACCGAGCGCGAGATGCGTCACCAGTTCAAGGACAGCGGCGCACGTGCGCTGGTGTACCTGAACATGTTCGGCAAGCGCGTGCAGGAGGTGCTGCCCGATACCGGCATCGAGTACCTGATCGAGGCGAAGATGGGCGACTTGCTGCCTACCGCCAAGGGCTGGCTGGTCAACACCGTGGTCGACAAGCTGAAGAAAATGGTGCCGGCCTACCAGCTGCCCCAGGCGGTGCCGTTCAAGCAGGTGCTGCGCCAGGGCCGCGAGCTGTCGCACAAGCCGGTGCCGCTCTGCCTGGACGACATCGCCGTGCTGCAATACACCGGCGGCACTACCGGCCTGGCCAAGGGCGCCATGCTCACCCACGGCAACCTGGTGGCCAACATGCTGCAGGTGCTGGCCTGCTTCTCGCAGCACGGGCCGGACGGGCAGAAGCTGATCAAGGACGGCCAGGAGGTGATGATCGCACCACTGCCGCTGTACCACATCTATGCCTTTACCGCGAACTGCATGTGCATGATGGTCACCGGCAATCACAACGTGCTGATCACCAACCCGCGTGATATCCCCGGCTTCATCAAGGAGCTGGGCAAATGGCGTTTTTCCGCCTTGCTGGGCCTGAACACCCTGTTCGTCGCGCTGATGGACCACCCGGGCTTCCGCCAGCTCGACTTTTCGGCGCTGAAGGTCACCAATTCCGGCGGCACCGCGCTGGTCAAGGCCACGGCCGAGCGTTGGGAGGCGCTTACCGGTTGCCGCATTGTCGAAGGCTACGGCCTGACCGAAACCTCGCCAGTGGCCAGCACCAACCCTTACGGCCAGTTGGCGCGCCTGGGCACGGTGGGCATCCCGGTGGCGGGCACTGCCTTCAAGGTGATCGACGATGACGGCAACGAGCTGCCGCTGGGCGAGCGGGGCGAGCTGTGCATCAAGGGCCCGCAGGTGATGAAAGGTTACTGGCAGCAGCCCGAGGCCACGGCCCAGGCCCTGGATGCGGAAGGCTGGTTCAAGACTGGCGACATCGCGGTGATCGACCCGGACGGCTTCACCCGCATCGTCGACCGCAAGAAGGACATGATCATCGTCTCGGGTTTCAACGTGTACCCCAACGAGATCGAGGACGTGGTGATGGGCCACCCCAAGGTCGCCAACTGCGCAGCCATCGGCGTACCGGACGAGCGCTCCGGCGAGGCGGTGAAGCTGTTCGTGGTGCCGCGCGAAGGCGGGCTGAGCGTGGATGAGCTGAAGGCCTACTGCAAGGCCAACTTTACCGGCTACAAGGTGCCCAAGCACATCGTGCTGCGCGAGTCGTTGCCGATGACACCGGTGGGCAAGATCCTGCGGCGGGAGCTGCGGGATATCGCTTGAGACCGAGTTGGATTCTTCGCGGGTGAACCCGCTCCCACAGGGGCTTGCAGTTCTCAAGGCCTGTGCAGTACCTGTGTGGGAGCGGGTTCACCCGCGAATGCTTTCAAACAGCTCTAGCAGGCCTTTTACAGCCCGATCTGCAACATTTTGGATAATTACTCTAAAAATGACCTGTATTGTTCATTGAGTCATTTTTGTGACCGTGAGGCCTGTTTTGGCCTCTAGGCGACCCCAGGCAAAGCTGTTACTCTCGGCCCGCTTTCAGATGATCCGGTTTGCAACGAGCCGTCATCTCATATCAATAATAAGCGCATCGACGCGTGAATCGAACTTCGCTGTTGCTGAAGGAGTGGGCTTCCATGATCGAACATTTTTGGAAGGATAAGTACCCAGCCGGGATTACGGCGGAAATCAATCCTGACGAATTCCCCAATATCCAGGCGGTACTCAAGCAATCCTGCCAACGCTTTGCCGACAAACCGGCCTTTAGCAACCTGGGCAAGACTATCACTTATGGCGAGCTGTATGCGCTGTCGGGGGCGTTTGCCGCCTGGTTGCAGCAGCATACCGACCTCAAGCCGGGTGACCGCATTGCCGTGCAGCTGCCTAACGTACTGCAATACCCGGTGGCGGTATTCGGTGCCATGCGTGCCGGGCTGATCGTGGTCAACACCAACCCGCTGTACACCGCACGGGAAATGGAACACCAGTTCAACGACTCCGGCGCCAAGGCCCTGGTGTGCCTGGCCAACATGGCCCACCTGGCCGAGAAGGTGGTGCCCAAGACCCAGGTCAGGCACGTCATCGTCACCGAAGTGGCCGACCTGCTGCCGCCGCTCAAGCGCCTGCTGATCAACAGCGTGATCAAGTATGTGAAGAAGATGGTACCGGCCTACAACCTGCCGCGTGCCGTACGCTTCAACGACGCACTGGCGCTGGGCAAGGGCCAGCCGGTGACCGAGGCCAACCCGCAGGCCAACGACGTGGCGGTGCTGCAGTACACCGGCGGCACCACCGGCGTGGCCAAGGGCGCGATGCTGACTCACCGCAACCTGGTGGCCAACATGCTGCAGTGCCGGGCACTGATGGGCGCCAACCTGCACGAAGGCTGTGAAATCCTCATCACCCCACTGCCGCTGTACCACATCTACGCCTTCACCTTCCATTGCATGGCCATGATGCTGATCGGTAACCACAACGTGCTGATCAGCAATCCGCGTGACCTGCCGGCCATGGTCAAGGAATTGGGCAAGTGGAAGTTCAGCGGCTTCGTCGGCCTCAACACCCTGTTCGTTGCCCTGTGCAACAACGAGGCCTTCCGCGCCCTGGACTTCTCGGCGCTGAAGATCACCCTGTCTGGTGGCATGGCCCTGCAGCTGAGCGTGGCCGAGCGCTGGAAGGCCGTGACCGGCTGCGCCATCTGCGAAGGCTATGGCATGACCGAGACCAGCCCGGTGGCCGCGGTGAACCCCTCAGAGGCCAACCAGGTCGGCACCATCGGCATTCCGGTGCCGTCCACCCTGTGCAAGGTCATCGACGACAACGGCAACGAGCTGCCGCTGGGCGAGGTGGGCGAGTTGTGCATCAAGGGCCCGCAGGTGATGAAGGGCTACTGGCAGCGCGAGGAGGCTACCGCCGAGATCCTCGACAGCAATGGCTGGCTGAAGACCGGTGACATCGCCGTGATCCAGCCCGACGGCTACATGCGCATTGTCGACCGCAAGAAGGACATGATCCTGGTCTCGGGCTTCAACGTGTATCCCAACGAGCTGGAAGATGTGCTGGCGGCCCTGCCGGGCGTGCTGCAGTGCGCGGCCATCGGCGTGCCGGACGAGAAGTCCGGTGAAGTGATCAAGGTGTTCATCGTGGTCAAGCCGGGCATGACCGTGACCAAGGAACAGGTGATGGAGCACATGCGCGCCAACGTCACCGGCTACAAGGTTCCGCGCCAGATCGAGTTCCGCGATGCGCTGCCGACCACCAACGTGGGCAAGATCCTGCGCCGCGAACTGCGCGATGAAGAGCTGAAGAAGCAGGGTTTGAAGAAGATCGCCTGATCAGAGCCCTGCACGCTCAATGTGGGAGCGGCCTTGTGTCGCGAAAGGGCCGCGAAGCGGCCCCAGCAATTTCAGCATCACCGCTGAGACCCTAGGGCCGCTTTGCGGCCCTTTCGCGACACAAGGCCGCTCCCACAGTTACCGCGTAATCAGCGCAGTTTCTCCAGCATCTGGTAGTACCACATCCCCGCCGCCAGCAGCGGGTTGCCCAGCAAATCCCCCATCGGCACCCGCACATGCTTGCACTGGGCAAAGGTGTCGAACTTCTCCAGCGTCCCGGTCAGCGCCTCGGCCATGATCTCGCCCATGATGTGGCTGGTGGCAATCCCGTGCCCCGAATAGCCCTGGCAATACCACACGTTGTCCGACAGCTTGCCCAACTGGGGGATGCGGTTGACCACGATGCCCATGGCGCAGCTCCACTGGAACTCGATCGGCACGCCTTTCAATGCCGGGAAGGTGCGCTCGATGCACGGGCGCAGTTCGCCTTCGATATCCCGTGAATCACGGCCGGAATAGTTGGCGCCACCGCCAAACAGCAGGCGCTTGTCGGCGGTCAGGCGGTAGTAGTCGAGCACGAAGCGGCAGTCGTACACCGCCAGGTCCTGCGGGTTGATCTGCTCGGCCAGTTCCCCCAGCGGTGCGGTGGTGACAATGCCGCCCATGGCCGGGAAGATCTTGCCCTTGAGCTGGCGCTTTTCCAGCTTGTGGTACACATCGCCAGCCAGCATCACCTGGCGCGCCTCGACCCGCCCGTGAGCAGTGACCACCGCCGGGCGCGGGCCGTGGACGATGTCCAGCACTTCGGAGTTCTCGAAAATCAGCGCCCCCAGGCCATGGGCTGCACGGGCCTCGCCCAGGCACAGGTTGAGCGGGTGCAGGTGCAGGTTGCGCAGGTTCTTCAGCGCGCCCAGGTACAGCGGGCTTTGCAGGTGCTCGGCCATGCCGTTGCGGTCCAGCAGTTGCACCTGCTCGCCCATGCCGCGCCGCCGGGCCTCGGCTTCGAATGCGCGCAGCTCGTCCATGTGCGAGGGCTTCATCGCCGCATGCAGGTGGCCGCGCTTGAGGTCGCAGTCGATGCCGTAGCGCGCCACGCGCTGCTCGATCACCTGGTGCCCGCGCCAGCGCAAGTGCCAGATGAAGTCATCGACCTCGGCACCCAGGCGGTTACGCATCTGCGTGCGCATGGCTTCGTCGCCCGACAGGCTGCCGGTGACCTGGCCGCCGTTGCGCCCGCTGGCACCCCAGCCGATGCGGTTGGTTTCGACGATGGCCACTTTCAGGCCACGCTCGGCCAGTTCCACCGCCGTGGCCACGCCGGTGAAGCCGCCACCGATGATCGCCACATCCACCTGTACCGTGCCCTTGAGCTGCGGGTACTCGGTGTGGTCGTTGAGGGTGGCGCTGTAGTAGGACGGCGCGCGCTGCGCCGGGCCCTTGTTCAATGCTGCGTTCATGGGTGTTCCTTGTTAGGTGGGGGCTCAGGCCTGGTGCAGGTACCAGCGCCAGTCCTGCTCGCTGACTTCGGCCATGAACTGGCGGTACTCGGCGCGCTTGACCTTCAGGTACACGCCAAGGAAGTCCTCGCCCAGTGCTTCGCGAGCCCAGCTGGAATGCTGCAGGGCATCGAGAGCGGTCAGCCAGTCGGTGGGCAGGTGTTCGGTGGCCTGGGCATAGCCGTTGCCTTCTACCGGTGCCCCCGGGTCAAGTTGTTCACGGATGCCCCGGTGGCTGGCGGCAAGGATCGCCGCAGCGGCCAGGTAGGGGTTGGCGTCGGCGCCGCAGATGCGGTGCTCCACATGCCGGCTGTTGGCCGGGCCGCCCGGTATGCGCAGGCTCACGGTACGGTTGTCCACGCCCCAGGTCGGCGCCAGCGGTGCATAGCTGTTGGCCTGGAAGCGGCGGAACGAGTTGGCGTTGGGGCAGAACAGCAGCAGCGAGTCGCGCAGGTGGCGCAGCATGCCGGCCACGGCCTGGCGCAGCAGCGGGGTACCGGCCTTGTCCTCACTGGCGAACAGGTTGTTGCCGGCGCTGTCGGCCAGGCTCAGGTGCATGTGCATGCCGGTGCCGGCCAGTTGCGCGAACGGCTTGGCCATGAAGCAGGCCTGCATGCCATGGGCATGGGCCACGCCTTTGACCAGGCGCTTGTAGCGTACGGCCTGGTCCATCGCCTGCAGGGCGTCGCCGTGTTCGAGGGTGATTTCCACCTGGCCGGGGGCGTATTCCGAAATCGCCGTGCGGGCCGGGATGCCCTGGGCTTTGCAGGCGGCATAGAGGTCGGCGAGGAACGGCTCGATCTGCTCCAGTTCGCGCAGGCCATACACCTGGGTGGTGCGTGGGCGACCGCCATCGTTGTCCAGCGCCGGTTGCGGGCGGCCCTGGGCATCTGGTTGCTGGTCGAGCAGGTAGAACTCCAGCTCGCAGGCCATCACCGGATGGTAGCCGTCGGCTTTCAACGCCTCGATGGTTCGCAGCAGCACGTGGCGCGGGTCGGCGATGCTGGCCGGCAGGCCCTCGCTTGGGTGCATGCTCACCTGCACTGCGGCGGTCGGCACCCGGCGCCAGGGCAGGCGCACCAGGCTGCCTTCAAGCGGGTAGGCGCGGCAGTCGATATCGCCGACGTCCCACACCAGGCCGGAGTTTTCCACGTCGTCGCCGTTCAGGGTCAGGCCGAGGATGGTGCTGGGCAGCGGCCGGCCGGTCTGGTACACGGCCAGCAGTTCCTCGCGGTGCAGCAGCTTGCCGCGCGGTACGCCGTTGGCGTCGAGGATGAACAGTTCAAACAGCTCGATATCGGGGTTGTCGGCCAGAAAACGGCTGGCCTGCTCTACGGGTGCAAAGTGCATGATGGATTCGCTCACGGGCGCACAGGGCCACCGCGCATGCAGGCGGCCCGGCTGATTCAAACGGCCAGACGACGGCCGGGTTGGGTCACCAAGGCGTGAGCGAGAAATCCGGTGGGCGCGCGTGACGGCAGTGCCACAGGGCCCAGAAGGCAAGGATGATGTGGACCAGCGGATTTTCACCGGCACGGCGCCGGGCCTTCGGCAGCGAAGGGCGGGACAGCGGTGGGGCGATGGGCTGGACGGGAGTCATGCCTTTGATACTCACATGCGGCGTAAGGTTGATTAAAGCAGTGAATGGCAACCTTTACATCGCATTTGGCTAAACATATGTGCTGTTGCAACTGGCCTCTTCGCGGGTGAACCCGCTCCCACAGGATCGCATCAAGGCTGAGAGCTGTGGGGTACCTGTGGGAGCGGGTTTACCCGCGAAGAGGCCGGCACAGGCAGCAGAGAACCGGCAAATCTGCGACAATCGCGCATCCTTCGAATGCCGATCATGAAAAAGCAGGCCCACCTGCATCACTAAAAAGCCCCATGACTGACCACGCCATCGACAAACTGCTGCAAAACCTCGACCACGCCATGATCGCCGACCGCCATCGCCTGCGCCGGCAATTGCACGAACTGCGCAAGCGCCCAGACGAGGCAAAGCTGGCGCAGTGGGTGGAAAAGGTCCAGGCGTCCTGCGCCCAGGTCACCGCGCGCCAGCAGAGCGTGCCGACCGTGCGCTACGACGACAGCCTGCCCATCGCTGCCAAGCGTGACGAAATCAAGAAGGCTCTGGCCGAACACCAGGTGCTGGTGATCGCCGGCGAAACCGGTTCGGGCAAGACCACCCAGTTGCCGAAGATCTGCCTGGAACTGGGCCGTGGCAGCCATGGCCTGATCGCCCACACCCAGCCACGCCGGATCGCCGCCCGCAGCGTTGCTGCGCGGGTCGCCGAAGAACTGGGCACGCCCCTGGGCGGGCTGGTCGGCTACCAGGTGCGCTTCGAGGACCAGAGCGACGCCAACACCCTGGTCAAGCTGATGACCGACGGCATCCTGCTGGCCGAAACCCAGCACGACCGTTTCCTCGAACGCTACGACACGATCATCGTCGACGAAGCCCATGAACGCAGCCTGAACATCGACTTCCTGCTCGGCTACCTGAAGACCCTGCTGCACCGTCGCCCGGACCTGAAGCTGATCATCACCTCGGCGACCATCGACCTGGAACGCTTCTCCAAACACTTCGACGGCGCACCGATCATCGAGGTGTCCGGGCGTACCTTCCCGGTGGAAACCTGGTACCGCCCGCTGACCAGCGAGCAGGACGAGGAGGGCAACCAGATCGAGGACGACCTCACCGTCGACCAGGCCATCCTCGCCACGCTGGATGAGCTGGCGCACCACGAGCGGAGTGAGGGCAAGGGCCCCGGCGATGTACTGATCTTCCTGCCGGGCGAGCGGGAGATCCGCGATGCCGCCGAGATCTTGCGCAAGGCGCAACTGCGCCATACCGAGATCCTGCCGTTGTACGCGCGCCTGTCGCCGGCCGAGCAGCAGCGCATCTTCCAGCCGCACACCGGGCGCCGCGTGGTGCTGGCCACCAACGTCGCGGAAACCTCGCTGACCGTGCCTGGCATCCGCTATGTGATCGACACCGGTACCGCACGCATCAGCCGCTACAGCTACCGCGCCAAGGTCCAGCGCCTGCCCATCGAGGCCGTGTCGCAGGCCAGTGCCAACCAGCGCAAGGGCCGCTGTGGCCGGGTCGAGCCGGGCATCTGCGTGCGCCTGTACAGCGAAGAGGATTTCAACAGCCGGCCGGCGTTCACCGACCCGGAGATCCTGCGCACCAACCTGGCGGCGGTGATCCTGCAGATGCTGCACCTGCGCCTGGGCGCGATCGATGCCTTCCCGTTCATCGAGCCGCCGGATGGCAAGGCCATCAGCGACGGTTTCAACCTGCTGCAGGAGCTGTCGGCGGTCAACCGCGAGAACCAGCTGACGCCGATCGGCCGCCAGCTGGCGCGCCTGCCGATCGACCCGCGGTTGGGGCGCATGCTGCTCGAAGGCGCCCGCCTGGGCAGCCTGCAGGAAGTGCTGATCGTCACCAGTGCGCTGTCGGTGCAAGACCCGCGCGAACGCCCGCCGGAGCGTCAGCAGGCCGCCGACCAGGCCCACGCGCAATGGAAGGACGTGGATTCCGACTTTGCCGCGCTGGTCAACCTGTGGCGTGGCTTCGAGGAACAGCGCCAGGCGCTGACCGCCAACCCGCTGCGCAACTGGTGCCGCAAGAACTTCCTGAATTACCTGCGCCTGCGCGAATGGCGCGATGCCCATCGCCAGCTGGCGCTGATCTGCCGTGACCTGCAACTGACGGTGAACAAGGACCCGTCCGACTACCCGAAAATGCACAAGGCCATTCTCAGCGGCCTGCTCAGCCAGATCGGCCAGAAGACCGAAGAGGGCGACTACCAGGGCGCCCGCCAGCGGCGCTTCTGGGTGCACCCGTCGTCGGGCCTGGGGCGCAAGCGCCCGCAGTGGGTGATGGCTGCCGAACTGGTCGAAACCACCAAGCTGTACGCACGCATGGTGGCCAGGATCGAGCCGGACTGGATCGAGCCGCTGGCCGGCCACCTGGTCAAGAAGAACCACTTCGAGCCGCACTGGGAGAAGAAGCGCGGGCAGGTGGTGGCCTACGAGCAGATCACCCTGTACGGCCTGATCCTGGTCGGCCGTCGACCGGTGCATTTCGGCCCCATCGACCCGGTCACCTCGCGCGAGCTGTTCATCCGCGAAGGCCTGGTGCGTGGCGAAATCCAGTCGCGGGCCAAGTGCCTGGCGGCCAACAAGCGCCTGCTGGAAGAGCTCGACGAACTGGAGGCCAAGGCCCGCCGCCGTGACATCCTCGCCGACGAAGAGACGCTGTACGCCTTCTACGAAGCGCGCCTGCCGGCGGAAATCCACCAGACCGCGACCTTCGACAGCTGGTACCGCATGGGCAGCCAGAAGGACGCCAACCTGCTGATCATGCGCGAGGAAGACGTGCTGGCCCGTGAGGCCAGCGAAGTCACCGCCGCGCAATACCCCGACAGCATGCAGGTGGGCGAGCTGCGCCTGCCGCTGAGTTACCACTTCGAGCCCGGCCACCCCCGCGATGGCGTGACCGTACGGGTGCCGGCACCGCTGCTGCCGAGCCTGCCGGGCGAGCGCCTGGAATGGCTGGTGCCGGGCCTGCTGGAAGCCAAGTGCGTGGCGCTGGTGCGCAACCTGCCCAAGGCCCTGCGCAAGAACTTCGTGCCGGTGCCGGACTTCGTCAAGGCCTCGCTGGCGCGCATGACCTTTGGCCAGGGCGCATTGCCGCAGGCCCTGGGCCAGGAGCTGCTGCGCATGACCGGCGCCCGTGTGCCTGACGAGGCCTGGGACGAGTCGGTCAACCTGGTTGAAGGCCACCTGCGCATGAACATCGAAGTGGTCGACGGCCAGGGCAAGTTCCTGGGTGAAGGCCGCGACCTGGCCGAGCTGACCGCGCGCTTTGCCGCCGCCAGCCAGGCAGCGCTGGCCGTGCCGCGTGACGCCAAGAGCGAGCAACCGGTGCAGGCCAAGGCTTTCAGCGAGGTGAAGCAGACCGCGCAGCAGAAGATCGCCGGCCTGTCGATGACCGTGTACCCGGCGCTGGTGGAGGAGGGTGGCACCGTGCGCGAGGGGCGCTTCTCGACTCAGGCCGAAGCCGAGTTCCAGCACCGCCGCGCCTTGCAGCGCCTGTTGCTGCAGCAGTTGGCCGAGCCGGCCAAGTACCTGCGCGGCAAGCTGCCGGGACTGACCGAGCTGGGCCTGCTGTACCGGGAAATGGGCCGGGTCGAGGCGCTGGTCGAGGATATTCTGCTGGCCAGCCTGGACAGCTGCATCCTTGAAGGCGAACAGCCGCTGCCACGCGATGGTGCGGCCCTGGCTGGCCTGGCCGAGCGCAAGCGCGGCAGCTGGGCCGAGCATGCCGAGCGCCTGGCACGGCAGACGTTGGAAGTGCTGAAGCTGTGGCATGGGCTGCAGAAGCGCTTCAAGGGCAAGATCGACCTGAGCCAGGCGGTGGCGCTGAACGACATCAAGCAACAGCTGGGCAACCTTGTGTACCCGGGCTTCGTGCGCGAAACCCCCGGGGCCTGGTTCAAGGAGCTGCCGCGTTACCTCAAGGCGGTGGAACTGCGCCTGGAGAAGCTGGGTTCGCAGGTGCAGAAGGACCGGGTGTGGAGCGGCGAGCTGGCCAACCTGTGGGCGCAGTACAAGGCCCGTGCCGACAAGCATGCCCAGGAAGGCAAGCGCGATGAACAGTTGACCCTGTACCGCTGGTGGCTGGAGGAATATCGGGTGTCGCTGTTCGCCCAGCAGTTGGGGACCAAGGTGCCGATTTCCGACAAGCGATTGAGCAAGCAATGGAGCCAGGTGGAGGGCTAAACTTCCGCAGATGTGGCAATATTGATGCAATTTGGGGCCGCTTTGCGGCCCCTTCGCGGGCACGCCCGCTCCCACAGGTGATGTGCAAGGTTCGCTGCCTGTGCTGTACCTGTGGGAGCGGGCGTGCCCGCGAACGAGGGCGCAGCCCTCGCCTTTAAATTGGCACTAAAGTGCCATTAACCTGTCATGTTTCCAGCCAGCGCCCCGTGGCGATGGCCTTTGACCAGAGGAACGACCGTGCATAACGTCGTGATCAGCGGCACCGGCCTGTACACCCCGGCCCAGAGCATTTCCAACGAAGAACTGGTGGCGTCCTTCAACACCTGGTCGCAGCAGTTCAACCAGGACAACGCCGCTGCCATCGAGCGCGGTGAAGTCGAAGCGGCGCCGCTGTCCGACGCGGCGTTCATCGAAAAGGCCTCGGGCATCAAGAGTCGCTTCGTCATGGACAAGGCCGGCATCCTCGACCCGCAGCGCATGAAACCGCGCCTGCCCGAGCGCTCCAACGACGAACCGTCGGTGCTCTGCGAAATGGCCGTGGCCGCTGCCCGCCAGGCCCTGGAGCGCGCCGGCCGCAGCGCTGCCGATGTCGACGGGGTGATCGTCGCCTGCTCCAACCTGCAGCGCCCGTACCCGGCCATCGCCATCGAAGTGCAGCAGGCGCTGGGCATCCAGGGCTTTGCCTTCGACATGAACGTGGCCTGTTCGTCGGCCACTTTCGGCATCCAGACTGCCGCCAACAGCGTGGCCCTGGGGCAGACGCGTGCGGTGCTGATGGTCAACCCGGAGGTGTGCACCGGCCACCTGAACTTCCGTGACCGTGACAGCCACTTCATCTTTGGTGATGCCGCCACCGCGGTGTTGCTCGAACGTGCCGACAAGGCCACCTCGGCGCACCAGTTCGATATCGTCAGCAGCAAGCTGTGGACCGAGTTCTCCAACAACATCCGCAACAACTTCGGCTTCCTCAACCGCGCGGCGGAAGAGGGCGAGGGCGCGGCGGACAAGCTGTTCATCCAGGAAGGCCGCAAGGTGTTCCGCGAGGTGTGCCCGAAGGTGGCCGAGCTGATCGGTGAGCACCTGCAGGAAAACGGGCTGCAACCAGGCGATGTGAAACGCTTCTGGCTGCACCAGGCCAACCTCAGCATGAACCACCTGATCGTCAAGAAACTGCTGGGGCGTGAAGTGGCCGAGGAAGATGCACCGGTGATTCTCGACCGTTATGCCAATACCAGTTCGGCGGGGTCGGTGATTGCTTTCCACCTGTACCAGGACGACCTGGCCAAGGGCTCGCTGGGGGTGTTGAGCTCGTTTGGTGCGGGGTACTCGATTGGTAGCGTGATCCTGCGCAAGCGCTGATTGAGCGCAAGCCAGTACCGGCCTCTTCGCGGGTGAACCCGCTCCCACAGGGACACCACAGCATTCGAATCTGTGATATCCCTGTGGGAGCGGGTTTACCCGCGAAGAGGCCGGTGCATTTGTCACAGGCAAAAAAAGCGGGAAATGCCGGATGGGGTCGGCATTTCCCGCTTCAGCTGAAGCAGTGCAGGGTGTCGCTTAGAACTTGGCTTCCAGGTCTACCTGCAACGTGTCTACGTCAGCATCGCTGTTCGGCAGGTTGGAGAAGTCGGTCTTGGCCATCATGTAGGCCGCGCCGAGGGCGAAGTTCTTGTCGATTTCGTAACCCACCTTGAACTTGTGGCCACGGGAACCGGTGAAGCCGTTACCGAAGTCGGAGTCGGTGAACAGGCTGACTACACCGTTACGCTGCACGTCGCGGTAGTTGTAGTCCAGGCTCCAGGCACCGATCTTGCTCTTCAGGCCAGCCAGCCAGGCCTTGTCCTTGCCATCGGTGCTTTCGGTGTTCTTGACGAACTGGCCGTAGGCCGACAGCGGGATGGCGAAGCCGGTGAAGTCGACCTGGCCGAAACCTTCCACCAGCTGGAACTCGTTGGTGGTGTTGCCCAGCGAACGCAGGGCAGCAGATTCCTTGTCGTTGTCGTAGCCGTAGATGCTGCCACCGACGGTGACCTTGACGGTGTCAGCCGCGTTGAACTTGGTACCCAGCTGGGCCGCGTACAGTTGTGCGTCGTGCTTGAACTGCACGCCGTCGCCGTCGACGTTGTCCTTCAGGTTGTAGTGGCCGATGCTGCCGAACACTTCGGCCGGGCCGAGGTTGGTCTTGTAGGTCGCGGCCAGGC
The DNA here is from genome assembly GCF_017490805.1 of Pseudomonas sp. 43(2021). Lineage (NCBI taxonomy): Bacteria > Pseudomonadati > Pseudomonadota > Gammaproteobacteria > Pseudomonadales > Pseudomonadaceae > Pseudomonas > Pseudomonas sp. 43(2021). The sequence continues at coordinate 209,682 of NZ_JAFGYJ010000005.1, forward strand.
CTTCCGGGTTGATGTCGCTGTCCCAGATGATGTCGCCCATGCTCACCCATGGCTGCAGCATCTTGCCGCCGATCAGGTGCAGGTTCGGGACGGCAGTCGGGTGCCAGTCGAGGTAGGCCAGGTCAACCCACAGCGATTTCTTCTCGAAGTAGTTGTCCAGGCTCTGGTTGGTCGAGCGGGCATCGGCGCTGCTGCCGGTGGCCACACGCACGCCGGCGTCTACCTGCGGGTTGATCTCGCTGTAGAAGCCGACACGGGCACGTACACGTTCACGGTCCTGGTTGCCGCTGCGAGCGATCGGGTCGTCGACGTTGACGTCTTCGTAACGCAGGCGCACATCACCCTTGATCTGAGTCTTGGCGGCCCATGCCACTTTCTGTTCAAAGGAGCTCATCCGTTCGGACTGAGCTTTCTGAGCGGCCTTTTCCTTGGTTTCTTGAGCCAGGTCCGCCTGCAGTTCGTTGTACTGCGCCTGGTTGATCGAGCCATTGGCGCGGAGCATTTCGAGCAGCTTGGCGTCGACAGCTGCACTGGCCGGAGTACTCAGAGCCAGCATCATGCCGGTGAGGCTCACTCCGGTAAGTGTAGAAACAAGACGCATAAGGTTCTCCCTGTTGAATAAGATGGGGGAGGCTCAAGCGCCCGCCCCGTGTTGGCATGTCTTCGGAAAGGGCCTGAATAGACAGGTTCTGGGGTTCCGGAAAACAGGCGCAAGTATTGCGGGGGCGAATGACAGATTAATGTCGAATTAGTGGCACTGCGGTTAAGTAATTGAGAATGAAAGGATCTGGCCCGGCGTTGGTGATTTGAGTGACGGGCCTTCCTTGGGGATACTGGGTACCTTGAGACAGCGAGCCAAAACCGTGACCAGCCTGTATAGCCTTGCCCATTTGCGTGATCTTCCGGCGGCCACCTGGGATGCCCTGGTGCCGGCCGGCCAACCGTTCCTGCGCCATGCGTTTCTCAGTGCCATGGAGGACAGCGGCAGCGTCGCACGCAGCACCGGCTGGGCCGCCGAGCACCTGGTGCTGGAGCGGGACGGGCAGGTACGGGCACTGCTGCCGGCGTACCGCAAATGGCACTCGTTTGGCGAGTACGTGTTCGACCATGGCTGGGCCGATGCCTGTGAGCGGGCCGGCATCGCCTACTACCCCAAGCTGCTGGGTGCCGTGCCGTTCAGCCCGGTCAGCGGCCCGCGCCTGCTCGCCGCCGACCCAGCCGATGGCTTGCTGGTGCTGCAGGCGTTGCCGGAGTATCTGGGCAAGGGTGGGCTGTCTGGCGCGCACATCAATTTCACCGAGCCGGCGCTGGACGAACAACTGGCCAGCCAGCCGGGCTGGATGGAGCGCCTGGGTTGCCAGTTCCATTGGCGCAACCACGGCTACCGCGACTTCCAGGATTTTCTCGACAGCCTGAGTTCGCGCAAGCGCAAGCAGATGCGCAAGGAACGTGAACAGGTGGCCGGGCACGGCATTGAGTTCCGCTGGTACCGTGGGGGAGAACTGGATGAGGCGCAGTGGGATTTCGTCTACCGCTGCTACGCCAACACCTATGCGGTGCGCCGCCGTGCGCCCTATCTGACACGCGCGTTTTTCAGCCTGCTGGCAGAACGCATGCCCGAGGCGTTGCGTGTGGTGATGGCGCGGCAGGGGGGACGTGATGTGGCCATGGCCCTGAGCCTGGTGGGGGGCGACAGCCTGTTTGGCCGCTACTGGGGGTGCCTGGATGAATTCGACCGGCTGCATTTCGAAACCTGTTTCTACCAGGGCATGGACTTTGCCATTGCCGAGGGGTTGCAGCGCTTCGATGCCGGGGCGCAGGGGGAGCACAAGCTGATTCGCGGGTTCGAACCGGTGCTGACGCGGTCGTGGCACTACCTGCTGCACCCGGGGTTGCGGCGGGCGGTGGAGGATTTTCTGGTGCAGGAGCGGGAAGGGGTGCGGGCCTATGCCGAGGAGGCCCGGGGGATGTTGCCTTATCGCCGGGACTGATCCATTCATATTGCCTGTGCCGGCCCTTTCGCGGGTGAACCCGCTCCCACAGGTACTGCACAGACCGTGAAATTTGTGCGGTCCCTGTGGGAGCGGGTTCACCCGCGAAGAGGCCGGCACAGGCATCAGTCGACCCCGACAAACCCCCCGGTCTGGTGATGCCACAACCGGGCATACAAGCCTTGCTGCTCCAGCAGTTCACTGTGGCTGCCACTTTCTACAATCCGCCCCTTGTCCAGCACCACCAGCCGGTCCATCCGCGCAATGGTGGACAGCCGGTGGGCAATGGCGATCACTGTCTTGCCCTGCATCAGCGTCTCCAGGCTTTCCTGGATCGCTGCCTCCACCTCCGAGTCCAGCGCCGAGGTGGCCTCGTCCATGATCAGGATCGGCGCATTCTTCAACAGCACCCGGGCGATGGCGATGCGTTGGCGCTGGCCGCCCGACAGCTTGACCCCGCGCTCGCCCACGTGGGCATCGAAGCCGGTGCGGCCCAGGGCATCCGACAGCTGCGGGATGAACTCGTCAGCCCGCGCCCGGCGTACTGCTTCGAGCAGCTCGGCCTCGCTGGCACCAGGGCGGCCATACAGCAGGTTGTCGCGGATCGAGCGGTGCAGCAGCGAGGTGTCCTGGGTGATCATGCCGATCTGCGCGCGCAGGCTGGCCTGGCTTACCTCGGCAATGTCCTGGCCGTCGATGAGGATGCGCCCGCCCTGCACGTCGTACAGCCGTAGCAGCAGGTTGACCAGGGTCGACTTGCCCGCCCCGGACGGGCCGATCAGGCCGATCTTCTCGCCCGGGCGGATGTCCAGGTCGAGCCCTTCGATCACATTGGCGGCCTTGCCGTAATGGAAGTCCACATCATCGAAACGCACCGCGCCGCGGCTGACCTTGAGCGCTGGCGCGTTGGGCCGGTCGGTGACGGTGACCGGCTGGGCGATGGTCTGCAGGCCGTCCTGGACCATGCCGATGTTTTCGAAGATGCCGTTGACCACCCACATGATCCAGCCCGACATGTTGACGATGCGGATCACCAGACCGGTGGCCAGGGCGATGGCGCCGACGGTGATCAGCGACTGGCTCCACAACCACAGCGCCAGACCGGTGGTGGCGACCACCAGCAAGCCGTTGAGGGTGGTGATGACCACGTCCATGCTGGTGACCACGCGCGCTGCCAGCTGGGTTTTCTCGGTCTGTTCGCTGATCGCTTCGCGGGCGTACTGCTGTTCGTAGTCGGTATGGGCGAACAGCTTGAGGGTGGCGATGTTGGTGTAGCCATCGACGATTCGCCCCATCAGCTTGGAGCGGGCATCGGAGGAAATAACCGAACGTTCCTTCACCCGTGGCACAAAGTAGTACAGCGCGGCGATGTAGCCGATGATCCACAGCAGCAGCGGCAGCATCAGGCGCCAGTCGGCCTCGGCGAACAGCACCAGCGAGGTGATGGCGTAGATCAGCACATGCCACAGCGCATCCACCGCCTGCACGGCGGAGTCGCGCAGCGAGTTGCCGGTCTGCATGATGCGCTGGGCGATGCGCCCGGCGAAATCGCTCTGGAAGAAGTTCAGGCTCTGCTTGAGCACGTACGTGTGGTTTTGCCAGCGGATCAGGCTGGTCATGCCGGGGTTGATGGTCTGGTGCACCAGCAGGTCGTGCAGGCCGAAGAACACCGGCCGCAGCAGCAGGATCACCACCAGCATCCAGATCAGCTCGCCACTGTGCTCACTGAAGAAGTTGGCATTGGGTGTGCCCTGGGCCAGGTCGATGATGCGGCTCAGGTAGCTGAACATCGCCACCTCGATCAGTGAGGCGAACAGGCCGACCACCAGCAGGGCGAGAAAGCTCGGCCACACCTGGCGCAGGTAATACAGGTAGAACGGCCAGACCTGGCCGGGCGGCGACTCGCTGGGCGCGTCGCGGAAGATGTCGATCAGTTGTTCGAAACGGCGGTACAGCATGGGTGACGACACTCCTGTTTCATCCGGCCCTCAGGCGGTTTCACGTCCCTGTGAAGCCTGCGGTCAGTCGATGCGTTTGGCCGACTTGATGTAGACCGGGTCGGCCGGTACATCGCGCATGCCTTTCTTGATGGTGGTTGGCGAATTGACGATCTGGTCAACCACCTCCATGCCCTTGGTCACCTTGCCGAACACGGCATAGCCACGGTCACGCCCAGGGTTGAGGAAGTCGTTGTCGGCCACGTTGATGAAGAACTGGCTGGTGGCCGAGTTCGGGTCCTGGGTACGGGCCATGGCCAGCGTGCCACGGGTGTTCTGCAGGCCGTTGCCGGCTTCGTTGGTGATCGGGGCGCGGGTGTTCTTCTGCACCATCTGGTCGGTGAAGCCACCGCCCTGGACCATGAAGCCCGGGATTACACGGTGGAAGATGGTGTTGTTGTAGAAGCCGCTGTCGACGTACTCGAGGAAGTTCTTGGTACTGACCGGCGCCTTCTCGGCATTCAGCTCGATTTCGACCTGGCCGAAGCTGGTGTCCAGCAATACGTGCGGGGTCTTGTCGGAGGCCATGACGCTGGTGGCGAAGGCGACCGAGCAGGCGGTGAGCAGGAGTTTTTTCAGCATGGGCTCAAAGATCCTTGAGAGGTGGAAGCGGCTGCAAGGAATTGCAGCAGGGTCTGGTTGAAGACCTCGGGTTGGTCGAGGGGTGTAGCGTGCCGGGAATCGTCGATGACCACCAGCCTGGCGTGAGGCATCAGGGCGACGTAGCGCTGCTTCAGTTGTATCGGCGTGTAATCGTGGTCGGCGGCAACCACCAGGGTAGGACAGTGGATCTGCCCGATGCGTTCCTGCACGCCCCAGTCGACGATGGCGTCGAAGCTCTTGAGGTAGGCGCGCTTGTCGTTGCGTGCCCAGCGCTGGGCCATTTTCTGCCGCAGTTCGGCCTGCTGCGGTTTGGGAAACAGCCGCTCGGCCAGGCCCTTGCCGACGGTTTCGACACTGAGCAGGCGCGCCAGGCCCCAGCGCTTGAGCCACCACAGCCAGTCATTGCGGGTGCGGCGCTTGACCTCGGGGGCGCTGTTGACGATGCACAGGCTGCGCAGCCATTGCGGGTGGTCGACGGCAAACTGGAAGCCGACCATGCCGCCCATGGACAGGCCGACGAAGTGCACGGGGCCGGTGTGCAGGTGTTCGAGCAGGGCCAGCAGGTCGGCACTGAAGGTGGCGATCTGGTAACCGTCGCGTGGCTTGTCGGAGCGGCCGTGGCCACGGATGTCCATGAGGATCACCCGGTAGTGGCGGCTGAGCACCGGCACCTGCAGCTCCCAGTCCTGGCAGCTGGAGCCCAGGCCATGCAGCAATACCAAGGGTTCGCCCTGGCCATATTCCTCGTAATGCAGTGCGCATCCTTCGTGTTCGAAATAGGCCATGGGCGCGGTCCTCTCAGGCTTGTGGGGGGGCTGCGAAGGGCACGTCCAGTGGGGCGGTGTCGAAATTGCGCAGCAGGTCGATGAGAATCTGCGTGGCCGGGCCCAAGGTCTTCTCTTTGCTCGAATAAAGGTAGAACAGTGGGTGGCGGCTGCCACCCTGATCCAGCGGCAACGGCTTGAGCACGCCTTCGCGCAGCTCGCGTTCGATCATGTGCCGGGGCAGCCAGGCAAAGCCCAGGCCGCTGCTGACGAAGGTAGCGGCGGTGCCCAGGCTGCCGACGGTCCAGCGCTGCTCGGCACCCAGCCAGCCGACATCGCGCGGCTGAGCGCGGCCGGAGTCGCGGATTACCACCTGCAACTGGCTTTCCAGGTCCTGGAAGGTCAGCTCGCGGCCCAGGCGGTGCAGGCTGTGTTCGGGGTGGGCAACGGCGACGAACTCCACCGCGCTCAGTTCGGCGCCCAGGTAGCCGCCGATGCTGTAGCTGCTGATGGCCAGGTCGGCGATGCCTTCGTGCATCACTTCCTCGACGCCAGACAGCACTTCTTCACGCAGGCGCACGCGGCAGCCGCGGCTCTGCGGCATGAACGCGGCCAGGGCGCGTACCAGGCGGGCGCTGGGGTAGGCGGCATCGACCACCAGGCGTACCTCGGCCTCCCAACCCTGTTCCATGTGGTGGGCGAGGTCTTCGAGCTGGCTGGCCTGCTTGACCAGATGGCGGGAGCGGCGCAGCAGGACATTGCCGGCCTCGGTGAGTACCGCCTTGCGGCCGTCGATGCGCAGCAGCGGCACGCCCAGTTGCTCCTGCATGCGGGCCACGGTGTAGCTGACCGATGACTGCGAGCGGTGCAGTGCCTCGGCGGCCTGGGCAAACCCGCCGTGATCGACCACTGCTTGCAGGGTTCGCCACTGGTCAAGGGTTACGCGCGGCGCTTTCATCTTTCGCTCCTGTTGTCCTAAGCTGCGCTCTTTCAAGGAGAGCGGCCCATGAAGAAATGTTGTGCGGCAATACTGATGTGCCTGCCCCTCGGGGCCATGGCTTATCCCATCGACGTGGAGAAGGAACTGACCGGAGTCAAGCTCGACTACACCGCCTATGACACGGCCTATGACATTGGCGCCATCACCCTCAACAACTATGGGCAGGTACCGGCCGCGTGCAAGGTGACCTTCCGCAACGGCCCGGAAGCACCACGGGTGCGCCGGGTGATGGTACCGGCCGGGAAAAGTGTCGATGTCACCGCCAAGTTCAACCGGCAGATCATCAAACTACGGATCGCCTTGAACTGCACTGCAGAATAAGCTGATAAATCGATAGATTGAACCCATTTTTTACGCTTTTTTATCGATAGGTCAAGCCGTAATCTCACCTCCATCGAATCGCAACCCTTTTTGCCGATGGAGGCACCCCCAATGTCCCGCGTACTGATCATCGAAAGCAGCGCCCGCCAGCAGGATTCCGTTTCCCGTCAGCTGACCCGTGATTTCATCCAGCAGTGGCAGGCCGCCCACCCGGCCGATCAGATCAGCGTGCGCGACCTGGCCGTGAACCCGGTGCCGCACCTGGACGCCAACCTGCTGGGTGGCTGGATGAAGCCTGAAGAACAGCGCAGCGCTGCCGAACTGGAAGCGCTGGCCCGATCCAACCAACTGACTGATGAATTGCTTGCTGCCGATGTGCTGGTGATGGCTGCGCCGATGTACAACTTCACCATCCCCAGCACCCTCAAGGCCTGGCTGGACCACGTGCTGCGTGCCGGCATCACCTTCAAGTACACCCCCACCGGCCCGCAGGGCTTGCTGACCGGCAAGCGCGCCATCGTCCTGACGGCCCGTGGCGGCATCCACGCCGGTGCCACCAGCGACCACCAGGAACCGTACCTGCGCCAGGTAATGGCCTTCATCGGCATTCACGATGTCGACTTCATCCATGCCGAAGGCCTGAACATGAGCGGCGAGTTCCACGAGAAGGGCGTCAACCAGGCCAAGGCCAAGCTGGCGGCGGTGGCCTGAAGCTTAGCGAATTCCCAACCCTGACACCTGTTGTTGCTCCTTTGGGTGTACCTGCCCGGCCCGCATGGCCGGGCTTTTTTATGCCTGTGAATTTTGTGGGGGCCTGTGCCGGCCTCTTCGCGGGTAAACCCGCTCCCACAGGAATATCACGGCACCTGAGATCAGTGGTGTCCCTGTGGGAGCGGGTTTACCCGCGAAGAGGCCGGCACAGCCCCACATTCCTCATGGTTGAACTCATTCATCGCAACCCGCTAAGGTCGCGGCCTTGATCCACGAGAGGCAACCATGGGCTACCTGATAATCGTCGCGCTGATCCAGGCGTTTTCCTTCAGCCTGATCGGCGAGTACCTGGCCGGGCACGTCGACAGCTACTTTGCCGTGCTCGCGCGCGTGGTGCTGGCTGGCCTGGTGTTCCTGCCGCTGACTCGCTGGCGCCAGGTCGAGCCGCGCTTCATGCGCGCGATGCTGCTGATCGGTGCGCTGCAGTACGGCATCACCTACGTCTGCCTGTACCTGAGCTTTCGCGTGCTCACCGTGCCGGAGGTGCTGCTGTTCACCATCCTCACGCCGTTGCACGTGACGCTGATCGAAGACGCCATGAACCGGCGCTTCAACCCGTGGGCCCTGGTGGCAGCGCTGGTGGCGGTGGCCGGCGCGGCGGTGATCCGCTTCGACACCATCAGCGGCGAGTTCTTCATCGGCTTCCTGCTGCTGCAACTGGCCAACTTCACCTACGCCGCCGGCCAGGTGCTGTACCGCCACCTGGTAGCACGCCACCCCAGCGACTTGCCGCACTACAAGCGTTTTGGCTACTTCTACCTGGGCGCGTTGATCGTGGTGTTGCCGGCCTTCCTGCTGTTTGGCAACGTCCAGCACCTGCCAACCACCAACGTGCAGTGGCTGGTGCTGCTGTTCCTGGGGCTGTGCCCGACGGCGCTGGGCCTGTACTGGTGGAACAAGGGCGCGTGCCTGGTATCTGGGGCCACGCTGGCGGTGATGAACAACCTGCATGTGCCGGTAGGGCTGCTGCTCAATCTGCTGATCTGGAACCAGGACGAACCACTGGGCAGGCTGTTCATCGGCGGGGCGGTGATCCTGGCGTCGGTGTGGATGAGCCGCCTGGGTACCCTGACGTTATCAAGCAAGCCATGGCGCAGTCAGCTATGACGCGTTCGTTACTGAACCCAAATCCCGCCGGTACCTACCCGATAATCATGAAAATAAAATCGGGAGACCGGCGTGAAGCTAGAAACGCGAAGTATCGAATTTGTCCCACACGCTGAGCGTTATGGCACGCCTAAACGATTGTTCACCATCTGGTTCAGCTCCAACTTCCAGATAACCGCCCTGATGGTCGGCACCCTGGGCGTGGCCTCGGGGCTGAGCCTGGGCTGGACCTTGCTGGGCCTGTTGGTCGGCAACCTGATCGGCACCGTGTTCATGGCCGCGCACTCTGCCCAGGGGCCACACCTGGGCGTGCCACAGATGATCCAGAGCCGGGCCCAGTTCGGTGTCCATGGCGCGGCGCTCCCACTGCTGGTGATGGTCACCGCCGCAGTCCTGTTCCTCGCCGCCAGCGGCGTGCTGATGCGCAATGCCCTGCAGGCCCTGGTGCCCATGAGCGATGACCAGGCGATCGTGGTGGTCGGCTTGCTGACCTTTGTCATCGGCTTTGTCGGCTACGAACTCATCCACCGCCTCGGGGCGTGGATGAGCCTGTTGTCCACCTTGGTTTTTGCTGGTGCCCTGGTGCTGATTCTGCTGCACCCCGGCGACATGGCAACCACAACGGCGGTGAGTACCGGCTTTTCGTTCACCGCGTTCAACCTGATCGTTGCCCAGTCGGCCTCGTGGACGCTGGGGTATGGCCCGTATGTGGCCGATTACTCGCGCTACCTCCCGGCCAACGTCAACCCGCGCGCCACGTTCTGGGCCACCTATTGCGGTTGTGCGCTGGGCTCCTTCGCCATGATGGCATTGGGCGCGCTGGTAGCCGTGGAGCTGCCCTCGGCACTGGGGCATGACCCGGCCACAGCCATTGCCGCGTTGTTTGGCCCGTGGGCGCCGTTGGCGCTGGCAGTGATTGCGCTGGGGGTGATCCAGTACAACGTCCTGTGCCTGTACAGTGCCTACATGTCGTCGGTCACGATCTTTGGCGCCTTCAAGACCATCCGGCGCGTGACCGCGACTGCCAAGGCCCTGGTAATGGCTGGCCTGACCGCAGCGGCAACGGTGATCGCCATCGCCACCCAGTACAATTTCGATACGTTCTTTGCCGACATCCTGATCGGCCAGCTGTACCTGCTGATTCCATGGAGCGCGATCAACCTGGTGGATTACTACTGGGTGTGCCGCGGCCACTATGATGTGGGGGCGCTGTATGACGCCAAGGGGCGTTATGGCTGCTTCAATCGTCGAAGCCTGGCGGTGTACGCCGTGTCGATCATCGGTACCATCCCGTTCATGAAGCTGTCGTTCTACACGGGCTTCGTGGCCGAATGGCTGGGGGCGGACATCAGTTGGGCGATGGGGTTGATCCTGGCTGGTGCGCTGTATTGCATGGTCCATGGGCGCGAGAGCAAGCCGCTTTCGACAACCTGGAATGCGCACCCCTGACTCGGCCTTGGCACGGAAAGGGGCTGCTTAAACACCCCTCAGGCGTAATGCCTGTCAATCAAGCAATTTGGGGCCGCTTTGCGGCCCATCGCCGGCAAGCCAGCTCTCATTGAACTGCACATAACTCATTGAATTAGCAGGGGCCCTGTGGGAGCGGCTTTAGCCGCGAACACCGGCGCAGCCGGTGCCATGCACCGCGTTGGATTCTTCGCGGCTAAAGCCGCTCCCACAGGGGGCGCGGATTGCTTGCAATTTCAGTTATCTACGCGACAGCGCAGCCCAAAGGGCTGGGCGATGGGCTGCGAAGCAGCCCCGGCAATCTCAAGCCTCGCTCATTTCTTCCAGCCGACGCGGCACAGGCTCTTGCGATACACGCCCGCTCAACCCCACCCGCATGTCGTTGCCACTCGGCTGCTGATACAGGCTCAAGCCAAATTCCGGCAACACCGCTAGCAGGTAGTCGAAGATATCCCCCTGGATCCGCTCGTAATCGGCCCACACGGTGGTGGTGGTAAAGCAGTAGATCTCCAGCGGTACGCCCTCGGCGGTGGTCTGCATCTGCCGCACCATGCAGGTCATGTTCGGGTGAACATTGGGGTGGTTCTTCAGGTAGGCCAGGGCAAACGCGCGGAAGGTGCCGATATTGGTGAGCTTGCGGCGGTTGGCCGACAGCTCGGCCACCGGCCCCATGGCCTCGTTCCAGCGCTGCAGTTCCTGGCGCTTGGCGGCCAGGTAGTCGGCCAGCAGGTGCACCTGGCTCAGGCGGTGTTCCTCTTCGCGGGTGAGAAAGCGCACCCCGGCCGCATCGATGAACAGGCTGCGCTTGATGCGCCGGCCACCGGACTGCTGCATGCCGCGGTAGTTGCGGAACGACTCGCTCATCAGGCGCCAGGTGGGGATGGAGACGATGGTCTTGTCGAAGTTCTGCACCTTCACGGTGTGCAGGGTGATGTCCACCACATCGCCATCGGCGCCCACCTGGGGCATCTCGATCCAGTCGCCCACATGCAGCATGTCGTTGCTGGTCAGCTGCACGCTGGCGACGAACGACAGCAGGGTGTCCTTGTACACCAACAGCAGCACCGCCGACATGGCACCCAGGCCCGACAGCAGCAACAGTGGCGAGCGGTCGATCAGGGTGGCGACGATGACGATGGCGGCGAAGATCCACAACATCATCTTGGCCAGCTGCACGTAGCCCTTGATCGAGCGGGTGCGGGCGTGTTCGGTGCGGGCATAGATGTCGAGCAGGGCATCCAGCAGGCACGACAGCGCCATGGTCATGAACAGCAGGGTAAAGGCCAGGGCGACATTGCCGAGGAAGTGCTGGGCGGTGTCGGACAGCTCGGGCACCAGTTTCAGGCCGAACTGCAGCACCAGTGACGGCGTGGTCTGCGCCAGGCGGTGGAACACCTTGTTGTTGCGCAGGTCATCCAGCCACTTCAGCGCTGGCTGGCGGGCCAGCAGGCGGGCGCCATGCAGCACCAGGAAGCGCGCCAGGCGGCCGATGACCAGGGAAACCAGCAGCAGCACCGCCAGGCCGATGGCCGCGTGCAACATCGGATGTTGGTCAAGGGTGCCCCACAGGTCGAGGGAGTCACGCCAGATTCGTTGGATATCCATGGGCTTGCGTACAGTCTTGTTGCCAAACGAAGCGCCATTAGAGCGCGTATGGCGACAAAGTTGCCAAAAGAAATTCGGCTAAGGCGGCAGAAAACGTTACCCTATGCAACTGAATTTCCCGCACTTGCCTGAGGTTACCTCCGTGTTCTCCCAATTCGCCCTGCACGAACGCCTGCTTAAAGCCGTGGCCGAGCTTAACTTTGTCGAGCCAACCCCGGTGCAGGCCGCGGCCATCCCCTTGGCCCTGCAAGGGCGTGACCTGCGCGTGACCGCGCAGACCGGCAGCGGCAAGACCGCAGCCTTCGTGCTGCCGCTGCTCAACCGCTTGGTCGACCTGCGCGAGCGCCGCGTGGAGATCCGTGCGCTGATCCTGCTGCCGACCCGTGAACTGGCCCAGCAGACCCTCAAGCAGGTGCAGCTGTTCTCGCAGTTCACCTACATCAAGTCGGGCCTGGTCACCGGTGGTGAAGACTTCAAGGAACAGGCCGCCATGCTGCGCAAGGTGCCGGACGTGCTGATCGGCACCCCGGGTCGCCTGCTGGAGCAGCTGAACGCCGGCAACCTCGACCTGTCCCACGTGCAGGTGCTGATCCTCGACGAAGCCGACCGCATGCTCGACATGGGCTTCGCCGAAGACATGGAGCGCCTGTGCAAGGAGTGCGAGAACCGCCAGCAGACCCTGCTGTTCTCTGCCACCACCGGTGGTGCGGCCCTGCGCGACATGATCGGCAAGGTGCTGAAAGACCCTGAGCACCTGATGCTCAACAGCGTTTCGCAGCTGGCCGAAGGCACCCGCCAGCAGATCATCACCGCCGACCACGACCAGCACAAAGAGCAGATCGTGCAGTGGCTGCTGGCCAACGAAACCTTCGACAAGGCGATCATCTTCACCAACACCCGCGCCCTGGCCGACCGTATCTACGGCCACCTGGTGGCCAAGGACGTGAAGGCCTTCGTGCTGCATGGCGAGAAGGACCAGAAGGACCGCAAGCTGGCCCTGGACCGCTTCAAGCAGGGCAGCTCCAAGGTGCTGGTAGCTACCGACGTGGCGGCCCGTGGCCTGGACATCGACGGCCTGGACCTGGTGATCAACTTCGACATGCCGCGCAGCGGTGACGAGTACGTGCACCGCGTGGGCCGTACCGGCCGCGCCGGTGGCGAAGGTTTGGCGATCTCGCTGATCACCCACAACGACTGGAACCTGATGTCGAGCATCGAGCGCTACCTCAAGCAGCAGTTCGAGCGCCGGGTAATCAAGGAAGTGAAGGGCACCTACAGCGGGCCGAAGAAGGTCAAGGCCTCGGGCAAGGCGGCGGGCAGCAAGAAGAAAAAGGTCGAGAAGAAGACCGGTGACAAGAAGGCAGCCGCCAAGCGCAAGCCAACCGCCAAGCCGAAGGCCAATGCACCGCTGGCCAGCGCTGACGGCCTGGCGCCGCTGAAGAAGCGCAAGCCTGCGGCTGAGTAACGCTCGGTAACGGTGTTAGCTTCTTCGCGGGTGAACCCGCTCCCACAGCGACCCCACAGGCTTCCAGGCCTGTGCGATCCCTGTGGGAGCGGGTTTACCCGCGAAGAGGCCAGCACAGGCGACAACTATTCAGCCTTTTTCTCCGCCTCTTTCAACTCCTTGATGCGCTTGTCGATCAGCTGACACTTGTCGGGCAAATCCTTGCTCGCCGTCCCAAGCTCCATCCCTTGAAGCTCGTCATTGATCTCCTTGGCCTTCTGCGGGTTTTGCTCGGTCAACTGGGTGACCAACCCGGCCAGCTCTTCGCGTTTCTGCGTCGCTTCTTCCGGTGTGCAGGCCCAGGCGGGCAGGGCGCAGGACAGGGCAGTAGCACAGGCAATGGGCAGCAGCAGTTTCATCCTTCCTACCTCCGGCGGTGGTGATGCCCGGTGGAGGCATGTGCCTGGCCGTTAGTTCAGCGCCTTCGACCGGTGGCACTTCATGGTCAGCCTGTCCGCAGCCGGGCATCTGACCTAGCCTTGTGAGCCATTTGGCCAGGCCACTTCCCTCCAGGTTGTAATCCCTTTCCCAAAACCTCCTGAAGCTATTGAAGAGTGGGCGATCGCTCCCTAGCCTTGGCCTGGATCAGGAGGTATCGTATGTACAGATGTAAATACGGAGCGTCCCATGTTCTTTGAATGGGACGATGCCAAGAACCAGATAAACATCCGCAAGCACGGCATCGACTTCAGCGATGTTCCGGATATGTTCAATCACCCGATGCTGATTCGCCGCGATGACAATCCGGACCACGATGAGGAACGCTGGGTCTGCCTGGGCTGGCTGAAGTGTCTGATAGGCGTGGTCGTGTACACGGAAAGGCAGGGTGATGTCATTCGCATCATTTCTGCATGCAAAGCCACCAGATGGGAGGCCAAACATTATGACCAAAGCATCGAAAACTGACTGGAGTCGCCTGGCTCGACAGGACGACCAGGCTATTGATACCTCGGATATTCCTGAGCTGGATGAAAATTTCTTCCGAGAGGCCGAGCTGCGAGTTCCAGCCAAGCAGACGGTGACCATTCGCCTCGATTCCGATGTCCTCGCCTGGTTCAAAGAGCAGGGTAGTGGCTACCAGACCCGGATCAACCAGTTGCTGCGCCAGTACATGCAAGCGCAACAACGCCAGCGCTGAGATATTTCGGAACGCCGGGCAACCTCGACAGGTCCCAACCTGTGTACCCCTTCCGTCCACAGCAGGAGCCCGTAGCCATGAGCATCGCCTACGACTGGGACCTGATCGAGCGTTTGCTGCACGAGGTGCAGAACGGCGCCGGTCACAGCTTCACGCCACGCCCCTATGCCGAGCAGCACGCTGCGGCACTGGCTGCCAAGGGGGAGCCGGTGGGCGACCTGGACCACCTGAAAACCCGTGCCTGCGAGTACGAAAGGCTGCTGTTCGAACGTGGCTTTATCGAAACCCGGCCCGAAGAGGACGGTGGCAATGGCGAGAACTTCGTGCTGACCGAGCGCGGTTCGCGGCTGCTGAGCCTGATCGACAGCAGCATCCCCGGCTTCGAGCACCCGCGCCAGGTGCTGGACGAGCAGGAGGACGCGCTGGACGAAACCACCTTCGAGCAGGTGTCGGCGAAGGCGCAGATTGCCTGAGGTCGTTTTGAGGCTGGCAAGGGCGGCCATGGAAACCCGATAATCGGTAGTTCCTGAACACTGCCGAGCCCTTGCCCATGCCAATGACCACCGCAGAGGCCCGCCCATGAGCGCGGTCCGCAAGAACCCTGATGCCTTTGCCTTCCAGGTGATGCTGGGGCTGTGCCTGATCTGGGGCTGCCAGCAGGTGTTGATCAAGACCGCCGCTGTCGATATCGCGCCGGTGATGCAGGCGGCCTTGCGCAATGGCATCGCCGCCGTGCTGGTGGGCCTGATGCTGTGCTGGCGCGGGGGCTGGGAGCAGGTCGGCAGCACTTGGCGAGCCGGGGCGGTGGCGGGCGGGCTGTTCGGCCTGGAGTTCCTGTTCATTGCCGAGGGGCTGAAGCTGACCTCGGCGGCGCATATGTCGGTGTTCCTCTATACCGCGCCGGTGTTCACCGCGTTGGGCCTGCATTTCAGGTTGCCCAGCGAACGCCTGCGGCTGCTGCAATGGCTGGGGATTCTGCTGGCCTTCGGCGGCATTGCCATGGCATTTGCCGGCGGTATGTCGTTCGAGCACATGGATGGCCGCACCCTGTTGGGGGATGCGTTTGGCGTGATTGCCGGGCTGGCCTGGGGCGCGACCACGGTGGTGGTGCGTTGCTCGCGGCTGTCGGAAGCGCCGGCCACCCTGACCCTGTTCTATCAGTTGGCGGTGGGCTTTGCCGGCTTGCTGCTGATTGCCTTGCTCAGTGGGCAGATCGGCGCGGTGTCGTTTACACCGTTGGCGATGGGTAGCGTGCTGTTCCAGGGGATTGTGGTGTCGTTCATCAGCTACCTGACCTGGTTCTGGTTGCTGCGCAAGTACCTGGCGTCGAACCTGGCGGTATTTTCGTTCATCACCCCGCTGTTCGGGGTGACCTTTGGCGTGTTGCTGCTGGATGAGCCGCTGAGCCTGAACTTTGTGGTTGGCGCGTTGATGGTGCTGCTGGGGGTGATCCTGGTGAGTGCCGAGCCTTGGGTGAAGCAGCAACTGCGTAAGCTTGTTGGGTAATCTGTAGCCTGTGCCGGCCTCTTCGCGGGTAAACCCGCTCCCACAGGGGGGCACGATCCTCAAGACCTGTGCAGTACCTGTGGGAGCGGGTTTACCCGCGAAGAGGCCGGCACAGGCAACTGCAATTCAGGATGCAGCCTTGGCCTGACAGGTGCTGCCCTGCGGTGCAGAGCCGGCAAACAGCACCAACCCCCCAGCCACCACCAACCCTCCCGCCGCCACCATCAGCGCCGGCTGCAGCCCGCCGCTGTAATGGCTGCTGAGCGCCGCCAGCAACGGCCCGCTCAACTGCCCCAGGGCAAAGCACGCCGTCAGCAGCCCGGCATTGCGCTGCGTGGCATGCGGCGCCAGCTCCCGCGAGCGCTGCATCACCAGCTGCATGCAGGCCAGGAACGGCCCGCCACACAGCACCACGCCCAACGCCAGCCCGACACCCCCGCCCATCAGGCAGGCCAGCACGCCCAGCCCCTGCAACCACAGGGTGGCGGTCAACCAGGTCGAGGTGCGGCCACCACGCCGCAGGCTCACCAGCAGCACCCCCAGCGCCGCCGCCAGGCCGAACGCCGGCCAGAACAGGTCGGCCAGCCACTGCCCGCGGAACTGTTGGTTGGCCATCTGCGACAGAAAGGTGGCCGGCAGGATGTAACCCACGCCATACAGCGCATAAACCAGCCCCAGGCGGCCGATGCCGACACTGCGCGTCGGGCCCTGGCCTGCAGCCGACGGCACCGGCGCCGCTTGCAGCGCCCGGGGCAGCCAAGGCCGGAGCGCCAGCAGCATCACCAGCGCGGCCACGGCATAGATCAGCCACAGTGCAGCCGAGCCCAGTCCCCACAAATGCGCCACCAGCGCCAGCAAACCCGTCAGCGCAATGCCCAGGCCGGGCCCGGCGAACACCAGGGCACCCAGGCGCTGGCGGTTGTTGGCATTGGCTACCTGCTGGCTGAGGCTGGTGATCATCACCAGCACCCAGGCGCTGGCCACGCCGGTGCCGAAGCGTAGCAGCAGGTGGCTCCAGAACCCGTCGGCGGCCCATGAGGCCAGGGTCAGCAGCACGCACAGCCACAGCCCGCCATGCAGGCGCAGGCGCACCTGGCCCGGCGCGCGGGCAAACATGGCGTCGACCGCGCCGATGAAGTAACCCAGGTAGTTGGCCGCTGCCACCAGCCCGGCGACCGTCAGGTCGAACTGGCCTTCGGCGATCAGTTGCGGCAGCTGCGGGGTAAGGGCGAAGCGGCCGATGCCCATGGCCATCATCAGCGCCACGGCGCTGGCCAGCAGTTGAATGAGTGGCGACATGGCAAGTCTCCTGCACGGATGTAAGCGATGGCTGGCAGGTTAGGGCGGTTTCTTTTTCAATAAAATTGAATAATGATGATCAAGTTGTTCTGTTTTGGAGAATGTCGTGGAATTCAGCCAGCTGCGTATCTTCCAGGCCGTGGCCGAGGAGGGTTCGGTCACCCGCGCCGCAGAGCGCCTGCATCGGGTACCGTCGAACCTGTCGACGCGCTTGCGCCAGCTCGAAGAGCAGCTGGGTGTCGAGCTGTTCCTGCGCGAGCGCCAGCGCCTGCAGCTGTCGCCGGCGGGCAAGGTGCTGCTGGACTACGCCAGCCGCATGTCAGCCTTGCGCGACGAGGCGCTGGCCGCCGTGCGGGGTGGCCAACCGGCCGGGGACTTCGTGCTGGGGACCATGTACAGCACGGCAGCGACCCATTTGCCGGCGTTGCTGGCGCGTTATCATCAGGCCTACCCGGCGGTGAACCTGCAGGTGCGCGCCGCGCCCAGTGGCGAACTGCTGGAAGGCCTGCTCAACCACAGCCTGGACGCGGCCCTGGTGGACGGGCCGCCGAGCCTGGCGGGGCTGGATGGCGTGCCGTTGTGCGAGGAGGAGCTGGTGCTGATCACCAGCCCTGAGCATCCTGTGGTGCACACTGCCAAGGATGTGGCGGGCAAGGCGGTGTTCACCTTCCGTCAGGGCTGCTCGTACCGCATGCGTCTGGAGGCCTGGTATGCCCATGCCCATACGCCCATGGGCCGGGTGATGGAGATCGAGTCTTACCAGAGCATGCTGGCCTGCGTGATCGCCGGCGCGGGGGTGGCGATGATGGCCCGGTCGATGCTCGACAGCCTGCCCGGGCGCGACCGGGTGCGGGTGCACCAACTGCAGGCACCGTTCGATCAGGCGGTCACCTGGTTGATGTGGCGCCAGGGCATGCGCGGGGCGAATTTGCAGGCCTGGATCGACCTGCAACAAAGCGAAACGATTAACCAGTCGTCGGAATGCGCCGCTACGGCTTGATCCGTATCAAAATGGCCCGTATCTGTAGGTGTAGAGGCATGCGTAATACAGGACATAGGGCTATGATCTGTATGAAACATCGCAGGATTGAATTGCCGTGAGGCTGACCCGTCAAGGGGGCATTATGAATAAACCACTGTCCAACTGGCTCCACGACCTGGCTGTCGCCTTGGGGCTGATTCCACCACCCTTGCAGCCGGTGCCGATCCCGACTGATGAGGAGCAGCGCAAACGCCAACCGCGTCGTCGCTGATAAATACAAAGGCCGCTGCACCTGGGTGGGTGCAGCGGCCTTTTCGTGTCTGCCAGTTGTGTTGCCTGTACCGGCCTCATCGCGGGCTTGCCCGCTCCCACAGGTACCCCATGAATTTCAAGGCTTGTGGTATCCCTGTGGGAGCGGGCGAGCCCGCGAAGAGGCCAGTTCAGGCTGTAGATCAGGCCAGTTTCACCGCCGCCACCGATTTACGCGACATCAGGCTAACGACCACAAAACTCACCAGGCCAACCGCCAGGCTGTAGTAGATCGGCGTATTGGCCTCCAGCCCATCCTTGAACATGAACAGCAGCGCGGTAGCGAAGCCCAGCGACATGCTGGCGATCGCCCCGGCGGTGGTAGCGCGTTTCCAGAAGATCGCCCCGATCAGCGGGATCAGCATGCCGCCGACCAGCAGGTTGTAGGCCAAAGTCAGGGCGTTGATCACATCGTTCACCATCAGGGCGATGCCCAGCACCACCAGCCCGGTGAGCAGGGTGAACAGGCGGCTGACGCCCAGGCTCGACTGCTTGCCGCCACGCAGCTTGGGCAGCAGGTCTTCGGTCAGGGTGGTCGACGCAGCCAGCAGGCCGGCGCTGGCGGTGGACATCATGGCGGCCAGCGCCGCTGCCATCAGCAGGCCACGGATGCCATCGGGCAGGGTGGTCTTGATCATCTCGGCAAAGGCATTGTTCGGGTTGGCCAGGTCGGGCATCAGCACGTGCGCAGCCATGCCGATCGTGGCGCAGGCCAGGCCGTACAGTACGCAGTACACACCGGCAGTGGTACCGGCACGCTGGCAGACCTTCTCGTCACGGGCAGTGAACACCCGCTGCCAGATGTCCTGGCCGATGAGGATGCCGAAGAAGTAGATCAGGAAGTAGGTGATGATGGTGTCCCAGCCAATGGTGGTCAGCTGGAAGCTGGCCGCCGGCAGCTTGGCCACCAGGGTGTCCCAGCCACCGGCCTTGTACAGGCACACTGGCAGCAGGATGAACATCAGGCCGACGGTCTTGATCACGAACTGGACGATGTCGGTCAGGGTCAGCGACCACATGCCGCCAATGGTCGAGTACAGCACCACCACACCACCACCCAGCAGCAGCGAGGCCCAGAACGGCAGGTCCAGCAGCACCTGCAATACGGTGGCCATGGCCAGGGTCGAGGTGACGCCGATCATCAGTGCGTAGGCCAGCATGATCACGGCGCTGGCCTGGCGTGCGGTCGGGTTGTAGCGCTGCTCCAGCACCTGGGTCACGGTGAAGATGCGCAGCCGCAGCAAGGGTTTGGCCAGGAACAGGTTGAGGGCGATGATGCCCAGGCCCAGGGCTGCGCACAGCCAGAAGCCGGAGATGCCGTGGACGTAGCCCAGGCGTACGGTGCCGACGGTTGACGCACCACCGAGCACGGTGGTGGCCATGGTGCCCATGTACAGGACCGGGCCGAGGTTGCGCCCGGCCACCAGGTAGTCCTCATGGGTTTTCGCGCGCCGCATGCCATACCAGCCAAGCCCGAGCATGCCGACGGTATAGATCATTACAACAATGATGTCCAAGGCCATTGGGGGTCTCCCGATTATCTTTATTATGGCGAGATCGACCACGCGGGCGGGTTCACGGCGCCCGGCGGTCTTGTCGTGTTGTTGGCGGGCCTCTGTGGCCCTCCCTCATGGCTCCTGCCGGGGTGTAGCGGTATTAACGACGCACTACGCCTGGTAGCACGCAGAGCATTTCGAACAACAGGTTGGCACCGAGCAGCGAGGTGTTGCCGGTGGTGTCGTAAGGCGGGGAGACTTCGACAAGGTCACAGCCGATCAGGTCCAGGCCGTGGCAGCCGCGAATGATCTCCATCGCCTGGATGGTGGTCAAGCCGCCGATTTCCGGGGTGCCGGTGCCTGGTGCCCAGGCCGGGTCGATGCCGTCGATGTCGAATGACAGGTACACCGGGCCACCGCCGACCTTTTCCCGCACTTCGGCCATCAGTGGCGCCAGCGACTTGTGCCAGCACTCTTCGGCCTGGACCACGCGGAAGCCCTGGCGGCGGCTCCAGTTGAAGTCATCGGCGGTGTAACCCTGGGCGCGCAGGCCGATCTGCACCACGCGCTCGCAATCGAGCAGGCCTTCTTCCACGGCGCGGCGGAAGGTGGTGCCGTGGGCGATCTTCTCGCCGAACATGTGGTCGTTGACGTCGGCATGGGCATCGATGTGCACCAGGCCGATCTTGCCGTGCTTCTTGTGCAGCGCGCGCAGGATCGGCAGGGTGATGGTGTGGTCGCCACCCAGGGTCAGCGGGATGACGTTGTGCTCGAGGATCTCGTCATACGCTTCTTCGATGATGCGCACTGCATCCAGCAGGTTGAAAGTGTTGATTGCCACGTCACCGATGTCGGCCACCGACAACGAGTCGAACGGTGCAGCCCCGGTGGCCATGTTGTACGGGCGGATCATCACCGATTCGGCGCGGATCTGCCGCGGGCCGAAGCGGGTGCCGGAGCGCAGCGAGGTGCCGATATCCAGTGGCACGCCGATGAACGCGGCGTCCAGGCCTTGGGCACTTTGCAGGTGGGGGAGGCGGAGCATGGTGGCGATGCCGCCGAAACGCGGCATTTCGTTGCCGCCCAGTGGTTGGTGGAGGATCTTGTCCACGGTGGGCCTCATCAGTCGGTCGATTGTTCTGTTTGTTCGAACCTGTGCCGCCGCGCGCCTTCCAGGAGTGGTCTTGTCGGCGGGCAGGGACATTTCGGCCAAGTCTGCTGAAGGTAGTGCCGGGGAAAAATCGCTACCGGCAAATACTTAGTTCAGGAATTTCTGAACTAAAGGCCGGCAGAGCGGTTAGACTGCGCGCACATACCCTTGCGGAACGTTGCACCATGGCCTCGACCCTGCCCGACCTGAAACTGCTGCGCATCTTCGTCAGCGTGGTGCGCCACCAGGGTTTCGCCAACGCCCAGCGCGAGCTGAACCTGTCGACCTCGGCCATCAGCACCTACATGAGCCAGCTGGAAGGCGCCCTGGGGATCGTGCTGTGCCACCGCGGCCGTGGCGGTTTCAGCCTGACCAGCAAGGGCGAGCTGTTCCATCAGGAGACCCTGCGCCTGCTGGCCGAGCTGGACGGTTTCGAGCAGTATGCCGCCGCCCTGAAGGGCGAGTTGCGCGGCACCCTCAACCTGGGGGTGATCGACTCCACCGTCGGTGACCGGGCCTTGCCGCTGGCCGAAGCCATCGGCGCCTACAGCCAGGAACACCCGGCGGTGCACCTGCACCTGTCGGTGTCCAGCCCTTACGAGCTGCAGCTGGGCGTGCAGGACAACCGCCTGGACCTTGCCATCGGGGCGTTTTCCTCGCGCATGAGCGGGCTGCTTTACCAGCCGCTGTACCGTGAGCAGCACTGGCTGTACTGCAGCAGCCGCCACCCGTTGTATGCCGAACGGCGCATTCCCGAGCCGGTGGTGACCCAGCAGCGCATGGTCGGACGGGGCTACTGGAGCCAGGCCGAGCTGGCCCGGCATGGCTTCAAGCACAGCGCAGCGACGGTGGAGAGCATGGAGGCGCAGTTGATCCTGATTCTCTCCGGGGCCTACATCGGCTACCTGCCCGAGCACTATGCCCAGGCCTGGGTCGACAAGGGCGACTTGCGCGTGCTGTCGCCGTCCACTTTCGGTTACCAGGCACCGTTCTCGCTGATCATTCGCCGCGGGCGCAGCCGCGAGCCGTTGATCCAGACTTTCCGCGACCTGCTCAAGAGTCAGCTCAACGTCGGCTGAGGTACGGCGCATGCCTGTATTTCGTCGGTGTGCGCTAAATAGTTGGCGCCGCTGACCGACAACATAATGGCGTCCTGCTATACATCACACTTGCGTGTGTTGATGACTATCTCCCTTTAATCCTGCAAGGATTGCCCAAGATGCGCATGAATTTGCCCGTCACTGAGCACGAAAGAACTTTTCCTAACGATCAACGCCTGATTTCCACTACGGACCTCAACAGCCGCATAACCTACTGCAACGACGCTTTCGTGGCGATCAGCGGGTTCACCTACGACGAGCTGGTCGGCCAACCCCATAACCTGGTGCGCCACCCGGACATGCCGCCAGCGGTGTTCGGCCACATGTGGGAAACCATCAAACAGGGCAAACCCTGGATGGGCGTGGTCAAGAACCGGGCGAAAAACGGCGATCACTACTGGGTCAGTGCCTATGTCACGGCCATCTACGAACAGGGCCGCATCAGCGGCTACGAGTCGGTGCGCTCGGTGCCCACCCGCGAGCAGATCCGCCGCGCCGAGGCGTTGTACGCACGCTTGCGGGCCGGCCGCGCGGCGGTGCCGTGGGCGGCCCGGCTTGGGCATGGCCTGGGCCACGGGTGGCCCTTGATCGGTGCGGGCCTGCTGTCGGCGGCAGGCTACCTGTGGCTGCCGACTTATGC
Organism: Pseudomonas sp. 43(2021); assembly: GCF_017490805.1. Lineage (NCBI taxonomy): Bacteria > Pseudomonadati > Pseudomonadota > Gammaproteobacteria > Pseudomonadales > Pseudomonadaceae > Pseudomonas > Pseudomonas sp. 43(2021). The sequence continues at coordinate 232,432 of NZ_JAFGYJ010000005.1, forward strand.
GGCGCTCGGGGTGCTGATGGCCAGCCTGCTGCTGGCCTGGTATCTGGTCGAGCACCGGCAGAACCAGGCTATCCGCCACACGCTGGCCGAGCATCCCAAGGCCTTCACCAGCCCGCTGGTGGCGCTGACCTACAGCGATAACCCGGGCCTGCAGGGCCAGCTCGACCTGGCCATCATCAGTGAGGAGGCACGCCTGCAAACGGCCTTGACCCGCCTGGTGGATGCCGGGGTCGGGGTGAAGTCGCGGGCGGCGCAGTCGTCCGACTTGTCCGATGCCCAGGCCCAGATGCTCGACCGCCAGCGCAACGAGACCGACCAGTCCGCCACCGCCATTGCGCAGATGGCGGCGACCATCCAGGAGGTTACCCACAACGTGCAGAGCACGGCGCACGCAGCGGGTGATGCCGACCAGCTGGCGCAGCAGGGCAGCGAGCTGGCCCTGCAGAGCCTGAAAGCCATGGGCAGCATGAGCGATGCCGTCAATGACATTGGCCAGGCGGTGAACGCCTTGGCCGAGCAGACCCAGTCGATCGGCAGCGTGGTCGATGTGATCACTTCGATTGCCGAGCAGACCAACCTGCTGGCGCTCAATGCCGCCATTGAAGCGGCACGCGCCGGCGAACAGGGGCGCGGGTTTGCCGTGGTGGCGGATGAGGTGCGTTCGTTGGCCCAGCGCACTCGTGCTTCGACCGAGGAAATCCATCACATCATCGCGTCGTTGCGCGCCGGGGCAGAGCGTGCGGTCAGTACGGCGAACCGTGGTGAGCAGATCTCGCGGGACAGCGTGCACAGTGTCGAGGCTGTGCAGGCGGCATTGAGCGGGATTGCCCAGGCGGTCAGCCGCATCACTGGCATGAGCCAGCAGATGGCGACGGCGTCGGAGCAGCAGAGCCATGTAGCCGAGGACATCAACCAGCAGATCGTGAGGATTGCCCAGCTGTGCGACCAGAGTGCCGGGCAGGCCAGGCAGGGCGCGGAAATCAGCCAGGACCTGGAGCGCATGGCAGAGTACCTGCATAGCTTGGCGGAGCGGTTCAACCGTTGAGATCGCTAGGGCTGCTTTGCAGCCCTTTCGCCCTGTAGGAGCGGGTTTACCCGCGATCACGGGCGAAGCCCGTGCCAGCCACCGCATTGCCTGCATCGCGGGCAAGCCCGCTCCTACAGGGCGAAAGGCCCGCAAAGCGGGCCCCGGTTCTGTGGCAAACTGTTCCCGCCAAGGAGAACCCCATGCCCAGACCCCGCTGCGAGCGCTGCCAGCGCCCGCTCGACCATTGCCTCTGCCCACTGATCCCCGCGCTCGACAGCCGCACCCGCGTCATCCTGCTGCAGCACCCCAGTGAAACCGCCCATGCCCTGAACACTGCCCGCCTGGCCGCCCTTGGCCTGAACAATGCCGAGTTGCGGGTAGGTGAGGTGTTCGATGACCTGAACGAACTGCTGGCTACCCCCGGTTACCGGCCGGCCCTGCTGTTCCCGGGTGACGACGCCCAGGTGCTGCAGGCCTATGGCGAGACGGACGACAAACCCTTGCTGTTGATCGTGCCCGACGGTACCTGGCGCAAGGCGCGCAAGCTGCTGTACCTGAACCCGGTGCTGGTGGCGTTGCCGCGGGTGACGCTGGGGGCGGTCGCGCCTTCACGCTACCGGCTGCGCAAGGCGCCGGAGGCGGGGGCGCTGTCGACTATCGAGGCGGTGGTGGGGGCGCTCGATGCGCTGGAGCAACCGGCCTGCTTCGATGCGTTGCTGGCGCCGTTCGAGGCGTTGATCGAAGGGCAGATCAGGGCCATGGGCGAGGAGACGTTCCAGCGCAACCATGGCACCGAGTGAGCGCAAGGGGGCTGCTCTGCAGCCCTTTCGCGACACAAGGCCGCTCCCACAGTAGTTGATCCTCCTGTGGGAGTGGCCCCGGCTATCTCGAACCCGATCAACGCATCTCAGGCAAACGCGCCTCGGTGCGTACTTCGGTGGTAGCCAGCGCTTCCGGCGGCAGCGAAATACGCTGCTTGCTCAGCAGCTCACCCATGGTCGCCAGTACACGGTAGCGCGAGAACTCCTCGGTATAACGCACCTCGGTGTAGCGGCGGTCGGCGTTGTACAGCTCGTTTTCACTGTCGAGCAGGTCGAGCAGGGTGCGCTGGCCCAGGCCGAACTGGTCCTGGTAGGCGGCACGCACGCGCTTGGTGGTCTCGGCGTATTCACGCGCGGTTGGCAACTGCTTGCTGGCGTTGTTCATGGCGTTCCACGCCAAGCTCAGGTTCTCGGTCAGCTCACGCAGGGCGTTGTTGCGAATGTCCAGGGCCTGGTTGATCTTGTGCGCGTCGGACTGCAGGCGAGCCTTGTCGCTGCCACCGCGGAACAGGTTGTAGTTCATTTCAACGCCAGCTTGCCAGTCGTTGTTGTTGTGGCCTTTCTCGCCGCCGGTGTTGTTGTTGGCACCAGTGGCCAGAATGGCGTCGAAGCGTGGGTAGAAGGTCGACTTGGCCACTTCGTATTGCTGCTCGGCAGCATTCACGTCAGCCTGGGCAGACTTGATGTACGGGTTGTTCTGGCGCATGCCGTCGCGGGCTTCATCGAGGGTGCCAGGCACCTCGCCCTTGATGGTCTGCGGGCTTTCCAGCTCGTCCGGCATACGGCCGACGACGCTGAAGAAGTTGGCCTCGGCGTCGGCCAGGTCGACTTCGGCGGTGTCCAGGTTGTTTTCTGCCAGGGCGCGACGTGCGCGGGACTGGTCAAGGTCGGCGGTGCTGCCGACACCGCGCTCGTTGCGCAGGCCAATCTGGTCGTTGACGCGCAGATGGGCTTGCAGGTTGTTCCTGGCCAGGGCTACCAGTTCACGGCGTTTGAGCACTTCCAGGTACACCTCGACTGCACGCAGGGCGACATCCTGGGCGACGGCCTGGGTGTAGTAGGCGCGGGAGGTGGAGACCGCTTCGGTGCGGCCCACTTCATTCGCGGTGTTGAAGCCGTCGAAGATCATCTGCCGCAGGCGCAGTTCGGACTGGGTGTAGTTGAGGGTTTCCTTGTTGTGGTTGCCCTCGGCACGGGTAGTGGTGTTGTCCGAACGCTGGCGGCCATAGCCGGCGACCAAATCCACGGAAGGGTAGTAGCCACCACGCGCAAACTTCACATCTTCATCGGCCGACAGCTTGCTGTTGCGATTGGAGCTGACTTGCGGATGGTAGTCCACGGCGCTCTGGACAGCCTCTGTGATCGACATCGCCTGTACGTTGGCACTCGCCAGGGCCAACAGTAATGCACTGGTGATGGGGTTCAAAACGCGCATGGTACATCTCCCTGATCCTGGAATTGATCCTGCTGCTCGCCAAAAAAATGACGATAAAGTTACCGCGTATAGTGTTGCAGGTTTTTAACAACACAGCTAAGTACATTCAACGCGATAGATAAGAAGATTTCTTCATATCAAATTGCCATATAAGACATATATTGTCTAATTGGTTCGCGAAAAAAACACAGGCTGCGGCACCGTTAATAGCCGTGAAAGCCAATGGATACAGGGTTCGTGCGCGGTTCCAGAACTATTTCGGATAAGAGAAATATCAGTTAGGCGAAATTGATATTTGGCGACAAAATATTGTCACTTTGGCTTCTGCAGAGTTTTCTGGCTGAGGATATACAGGCTTACCAGTACGGCGCTGGTCAACATGAAGGTGCGCGCCCAGAACAGCGGCACCAGATAGCACGACAGGCCGATGCTGGCCCACATCAGGCCGATGGCGTAGACCTTGCCCTTGAGGGGGATGCCTTCACCACTGAGGTAGTCGCGGATCCACGGCCCGAGCTTCGGGTGATGGACCAGCCAGTGGTGAAAGCGCGGCGAGCTGCGGGCAAAGCAGGCCGCCGCCAATAGCAGGAACGGGGTGGTGGGCAGTACCGGCAGGAAAATCCCCAACACCCCCAACGCGACGCTGAGCCAGCCGGTGGCCAGCAGCAGGTATCGCATAGGCGACTTAGTGGTGGCGTGGTTTGAGCAGCGCCGGCTTTTCGTCAGGGGCGTGCAGCAGCAGGAACAGCGCAGTCAGCGCTTCGGGGATCTGTACGATCATGTCGTCCTGCAGGTTGGCGTTGCTGGCGATATCGGCGAACTCTGGCTGCTCGTCGAACAGGCCCGAGCCGACCATGATCGGCAGCAGCATCTCGCTGACTTCTTCTTCGGCGTTCTCGAACCAGGCCTCTTCACGCAGGAATACGCCTTCCATGAAGCCGATGCACCAGCCGCGCAGGTCGGAATCGTCCGGCTCGTCGGTCAGGTCCAGGTCGCACGGCAGCTCGAACTCGTCGTCGCTGGCCAGCTGGCGGGCGATATGCGCCTTGAGCGCCACCAGGGTGGCTTCGATCTCGGTGCGCTGAGCGTCGCTGGCGTAGTGCGGCTCTTCGGCGAACAGGGCGTCGATCCATTCGCGCTCGGGCACTTCCTCGGCATTGATCGACAGGGCGGTGAGGTAGCCGTGGGCGGCGACATAGTCCAGCGCTTCTTCGTGCAGCTCGTCGGCGTCGAGGAAGGCTTGCAGGCGGGTCAGTTGCTCGGCGAAGGACATTACAGGGCTACCTTGGGGAATAAACGATACCGAATTCTAGCACCTTGCGACGGCGGCGGGGCAAAGGGAACGTCTATCGCCGTGGTGCCCTGCGCGGGGCGGTGCTGCGGTATACTCCGCGATTTTTCATCCAGGGGCAGGTTTTGCCGGCTGCCTGGCAAAAACCGCTTACGCATTTGGCGTGTGCGGGGCGGGTTTTTCGTCCAGCCTGTATCCAGGATGGTACGGCGATTTGTGGAGTTGCACATGCTCGAACAGGCTCAGCGCGTTCTCAAGGACGTCTTCGGCTACGACAGTTTCCGCGGGCGCCAGGCAGCGATCATCGACTGCGTGGCCAATGGCGGCGATGCCCTGGTGCTGATGCCTACCGGTGGCGGCAAGTCGTTGTGTTTCCAGGTGCCGGGGTTGTTGCGCCCAGGCCTGACGGTGGTGGTTTCGCCACTGATCGCGCTGATGGACGACCAGGTCGCCACGCTCGACGAACTCGGTGTGCCGGCTGCCGCGCTGAACTCCACGCTGACGCCGGAGCAGCAGCGTGACCTGGCCGGGCGCCTGCGCCGTGGCGAAGTGAAGATGCTGTACCTGGCGCCGGAGCGCCTGGTGCAGCCGCGCATGCTCGACTTCCTGCGCGACCTGGATATCGCGTTGTTCGCCATCGACGAGGCCCACTGCGTGTCGCAATGGGGCCACGATTTCCGCCCCGAATACCTGCAACTGGGCCAACTGGCCGAGCTGTTCCCGCATGTGCCGCGCATCGCGCTGACCGCCACTGCCGACATGCGCACCCGCGAAGAGATTGTCCAGCGCCTGCACCTGCAAGGCGCCGAGCGCTTCCTGTCGAGTTTCGACCGGCCCAACATCTTCTACCGCATCGTGCCCAAGGAGGCGCCGCGCAAGCAGCTGATGGCCTTCCTTGGTGAGCGCCGCGGCAACGCCGGCATCGTCTATTGCCTGTCACGCAAGAAGGTCGACGAAACTGCCGCCTTCCTCTGTGACCAGGGCTTCCCGGCGCTGCCGTATCACGCCGGCCTGGCTGCCGAGACGCGCGCGGCCAACCAGCACCGCTTCCTCAACGAGGAAGGGCTGATCATGGTCGCCACCATCGCCTTCGGCATGGGCATCGACAAGCCCAACGTGCGCTTTGTCGCCCACCTTGACCTGCCCAAGTCGCTCGAGGCGTACTACCAGGAGACCGGCCGTGCCGGCCGTGACGGGCTGCCGTCCGATGCCTGGATGGCCTACGGGCTGCAGGACATGGTGATGCTCAAGCAGATGCTGCAGAACTCCGAAGGTGACGAGCGCCACAAGCGCATCGAGCAGCACAAGCTCGACGCCATGCTGGCCCTGTGCGAAGAAACCCGCTGCCGCCGCCAGTCGCTGCTGGCCTATTTCGACGAAACCCTCGAGCAACCGTGCGGGCATTGCGACAACTGTGTCGACCAGGTGCAGACCTGGGACGCCACCGAGCCGGCCCGCCAGGCGCTGTCGGCGGTGTTCCGCACCGGTCAGCGCTACGGCGTCGGTCACCTGGTCGACGTGCTGCTGGGCAAGGACACCGAGAAGGTGCGCAATTTCGGCCACGAGAAGCTCTCGGTGTTTGGCGTCGGCAAAGGCCTGGCCGAGGTCGAGTGGCGTTCGCTGTTCCGCCAGCTGGTGGCACGCGGCCTGGTCGACATCGACCTGGAGGGTTACGGCGGCCTGCGCCTGTCCGACAGCTGCCGGCCGCTGCTGCGTGGCGAGGTGACCTTGCAGCTGCGCCGAGACCTCAAGCCACAGACTACCGCCAAGACTTCGTCGTCCAGTGGCGGCAGCCCGGCCAGCCAGCTGGTGCGTGCCGAAGAGCGCGAGCTGTGGGAAGCACTGCGCACCCTGCGGCGCAAGCTGGCCGAGGAGCACAGTGTGCCGCCCTACGTCATCTTCCCCGACTCGACGTTGCTGGAGATGCTGCGCAGCCAGCCGGTCAGCCTCAGCGACATGGCCCAGGTCAGCGGCGTGGGGGCGCGCAAGCTGGAGCGTTATGGCCAGGCCTTCCTCGAGGTGCTGAACAACAGCGGCGGCACCGACGAGGCGCCGAAGGTGGTGCTGGACCTGCGCCACGAACTGGTCAGCCTGGCCCGCGCCGGGATGACCCCGGCGCAGATCGCCGGGCAGCTCAACTGCAGCGAGAAGAACGTCTACAGCCTGCTGGCCGAGGCGCTGGGCCGCCAGGAGCTGAGCCTGGAGCAGGCCCTGGACTTGCCGGAAGACCTGCTGATGGAAGTGCAGGATGCCTTCCTCGATGGCGAGGGCGAGCTGCCACCGGTGTCGGCGATTGCGCCGCTGTTCGGGGCCCGGGTGCCGGAGGGCGTGCTCTACTGCGTGCGGGCGGCGCTGGCGGCCGAGTTCGAACTGTGAGTGGCGACAGGATCGAGGTCAGAACGGTTATCTGCTGACCTTCGTCATGTTTTTTGACGATTATCGAACATTCCAGGGTGCCCGAGCCTTGCCTCGTGGGACGGGCCATGGTTAGCTGCCTAATAATTAGATCTGTTCAATGAGTTGCTTATGCCCCTGACCGACAATCAACACCGCTTCGGCATGCAGCTGGCCCAGATGTCCCGCGGTTGGCGTGCCGAGCTGGACCGCCGCCTGGCCGGGCTCAACCTGTCCCAGGCGCGCTGGCTGGTGTTGCTGCACCTGGCCCGTTTCGAAGATGCCCCGACCCAGCGCGAGCTGGCCCAGAGCGTGGGTGTCGAAGGCCCGACCCTGGCGCGCCTGCTCGACAGCCTGGAAGCGCAGGGGCTGGTACGCCGGCAGGCGGTGCTGGAAGACCGGCGGGCGAAGAAGATTGTGCTGTGCCCGCCGGCCAAGCCGCTGATCGACCAGATCGAAACCATTGCCAATCAACTGCGGGTGGAGCTGTTCACCGGGGTGGACGAGGCGGAACTGCAGGTGTGCATGCGGGTGCATGCCAGGATCCTGGCCAACCTCGAAAAATCCTGAGGGGCCCTGGGGCCGCTTTGCGGCCTTCAAGTTGGCGCTGTCCCTGTGGGAGCGGCTTTAGCCGCGAACACCGGCGCAGCCGGTGCCATGCACCGCGTCGCCTGCTTCGCGGGTGAACCCGCTCCCACAGGGATCTCACCGGCCCTGAAAGCGATGAAGCCCTAGAAGGTATGCCCCAGGTTCAGGTACACCGCCTGCTCATGCGCACTGTTGGCCCCGTAACTCAGGTTCAATGGCCCCAGCGGCGTCTCCAGCCCCAGGAAGATGCTCGCCGCATTGATGTAGCCACTGTCGAATTCGTTATCGTTGTTCCACGCCCGCCCACGCTCCAGCGACCCGCCGATGTACAGCGGGAAGTCCAGCGGCACGTAGGCTCGTGGCGTCAGGCGGCGGTAGTAGACCATGCGCATCAGGCTCACGTTCTGCCCCGACACCGAGTCCTGGCGGAAGCCTGACAGCTCCCGCGCCCCGCCCAGCACGAAGCTCGATGTCACCACTTCGGTCTCATCCAGCGTGCGCCCGTAGCGCCCGCCCAGCACGAAGGTGTTCGGCCCGCTGCTGAGGGCCTTGTCCAGGTTGAACATCCACTGCCGGTAGTCCTGGTCGGAATCCAGCGACTGGTCATACTTGCGCAAGGTCAGGCCGATATCCTCGCCGCGGTGCGGGAAGTACACATTGTCGAGGGTGTCGAACGAGTACTTCAGCTCGTAGAAACCTTCGTTGAAACTGACCTTGGGCAGGTCCTGGTCACCGATGCGCACCTCGGCCTCGCCCCAGGCCTTGCCCACGCCCAGGCGCACTTCACCGTTGGTGCCGATCTGCCGCCCCACGTTCAGGCCGAAGCCGTAACGCTCCAGGCGGTATTCGGCGACCGGGTCGTTGTCCAGGGTGGCTTCGATGTTTTGCGAACCGAAGTCCAGGTAGGGCGCGATGAAATAGCGCGAGCCCACGTCAAGCGGCTGGTAGAACTCGCTGTACAGTTCCTGCTGGTCGCCGATCTGGCCACGGGTCAGCCATTCGGCGCCGAGGCTGTTGATGCCGTTGACCCGGTAGCTGGCGCCCAGGTTGAAGGCGCTGTCGCCGCGCAGGTCGTCCGACAGGTTCAGGCCCAGGCGCAGGTAGTCGGTGCCACCGCGGCGGCCACGGGCGTTGATCACCAGGGTGTTGTCGTCACCCTTGTGCACCACGCGGTACTGCACCCGGTCGAAGTAGTCCAGGCCATACAGCGTGCCCATGTCGGTCTGCAGGCGGTCCAGCTCCAGCGGGGCATTGATGGGCTGGCGGATGTACGAGCGGATGACGTCGTCGCTGACCTTGGAGTCGTTCTCGATCCTGATCGCGGTGATCGTCGGCGTGCGTTGGCGTGGCGAACGGGCCACGGCCAGGCTGCTGTCGCCTTCGGGCTGGCGCAGGGCGAGCAGGCGCGGGTCGAGCAGGCGGGTGGCGCGGTAGCCGGCCTCGATCATTTCCCGGGCGCGGCCAAAATCGGTGACGCCGAAGGCGGTCAGCGGCGGCTGGATGAGGATGTCGTCACGGTGCAGGCTGGCCAGTTGTTCCTCCGAGTTGCGCCGGGTCATCAGGGTGATCGACTGGTTGAGCACGTCGACCACCGTGGCCAGCTGCTTGCGGTCACGCAGCGGGGTGCCGATGTCGACCACGATGGCCAGGTCCACACCCATTTCGCGGGCAACGTCCAGCGGGATGTTGTCGACCATGCCGCCGTCCACCAGCAGCCGGCCGTCCAGCTCGACCGGGGCGAACACCGCCGGGATCGACATGCTGGCGCGGATCACCTGGGGCAGGTGGCCACGGCGGAACACTACCTTTTCGCCGCTGGCGATGTCGGTGGCCACTGCGCGGAAGGGGATGGGCAGCTTGTCGAAGTCACGGGTGTCGGCGGTGTGCGCCAGCTTGCTTTCCAGTAGCAGCGCCAGGTTCTGGCCCTGGATCACGCCCAGCGGCAGGCCCAGGCTGCCGTCGTCGCGAAAACTGAGCTTCTGCTTGACCAGGAAGTCGCGGTCATCCTGCTTGCGCCGGAATGGCACGTCCTTGCGCGGCGGGGCATCGGACAGTGCCTGTTGCCAGTCGAGGGTGGTGGCGAGCTTTTCCAGCTCATCGACACTGTAGCCCGAGGCGTACAGGCCGCCGACCACTGCGCCCATGCTGGTGCCGGCGATGGCGTCGATGCGCACACCCTGTTCCTCCAGGGCCTTGAGCACTCCGATGTGGGCCAGGCCACGGGCCGCGCCACCCGACAGCACCAGGCCAACCTTGGGCCTGGCCGCTTCCGCGGCGAATACCGTGAGGGAGGTAAGGGTAAGCAGGAAACAGAACAGCAAACGGCGCATCGTGAGTCTCAAACCGTGGGCTAAAGACCGCTAGTATAAGCGGCCCCTCACCTGGAGATGCCTCACCATGGCCGACAGCAAACCGGAAATCGTCATCACATATTGCACCCAGTGCCAATGGCTGCTGCGTGCCGCCTGGCTGGCCCAGGAACTGCTCAGCACCTTCGCTGACGACCTTGGCCGAGTGGCGCTGGAGCCTGGCACCGGCGGTATCTTCCGCATCACCTGCAATGGTGTGCAGATCTGGGAGCGCAAGGCCGACGGGGGCTTCCCCGAGGCCAAGGTGCTGAAGCAGCGGGTGCGTGACCAGATCGACCCGCAACGCGACCTGGGCCACAACGACCGCTGAATCAGGCGCCCTCGGCCAGTGGCCGCTGCCTGGGCGGTTGCTCGGCGGCCAGGCGGCTGGACAGCACGATGGCGAAGATGATCAGTGCGCCGCCCAGCAGCATGCGCAAGGTCGGGGTTTCGGCGAACACCACCCAGGCCACGGCTATGCCGTAGACCGGTTCCATGGCGAACACCACGGCGGCGGTGCGCGCCTTGATCACCGACAGGCTGGCGACGAACAGGCTGTGTGCCACGCCGGTGCAGAAGATGCCGAGCAGGGCGATCCACAGCCAGTCCATGGTGGTTACGCCGGCCAGGTCCGGTGCTGCGAACGGCAGCAGGCACAAGCCCACCACCAGGTTCTGCCACAGCGCCGCCTGCACTGCGGGCAGGCGGCCGGAGCCGGCGCGGTTGGTGAGTGACAACAGGGAGAACAGCAGCCCCGACAGCAATGACCAGAGCAGGCCGCCGGTAGCTTCACTGGCCAGGTCGAATGCCGGTGTGACCAGCACCAGGCCAATGCTGACCAGCAATACCAGCACAGCCTCGTTGCGGCGGATGCGCTCGCGGAACAGCAGGCCTTCGAGGATCACGGTAAAGGCCGGGAAGCTGGCGAAGCCGAGGGTGGCGATGGCCACGCCGGCAACCTTTACCGCGATGAAGAAGCTGACCCAATGGCCGGCCAGCAGCACACCGCCGAGCAGCAGGCGGCGGGCGTCCTGGCCGCTCAGGCGTTGCCAGCCCGGCCCGGTCAGGCTGGCGAACAGGGCCAGGGCGAGCACGGCGAAGGCGGCGCGGCCGAAGACGATTATCACCGGGCTGGCGCTGGTAGCCAGTTTGCCGAAGACGCCGGTGAGGCCGAAGAACAGCGCGCCGATATGCAGGGCCCCGAGGGCGGTGCGGTGGTTCATGGGTGGTCCTTGCTCAAGATCTCTACTGGCTGTGCCGGCCCTTTCGCGGGTAAACCCGCTCCCACAGGTACTGCACAGGCTTTGAAAGCGGTGCAGTACCTGTGGGAGCGGGTTTACCCGCGAAAGGGCCGGCACAGGCAAAGTGTACAGGCACAGGCAAACGCGTTCTGTCGCAAGACTGGCGTCAATTGTCGCCAGACTCTCGCCGCAATGCCAACGGCGTACACCCGAACGCCCGCAACATCGCCGCCGAAAACGCACTCTGCGAGCTGTACCCCACCTGCGCCGCAATCTCGCCCATCGGTAGCAAGGTCTGCACCACCAGGCGCCGCGCCTTGAGCAAGCGCCGCTGGCGAATGTAGTCCATCGGCGTCATCCCGCACTCCGCAGTAAAGCGCGCATGCAGGCGGGCACTGGACAACCCGGCGATGCGCGCCAGGTCAGCCACTTGCAGCGGATAGGCGGCATGCTGCTCGATATGCGCATCGAAGGCAGCATAGGGCAGGCGCTGGCTGGCGCTGACCCTGGCGGCCGCCGTGGGGTTGAGGCTGGCCAGCAGCAGCGCTGCCCCTTGCCGGGCAATCAATGGGTCATGCATGGGGCTGGCCGCCAGCCAGTCCACCAGCTGCTGCTGGCGCTCATCCAGGCCCAGGGCGCCGGGGCGGTCGAGCAGACGGCGGCTGGCATCGGCATGTTCGCCCAGTTGCTCGCGCAACCAGTGGTCCCCGGGCACATCCAGCACCAGGCAATCGCTGCCGCCATCGCTGGCGCAGGTGTGATGGGCACCCGCCGGTACCACGATCAGCCCCTGCCGATCGATCCCGGCGCCATGCCCCTGCACCTCGAACTCCAGGCGGCCGCGCAGGCCGAACACCAGTTGCGGGTGTTCGTGGCTGTGGGCGATCAGGCTGTCGCGGTAATGGCGCAGCGAGAGGATCGGGCCGGCGGTCATGGGTAGCGTCGTCCTCGCAGGGCAGAAGCGCATTGTGCCTCATTCCCTGCAACCCATCACTCGTAACGGTTTTGCCACTGCGCTGTCATCCGCGCCTGCCAGTCTCCAGCAAACTGCGCCGGAGCCTGCCCATGACCCATGCCGAACTGTCCCGCCCCTCGCGCAAGCAACGCGTGCGTACCCTGTGGATTTCCGATGTGCATCTGGGCACCCGCGACTGCCAGGCCGAACACCTGTCGCAGTTCCTCAAGGGGTACCAGGCCGACCGCATCTACCTGGTGGGCGATATCATCGATGGCTGGAAGCTGCGCGGCGGTATCTACTGGCCACAAGCCCACACCAACGTGATCCGCCGGTTGCTGACCATGAGCAAGCGGGGCACCGAGGTGATCTACGTCACCGGCAACCATGACGAATTCCTGCGCCGTTACTCCAGGCTGATCCTCGGCAACATCCAACTGGTGGACGAGGCCGAGCACCTCACCGCCGATGGCCGCCGCCTGCTGGTGATCCATGGCGACCAGTTCGACGTGATTACCCGTTACCACCGCTGGCTGGCGTTCCTCGGTGACCGTGCCTACGAGTTCACCCTGGTGCTCAACCGCTGGCTCAACCACTGGCGTGCCCGCTATGGATACGGCTATTGGTCACTGTCGGCGTACCTGAAGCACAAGGTCAAAGGCGCGGTGAACTTCATCAGCGACTTCGAGGATGCCATTGCCCATGAGTGCACCCGCCGTGGTTTTCACGGGGTGGTGTGTGGGCATATCCACCATGCCGAGATTCGCCAGGTGGGGGAGGTGGAGTACCTCAATTGTGGGGATTGGGTGGAATCGTGCACGGCGCTGATCGAGCATTGGGATGGCACGATCGAGCTTTATCGGCTGGCGCAGGCGCAGGCGCGAGAGGCGCAGGCAGCAGCGGCGGTGCGCGAACAGGCGTAGGGCTTGAGGGCCCTGGGGCTGCAAAGCAGCCCCAAAAAATCTACAGGCTGATCTTGCCCAGCAGGATATCCCGAAACATCACGAAATCCCCTATCAGGCTGTACAGCGGATGGGTAAAGGTCGCTGGCCGGTTCTTTTCGAAAAAGAAATGCCCGACCCAGGCAAAGCCGTAGCCGAACACCGGCAAGGCCAGTAGCAGCAACCATTTGCCACTGCCAATGGTATAGGCCAGCAAAGCAATCACCAGGCTGGTGCCGACAAAGTGCAGGCGGCGACAGGTGGGGTTGCTGTGCTCCCCCAGGTAATAAGGGTAGAACTCGGCAAAACTGCGAAACTGCGCTGTGCGGTTCATGGCAGTGCTCCGGTATTAATACTTCTGGACAAGATGCACGGCGTGGAGCCTGATTCGAGTCTAGAGTGACTGGCGAGGCCTATCAGTGACAATAGGCGCCAATTGAATATCCGTGGGGTTCACCGCAGGAGCGGTCAGCATAAAATGCCTGTCATGAGCGAAAGAACCACGTCGGCCAGCTGGGCATCAGGGATCGTGAAGGCACTCGAACTGGAAGGGCTGGACTGCCGGGCCATGTTCAAGCAGCTGGGGCTGGATTTCGCTGCGCTCGACGACCCCGACGCGCGCTTCCCCCAGGACTCCATGACCCGTCTGTGGCAACTGGCGGTGGAACTGTCGGGCAACGAGGCCATAGGCCTGAACATGGCGCGGGTGGTGCGCCCGGCATCGTTCCATGTGGTGGGTTATGCGTTGATGTCCAGCCGCACCCTGGCCGAAGGCTTCGAGCGCCTGGTGCGTTACCAGCGCATCATCGCCGAGAGCTCCGACCTCAGCTTCTCTCTCGGCCCCGAGGGCTATTCGCTGATCCTGACCGTACATGGCGACCATCTGCCGCCGACCCGGCACAGTGCCGAAGCATCGCTGGCCTGTGCGCTGGCGCTGTGCAGCTGGCTCAGCGGTCGGCCGGTGCAACCGCGCCGGGTGCTGGTGCAGGGGCCGCAGCCAAAGAATATCGAGCCGTACAAAGCGGCGTTTCATTCGCCGCTGGTGTTTGGTGCGCCGCACGATGCGCTGGTGTTCGAGCGCGCCGACATGGAGGCACCGCTGCCCACCGCCAATGAAGCCATGGCCATCCTGCATGACCGCTTTGCCGGCGAATACCTGGCGCGTTTCTCGGAAAGCCGGGTCACCCACCGCGTGCGCCAGGTGCTGTGCCGTATCCTGCCGCAGGGCGAGCCCAAGCGCGAAACCCTGGCCCAGGCCCTGCACCTGTCGCAGCGCACTTTGCAGCGGCGGTTGCAGGAAGAAGGCACCAGCTTCCAGACCCTGCTCGATGACACCCGCCGCGAACTGGCCGAACAGTACCTGGCGCAGCCAGGCATGACCCTGATGGAGACCGCCTACCTGCTGGGCTTTGCCGACCCCAGCAACTTCTACCGGGCGTTCCGCCGCTGGTACGATGCCACGCCTGGTGAGTACCGCGCGCGTCTGGGCGCGGAGCCCGAGGTGGTCAGTGGCGCCAGAACGCCGGCATGCACAACACTAGCACCGTGATGATTTCCAGGCGGCCGAGCAGCATGCCGCTGGCGAGAATCCACTTGGCAGCGTCCGGCAGCGTGGCGTAGTTGCCCGACGGGCCGATCACTTCACCCAGGCCCGGGCCTACACCCGAGACCGTGCCGGCAGCGCCAGTCAGGGCGGTCATCCAGTCTACGCCAAGCAACGACAGCAGCAGCGCCATGACGCATATGGTAATGGCGAAGAAGAACGAGAAGGTCAGGATCGAACGCACGATTTCTTCGTCGAGGCGGTGGCCGTTGTACTTCTGCTTGATCACCGCGCGCGGGTGGATCAGCTGGTTGAGGCTGGCCTTGAGCAGGATGTAGGCGACCTGGAAGCGGAAGATCTTGATGCCACCTGCCGTCGAGCCGGAGCAGCCGCCGACGAAGCCCAGGTAGAAGAACAGCATCAGCGAGAAGTTGCCCCACAGGCTGTAGTCACCCAGGGCGAAACCGGTGGTGGTGACCACCGAGGTCACGTTCAGCGCCACGTGGCGCAGGGCATCGAGCCAGTGCAGATTGGTGGTGGCCCAGTACCAGGTGCCAAGCACCAGCCAGGTGGCCACCAGCATGCCCAGCAAACCTTGCACCTGCTGGTCGCGGATCAGTGCCTTGCGGTTGCCACGCAGGGTGGCCACGTAGAGGGTGAAGGGCAGGCTGCCGAGGATCATCACCACCACCGCGACCCAGTGCACGGCCGGGATATCCCACTTGGCCAGCGACTGGTCGGAGGTGGAAAACCCGCCAGTGGAGATCGCCGACATGGCGTGGTTGATTGCATCGAACGGGTTCATGCCGGCCCACCAGAAGCCCAGCGCGCCCAGGATCGAGAAGCCGACGTATACCCCCACGATCGACTTGGCGACCATGTGCGAGCGCGGCATGACCTTCTCCGAGCGGTCGGACGATTCGGTCTGGAACAGGCGCATGCCACCGATGCGCAGCAGCGGCAGGATCGCAACCGCCATGCCGATGAAGCCGATGCCGCCGAGCCAGTGCAGCATCGAACGCCACATCAGGATGCCTGGAGACATGTTATCGAGCCCGCTGAGCACGGTGGCACCGGTGGCGGTGATACCCGACATGCTTTCGAAGAAGGCGTCGGTGTAGCTGATGTGCTGGGTCAGCAGGAACGGCAGGGCGGCGAATACACACACCACCAGCCAGCTGCTGACGGTCAGCAGGTACATATCGCGCGGGCGCAGGTGCACATGCTCGGGGCGACCCTGAAGCACCAGGGCCAGGCCGGCGACAAAGGTGATCAGGCTCGACCAGAGGAACGACGGCATGTCACGGGTGCGTTCGAAGATCACCAGGGTCGCCATGGGCACTGCCATGCTGACGGCGAGGGTAATCAGGAAGATGCCGATGATGAAACCAATGATCCTTAAGGTCGGCAACGCCATGTGATCTGCTCTGACTCGAAACGGAAGGGCGCCATTCTACCTATGGGTCTGGTGATGTAAACGCTAGAATGGCCGCACATTTACCTGCCAGGAGGGTAGCCGATGGAGGCTCTCGACGCATTGCTCAACCGTGTTTCCGTGCCACGCCTGACCGACCCGGCGCCCAATGCCGCCCAGCGCGAGGCGCTGTTCCAGGCCGCCCTGCGCGCCCCGGACCATGGCCAGTTGCGGCCGTGGCGGTTCCTCACCATCGAAGGCCAGGGCCGCGAGAAGCTGGGTGAGCTGTTCGCCGAAGCGTTGCAGCACAAGGGGGATGCCAGCCAGGCTGCCCTGGACAAGGCCCGCGCCATGCCCCTGCGGGCGCCGTTGCTGATCGTGGTGATTGCCAAGTTGCAGGATCACTTCAAGGTGCCCAGGTCCGAGCAGCGGCTGGCGGCGGGCTGTGCGGCGCACGGCATCCTGATTGCGGCGCATGCGCAAGGTATCGGTGCGGTGTGGCGTACCGGGGACATGGCCTTCGATGCCCACGTGCACAAGGGCTTGGGGCTGGCCGAGAACGAGGAACTGATCGGTTACCTATATGTTGGTACGCCGCTGACCGAGCCGCGTACGGCGCCCATTCTGGAAACCGCTGATTTCGTCAGTGCCTGGGGCGAGTAACGCAGCCTTGGGCTGATTGCTCTATCAGGGCTGCTGGCCCTTTCGCGGGTAAACCCGCTCCCACAGGTGTGGCACAAATTTCAGGCCTTGCACAGTACCTGTGGGAGCGGGTTTACCCGCGAAGAGGCCAGAGGCCTTTACATTATCAACTGCCGGTTGCCTCAGTCACAGGCAACTCCAGCCGAGCTACAAATCCACCCTGCGGATGGTTCTCCAGCACCAGGCTGCCACCATGCCGCTCGGCCGCCTTGCGTGCAATCGCCAGCCCCAGCCCATGCCCCGGCGCGTCCTGCCCCGGCGCACGGAAGAACGGCTCGCCCAACTGCGCCAGGTGCTCCGCCGCTGCCCCAGGCCCATGGTCGCGCACGCTCAACACGATACGCTCCTGCTCGCGCACGGCGCTGATTTCGATCGGCTGGCCCGGCGGGTTGAAGCGCAGGGCGTTGCGTAGCAGGTTGTCCACGGCACGCTCGATCAGTGTGGGCCAACCCTGCAAGGTCAACCCAGGCTGTGCCTCCAGGCGCACGTCCTGCTCCGGTGCGCTGAGCTGGGCGTCCTTGCGCACGCTGCCGAGCAGGGCATTGAGGTCTACCGGTTCGGCGTGAGCCTGTTCGGCATCGACCCGCGCCAGGGCGAGGATTTCGCTGATCAGGTCTTCCAGGCGGTCACATTCGCGAGTCAGGCGTGGCCACAGGGCTTCACGTTGCTCGGGCTCGGCGCGCTCGGCCAAGGCCAGGGCGATGCGCAACCTGGCCAGTGGTGAGCGCAGTTCATGGGACACATCGCGCAGCAACTGGCGCTGGCTGCCGATGGTGCTTTGCAGGCGCGCACCCATCTTGTTGAAGTCCTTGGCCAGCACGCCGAACTCGTCACGCCGCGCCGCCAGCTGCGCCAGGCTGTTCTGCTGGTAGGTGGTCTGGCCCAGGTCATGCACGGCGCTGCGCAGGCGGCTGAGCGGGCGGGTGATGGACAGGGTCACCAGCAGGCTGAACAGGGTCAGCACCACCAAAGCAATGCCCAGCGCACTGAGCGGCCACAACAGGCTTTCGCGGTGCCAGGCATCCAGCGCCGGGTGGGGGATGCGGTAGATCAGCAGGTAGGTCTCGCCGGTGTCGGGGCTGGTGTATTCCTCGGTCAGCCGGCGCCACGGCAGGCGCCGCTGGTCATTGTGCTGGCGTGCCTCGAAGGCCGCCGCACGGCGCGGGAAGGTGCCGGGCACCACGGCTTCGCCACTGTCATCGAGCACCTGCACGTCGATCTTGTAGCGGTCCTTGCGCCGTTCCAGGAAG
Source organism: Pseudomonas sp. 43(2021) (assembly GCF_017490805.1). NCBI lineage: Bacteria > Pseudomonadati > Pseudomonadota > Gammaproteobacteria > Pseudomonadales > Pseudomonadaceae > Pseudomonas > Pseudomonas sp. 43(2021). The sequence continues at coordinate 250,382 of NZ_JAFGYJ010000005.1, forward strand.
TGCTGTGCCGAAGCCAGGCCTTCCTGCTCGTAATGCTTGGCCCACTTGCTGGCCAGGGTATTAAGGCCCGGGTGGCGGCTGAGGATCCAGGCGTCCTGGTTGAGCATATGGCCCAGCAGGATCGACAGGCCCGCAACCAGGGTGATGGCCAGCCAGAAACTGGCCAGGATGCGCCAGAACAGTGAACGCAAGTGCACCTCCTGCAAACGAGAAACGCCCGGCTCGCACTGAGGCGAGCCGGGCATCGGGCGGACAGCTTACTGGGCCTTGTTGCCTTTTTCAGCTTTCCAGGCCTGGAACTCCTGCCATTCTGCTTTCTGTGCGGCGCGTTCCTTCTGCAGTTCGTCGAACTTCTTCTGCTGCTCAGGCTTGAGCAGGGCACGGACCGCGCTGTCGGTCTTGTCGCGGTTGGCCTGCAGTTCGTCCTTCATCGCTTTCTGGTCGGCGGCCGGCAGCTTGGACAGGTAGCGCTCGGTGATGTCGCGGCGCTGTTTCATCTGCTCGCCCATCAGCTTGCCGATCTGCTGGCGCTGGTCACGGCTCAGGTCCAGTTGGTGGAAAGGCGCATCACCGCGATGATGCGGGCCGTCGTGGCGCGGGCCGCCTTCAGGCATGGCCATGGCCACGGTCGGCAGGGCGGCGGCGAACATCAGGGCGATAAGGGTCTTGCGCATGGTGTCTCTCCTTTACATAGGCCGGTGTTTACCGGATGAGCACAGTCTAGGGAGATCACCGTCAAGCGCGGTCAGCGGATGGTAAAGGCTCGGTAAAGATGTTCAGAGGCAGTAGTAATAGCCGCGGCTGCGCAGGGCGACGATGCGTGGCCGGCCATCGGCGTGGGGGCCGATCTTCTTGCGCAGGTTGCTGACGTGCATGTCCAGGCTGCGGTCGTACAGGGTCAGCTTGCGGCCCAGGCCGATCTGCGCCAGTTCCTGCTTGTCCAGCGGCTCGCCGGGTTGGCGCAGCAGGGCTTCGAGAATGCGGCTTTCGGACAGGGTCAGGGTCATTTCGCGGCCATCGATGCTGGCCACGCCACGAGCCGGGCTGTAGACCAGGTCGCCCAGTTCCACCTGGCTGGTGGTGGCGGTGGGGTGGCTGCGGCGCAGCACGGCACGCAGGCGAGCGGTGAGTTCACGCGGGTCGCAGGGTTTGGCCAGATAGTCATCGGCGCCCAGTTCCAGGCCGAGGATGCGGTCCAGCGGCTCGCCGCGGGCCGAGAGCATCAGCACCGGCAGCTCGGCATGCTCGCTGCGCAACTGCTTGAGCAGTTCCAGGCCACTGCCGTCGGGCAGCATCACGTCCAGCACCACGGCTGCCGGGGCATGCGTAGCCAGGGCCTGGCGGGCGCTCTGGCCATCGTGGCAGGCGCGCACGGTAAATCCCTCCTGGGTCAGCCAGCTGCCGAGCAGCTCGCACAGCTCCTGGTCATCATCAATCAGTAACAGCTCGCTCATGACTCACTCAATTCAACCATTGACGGCGGCTAAATCGGCCCGCCAGTGGCAAAGATACCGCAGACTGATGGCAACAGTATAACTGCTGGTACCGCGTGGCCTTCTTCGCGGGTAAACCCGCTCCCGCAGGGAAAGTGCAAGCTTGAAGCCTGCGCCGTCCCTGTGGGCGCGGGTTTACCCGCGAAGAAGCCCACGCGGTCTCAGATCAAGGCAGTACTTGCTTGAACGGCTTGACCACCACCTTGTCGTACACACCGGCCGCAATGTAAGGGTCGGCATCGGCCCAGGCCTGTGCCGCAGCCAGCGATTCGAACTCGGCAACGATCAGGCTACCGCTGAAACCCGCTTCGCCCGGGTCGTTGCTGTCGATGGCCGGGTGCGGGCCGGCCAGTACCACGCGGCCCTCGGCCTTCAGCTGCTGCAGGCGTTCGATGTGCGCCGGGCGGGCAGCCAGGCGCTTTTCCAGGGAGTTTGCGACGTCGCTGGCGATGATGGCGTAGAGCATGTCAATCCTTGGGTTTGGAGGTAGATGGGTCGTCGTGCAGGTGGCGCGACAGGTACACGCCCTGCGCCACCAGGAATATCACGGTCATGCCCAGGCTGCCGAACACCTTGAAGTCGACCCAGAAGTCCTGGAAGGTGAAGGCGACGAACAGGTTGGCCGCGCCGCAGAACAGGAAGAAGCCGATCCATGCCAGGTTCAGGCGGGCCCAGATGGCATCGGGCAGGCTCAGGGCGTGGCCCATGATGCGCTTGATCAGCACCCGGTCGCCGACGAAGTGGCTGCCGGCGAAGCCCAGGGCGAACAGCCAGTTCACCACCGGCGCCTTCCACTTGAGGAAGGTTTCGCTGTGGAAGGTCAGGGTCAGGCCGCCGAACACCAGGCAGGCCACCAGGGTCAGCCACTGGCCCTTTTCCAGCTTGCGCTGGCGCAGGAACAGCGCGCCGTAGACCACCAGCGAGCTGATGATCAGCATGGCCGTGGCGCTGTAGATACCGCCGAATTCGAAGCTGTGGCCGGCGATTTCCATAGGGCGCGGGTCGAGCTTGTAGACGATGAAGAACAGCAGCAGCGGGATGAAATCGATGAATTGTTTCACAATGGCAGCCAGAATCGGGATGTGACGGCATAATAACAAACATCGATTCCAGCGAAAGCGCTCCTCCATGAATGTTGATCTGCACTGTCACAGCACGGCCTCCGACGGCGCCCTGTCGCCCTCGACACTGGTCGCCCGGGCCCATGAGCACGGGGTGCAAACGCTGGCACTGACCGACCATGACACCATCGAAGGCCTGCCCGAGGCGCGCCAGGCCTGCTGCGACAAGGGCATGCACTGGGTCAGCGGGGTGGAGCTGTCGTGCACCTGGGGTGGCGCGACCATCCATGTGCTGGGCTACGACTTCCCGCTCGACGCACCGCCCCTGCTGGCGGCGATCGAAGCGCTGCACCGTGGCCGCTGGTTGCGCGCCGAAGAAATCGACAAACGGCTGGCGGCCAAGGGCATGCCCGGTACCCTCGAAGGCGCCCGCGCCGTGCAGCACGAGCTGGGCGATAGCGGCAATGCGCCGGCGCGCCCGCATTTTGCCGAGTACCTGGTGCGTGCCGGGCACGTCAAGGACCGCGGCGAGGCGTTTCGCAAATGGCTGGGCGCCGGCAAGCTGGGGGACGTCAAGCAGCACTGGCCGACCCTCGATGAAACCGTCGCCACCCTGCGCCAGTCCAATGCCTGGGTGAGCCTGGCGCACCCCATGCACTACGATCTGACCCGCAGCAAGCGCAGAAGGCTGATTGCCGACTATATTCAGGCAGGCGGGCAGGCACTTGAAGTGGTCAACGGAATGATGCCAGCCGAGCAGGTGGGCACGATGTCCATCCTCACCCGTGAGTTCGGCCTGCTGGCAAGTGCCGGCAGTGACTTCCACGGCCCCGGCACCTGGGGCGAGATCGGTGCCTACCGGCCTTTGCCCGAGGACCTGCCACCTCTGTGGCGCCGATTCAGCCATGAACAGCCTTTGGCGGTATGAACAGGACGACTACGTGAGCCAATTTTTCCAGATTCATGCGGAGAATCCGCAGGTGCGCCTGATCAAGCAGGCCGTCGAGATCATTCGCAAGGGTGGCGTGGTGGTGTATCCGACCGACTCGGCCTATGCCCTGGGGTGCCAGATCGGTAACAAGGCAGCGATCGAGCGGGTGCGCCGCCTGCGTGGCCTGGACAAGACCCACAACTTCACCCTGATGTGCTGCGACATGTCGCAGTTGGGGTTGTATGCCAAGGTCGACACTGGCACTTTCCGCCTGCTCAAGGCCCATGTGCCGGGGCCTTACACTTTCATTCTCAATGGTACCCGCGAGGTCCCGCGCCTGCTGCTGCACGAAAAGCGCCGCACCATCGGCCTGCGCGTGCCGGACCATGCCATCACCTTGGCCTTGCTGGCCGAGCTGGGCGAGCCGCTGATGAGCGTGAGCCTGATCCTGCCAGGTGATGACGAGCCGATGACCGACCCTCACGAGATCCGCGAGCGCCTGGAGCATCATGTCGACCTGGTAATCGACGGCGGTTTCGGTGACCTCAAGGCATCGACCATCATTGACCTGTCCGGCGATGAACCGGAACTGGTCCGTGAAGGCTGCGGCGACCCCACGCCATTCCTGGTCAACGCGTGAGCCAGGTGGAAACGCCCGAGGCACCGGCTGAACAGGCCGAGACGCCTCGGCAGCTGCAACTGGCCCTGGTCTATGGCGAAGCCCTGACCGAGCTGCCGCTGGACCTGTACATCCCGCCGGACGCCCTGGAAGTCATCCTCGAAGCCTTCGAAGGCCCGCTGGACCTGTTGCTGTACCTGATCCGCAAGCAGAATATCGACATCCTCGACATCCCGGTGGCGGAAATCACCCGCCAGTACATGGGCTACGTGGAGCTGATGAAGAGCGTGCGCCTGGAGCTGGCCGCCGAGTACCTGGTGATGGCTGCCATGCTGGCCGAGATCAAGTCGCGCATGTTGCTGCCGCGCTCGGCCGACGTCGAGGAGGAGGAGGGTGACCCGCGCGCCGAACTGATCCGCCGCCTGCAGGAATACGAGCGCTTCAAGGCCGCCGCCGAAGGCATCGATGCGTTGCCACGGGTCGGCCGCGAGGTGGTGGTGCCGCGCCTGGAGGCGCCGCAGGCCAAGGTGCGCAAGCTGTTGCCCCAGGTCAGCCTGGAAGAGCTGCTGGTGTCGATGGCCGAGGTGATGCGCCGCAACGACCTGTTCGAAAGCCACCAGATCACCCGCGAGACCTTGTCCACCCGCGAGCGCATGAGCCAGGTGCTGGAACGCCTGAAAGGCGGCGGTTTCGTGCCATTCGTCGAGCTGTTCGCCGCCGAGGAGGGCAAGCTGGGTGTGGTGGTGACCTTCATGGCGATTCTTGAGCTGGTGAAGGAATCGCTGATCGAACTGGTGCAGAATGAACCTTTCGCCGCCATTCACGTGCGGCTCCGCCCGGCGCTTGTTGAAGAACCTGATGAACCTGAATGAACCCCGCGACCTGGCGTCGCTGATCGAAGCCTTTCTGCTGGCTTCGGGCAAGCCGCAATCCCTGGAGCGCCTGTACGAACTGTTCGAAGAGGCCGAGCGCCCCGAGCCCAAGGTGTTCAAGCAGGCCCTGGAGGTGCTGGGCAAGTCGTGTAATGGCCGCGCTTTCGAGTTGAAGGAGGTGGCCAGCGGCTACCGCCTGCAAATTCGCGAGGACTATGCCCCTTGGGTCGGGCGCCTGTGGGAAGAGCGCCCGCAACGTTATTCACGTGCGCTGCTCGAGACTCTGGCCCTGATCGCCTATCGCCAGCCCATCACCCGGGGCGAAATCGAGGATGTGCGTGGGGTGGCGGTGAACAGCAACATCATCAAGACCCTGATGGAGCGCGAGTGGATCCGCGTGGTCGGCTACCGCGAAGTGCCCGGCCGGCCGGCGATGTTTGCCACCACCAAGGCGTTTCTTGACCACTTCAACCTCAAGAGCCTGGATGAGCTGCCGGCCTTGGCCGAGCTGCGCGAAATGGAACCGGAGCCGCTGCTCGACCCGGACGATGCGCCGGTGCCGGCCCACTTGCAGGCGTTGGCCGATGCCAGCCTTGGGGAGGAGGAAGAGGTTGTTGAGCCGAAGGAGGAAACCAGCTTCCGAAGCTTGCTGGTGGAACTGGATGCCATGGAAGAAGGGCTGAAGACCGATTTTGATGATTTGCGTGAGGAAGAGCCTGAGGCCTCGGTGGAGGAAGAGGGCAAGTCACTGCCCTGATACCTTTGTTGTCTGTGCTGGCCTCTTCGCGGGCACGCCCGCTCCCACAGGGATATCACAGGTCCTGAGGGCTGCGCGGTACCTGTGGGAGCGGGCGAGCCCGCGAAAGGGCCGGAACCGGCAACACATCACCATTAGGCAGAAACCCCTCGCAAAGCCCACAAAACCCTCTACCCTCCAGTGCGTTCCCCCGCCGAACCGCGTATGATGCGCGGCCTTTTGGCGCGTTCGTCGCCAGAACCCTTATTTCATTCCTACACCGGGAGGTGCCCAGATGAGTGAGCAAGACCTGCAAGATACCGAAATCACCCCTCCATCCGGCGAAAAGCTGCAGAAAGTGCTGGCGCGCATCGGCGTTGGCTCGCGCCGTGACGTCGAAGCCTGGATCAGCCAGGGCCGCATCAAGGTCAACGGTGTCGAGGCCACCCTCGGCCAGCGCGTCGACCTGCACGACGCCATTGCCGTGGATGGCAAGCTGATCAAGCGCGAAGAGGCCGCCGAGGCCACCCGCCGGGTGATCATGTACAACAAGCCCGATGGCGAAATCTGCACCCGTGACGACCCGGAAGGCCGCCCGACCGTGTTCGACCGCCTGCCACGGCCCAAAGAAGGCCGCTGGATCAACATCGGCCGCCTCGACATCAACACCACCGGCCTGCTGCTGTTCACCACCGACGGTGAACTGGCCAACCGCCTGATGCACCCGTCCTACGAGATGGACCGTGAATACGCGGTACGTGTGCGGGGTGAGGTCGACGACGAGATGATCGAGCGCCTGAAGGCCGGCGTGATGCTGGAAGATGGTCCGGCCAAGTTTACCGACATCCAGAAAGCTCCCGGTGGCGAAGGCTTCAACCACTGGTACCACTGCGTGGTGATGGAAGGCCGTAACCGTGAAGTGCGTCGCCTGTGGGAGTCCCAGGGCATGGTGGTCAGCCGCCTGAAGCGCGTGCGTTTCGGCCCGGTGTTCCTCAACTCCGACCTGCCGATGGGCCGCTGGCGTGAAATGACCCAGGGCGAAATCGACATCCTCGCCGCTGAAGTGGGCCTGCAGCCGGTGGCGCTGCCAGCCATGAAGCTCAAGGCCAAGGACAAGATGGAGCGCCTGCAGCGCAAGTCCACCCGTCCGCTGGGCCGTGGCGAGCGCGTGCGCAACCTGCGCCCGGCTCACGAAGGCGCTGCAGCCGAGCAACGCCCGGCGCGCCAGCCGCGTGAAGAGTCTCCACGCAAGAGCGGCCGTGGCAGCACCGTGGCCGAGCGCCCGAGCGAGATGCGCAAGCGTCCGGGCAAGCCTGAAGGCGACAAGCCGGCAGGCCGTGGCCGCGGCAAGCCGCGTGGCTGATTGGCCTGTGCAGCAATGAGAAACCAGCCTTCGGGCTGGTTTTTTTATGCCTGTGAGAATTTGGGCGCTGCTGTGCAGCCCATCGCGACACAAGGCCGCTCCCACAATAAAACGCGTCACATGCGGGAGCGGCCGTGTGTCGCGAAAGGGCCGCAAAGCGGCCCCAAGATATTGAACAAAAAGAAATTTTCGGACGACTGGCAAGTTCTCGAACCACCCTGTAAAGAAATTTGTACATTTGTGGCCGAATTCAGCCCTGATTTCAGATTGATCCCGGCTGTGTAAACA
>NZ_JAFGYJ010000575.1:0-433 GCF_017490805.1 Pseudomonas sp. 43(2021)
CTATGAAGGAAAAGAACAGACCCGGGCCCTGCATTTAAATTCAGAGCAAGCAAAAGCTGTCGAAACAGTAGTTTCTCAAATTGGGAAAACATCAAAGCCTTTTTTATTAGAAGGTGTGACTGGAAGTGGGAAAACAGAAGTTTATCTGCAGATTATTCAGGAAGTTCTAAATAAGGGGAAAACGGCTATTATGTTGGTTCCTGAGATTTCCTTGACGCCACAGATGACGGATCGCTTTATCTCTCGTTTTGGCCAGGAAGTAGCGATTTTACACTCGGGCTTATCAAACGGTGAGAAGTATGATCAATGGCGAAAAGTTGAACGTGGGGAGGCCAAGGTAGTCGTTGGAGCGCGCTCAGCAATTTTTGCTCCTTTAAAAAATATAGGAGCCATCATTATTGATGAGGAGCATGAGGCATCCTATAAACAAGAT
>NZ_JAFGYJ010000576.1:0-433 GCF_017490805.1 Pseudomonas sp. 43(2021)
ATTACGTGTCGTTCGGATATCGCCGAATGTGACAGTCGACGATGATTCGGCGCAGCGGACATTCGCGGATCGCGGTGTCGGGATCGACGCGCATTTAATACCGTCGCGGCGTAGCGCCGTTTACACGCTTATCTCGAAATTCGGGCGCGATATTCCGACGGGTGTCCTTACGGTTGGGTATTCGATAAAAAAAGCCCGGCAATCCGTTTCCGGATGCCGGGCGTTTTCGTTCGCTTGTTGTTGTGCGACGATTTTCTCGTTTCGGCGGAATTCGTCTTCAGTTGTCATGCAAACGATTCTTGATGCGGTGCGGCCCGCCGCGCGTCGGCCGCCGGCCTTCACCTCGGCCGGCAGCGCGGCGCTCAAGCGGCGTCGAGCGCCTGCAGGAACGCGTCGGCTTCCTCGTGCGGAATCTGCTTGACCTCGACGACCT
>NZ_JAFGYJ010000577.1:0-433 GCF_017490805.1 Pseudomonas sp. 43(2021)
AGGTACACATTCTTATCTTTGACCAGGCAATCCCACCCATTGCACCAACAATGCTTCCAGCAACAGGGCCGGGTTGAGGTTGGCCTTGCTCAACACTTTCTGCCGTTGGGCGAGAATCCAGTCCTGAATATCCAGCACTTTGCCCTGCGCGCTTTTCTGCGCCAGGTACTGCACGACCTTGCGCATATCGGCCAGGCCGAGGCCGGCTTCGTCCTGAGTCAGTTGATAGCGCAGGATCAGGCTCGACCAGTCGCAGAACCAGTCGAACAGACGCAACATCGGAATGCTTTTCCACTCTTCCGCCAGTTGCGTCGGCGATTGCTGGCCCTTTAGCAACTTCTTTACGCCTTCGACCACTTGTGCACGTTGTTCACGCACACCTTGCGACTGCAGGCTGACCGCCATCAGCGGCGATCCGGCGGCCAGCGTCAGC
>NZ_JAFGYJ010000578.1:0-433 GCF_017490805.1 Pseudomonas sp. 43(2021)
ACCAGCAGCAGATTGCGGCTGTGTTGCGACAAGGCCAGTGCATCCTGGGCCGAATCGGTCAGCAGCAGATCAATCTGGCTCAGGCCGAACAATTCGTCGCCCAAGGTCAGGCCCAGCTGCAATTGCAGGGTGATGCCGCTGTCTGCGACCTCGATCTGCAACTGATGACCCAGAGCACGCAGCAGTTCGCCGCAGCAGATGGCATTGGTCAGGTAATCGTCGCCGCAATCTTCGGTGTGGAACAGCAACAGCGTGCTGCCATCGTGGAGGGTTTCGATGTCGCCCTGATACAGCGAAGCGGCCTGCTCGAGGCAGTCGCGATAGCGTTCCTGCAGTTCTTCCAGACGTGCGCGAGGCAAACGGCGCAATTGTTCCTGCGAACCCAGTTGCACGGCCAGTACGGCGGTATGCTGCGGCACGTCAGGGCTCGGTT
>NZ_JAFGYJ010000579.1:0-432 GCF_017490805.1 Pseudomonas sp. 43(2021)
GTGGCTTCCTGCAGGGAGCCGCCGCCGTTGTTGCGCAGGTCGATGACTACGCCGTCGACTTTGTCCTTCTGCAGCTCGGTGAGCAGCTTCTTGACGTCGCGAGTGGTGCTCTTGTAGTCCGGATCGCCGGCACGGAAGGCCTTGAAGTCGAGGTAGAAGGCCGGGATCTCGATCACGCCGAGTTTGTAGTCCTTGCCGTCCTGTTTCAGGCTGAGAATCGACTTCTTCACGGCCTGGTCTTCGAGCTTCACCGCTTCACGGGTGATCGGCACGATCTTGGTGGTCTGGTCGTTCGGCGCATTGCTCGCCGGGATCACTTCCAGGCGCACCACGGTGCCTTTCGGACCGCGAATCAGTTTGACCACTTCGTCCAGGCGCCAGCCGACCACGTCGACCATCTCTTTATTGCCTTGGGCAACGCCGATGATCTTG
>NZ_JAFGYJ010000580.1:0-431 GCF_017490805.1 Pseudomonas sp. 43(2021)
GTTTCACGTAAGTCCGCAAAACCATCCAGGGTGCTTTTAACGCCCTTCGGTTCCATATACTTAGCGAGATCCTTTTCACTGGTATGTTCCAGGTTCCCCTGCATCCAGGCATTCCGAAGGCGCACGTCCTGTTCCAGCACTTGCTTAGCAGCTTCTCCTGCAGCTTTTCGTGCTTCTTCTGAGTCAACGGTGGTGTCAACGGCGGCACGGATTTCGACAACCTCAGAACCGGTCGGGGTAGGCGAAGGAGTGGGAGTTGCGGAAGCTTCGGCGCTTGCCGATTCAGCGCTCGCGGAAGTGGATGCGCTCGATTCTGCGTTGACCTGCGAGCCGCCAGAACATGCGGACAGGGTGAGCATCATTGCCGCCGAGAGCGCGGCAATAGAACTACGGTTAAACATCATTGTTGGTTCTTTTCTGGTGTGTGGTTG
>NZ_JAFGYJ010000581.1:0-431 GCF_017490805.1 Pseudomonas sp. 43(2021)
GTTCAAGGGCGAAGGCAACGCCGGGCAGTCGCTGGGCGACCTGACCCACATTCGCCAGTTCGTCACCGGCCCGGCGCTGTTCGCCTTCTTCGATGCGCCGTGGTTTCCGGTCTATCTGTTTGTCATCTATTTGTTCAATGTCTGGCTCGGCGTGCTGGCTACGGCGGGTGCGCTGTTGTTGATCGCGCTGGCGTGCCTCAACGAATACATGACCAAAAAGCCCCTCGGCGAGGCCGCCGGTTTTTCCCAGCAATCCAGCCAGTTGGCCACCAGCCACTTGCACAACGCCGAAACCATTCAGGCGATGGGCATGCTCGGCTCGCTGCGCAAGCGCTGGTTCGGGGTGCATTCGCGCTTCCTCGGCTTGCAGAACCAGGCCAGCGACACCGGCGCGGTGATCAGTTCGCTGAGCAAGACCCTGCGCCTGTGCC
>NZ_JAFGYJ010000059.1:0-3491 GCF_017490805.1 Pseudomonas sp. 43(2021)
GTCATGGACTCCTCCACAGAGAAACAATGGCCCCGAAGGGCCATGATTACGCCAGTTGTACGGACACGAACTCATCAGGGTCAGCCAGCAGCATCAGCGGTGCTGACTGAATCATGGTGAACTCACGCGCCGGATCGCCGGTGGTCACCCAGTTTTTCGGGTAACGGGCAGAGGCGTTAATGCCTTCGCGCTGTGCGTCCGCATCCTGAATGCAGCCATAGGTGCGCAGACCGCGTGCCTGAGTGTTCCCCAGCACCATCGTGTTGTCCGGCAGGAAGTTCTTTTTGACGCCGTTTTCCACGTACTGTCCGGAATACACGACGATGGCCACATCGCCATACATCCCCTTATAGGACACCGCTTTGCCCAGGTCTTTCACCGCTGTCTCCAGCTCGGAATTAGAGCCACGACGGGTATCCAGCTTCTCCTTGACGGCTTTGAAGGAACGGAACAGCGCCCAGCCTTTCGGATCGAACACGATGATATTCACCACACCGCTGGCGTTCAGCGCGTAGGCTTCGATATCGTCGGTCGGGTCATACGTGGACTTGTCACGCTTGCTCCACTCCGTGCCGCCGGACTGCGTGATGTTATTCTCCTCACTGCGGCCCATATCCACCTCAACCGGATCGAAGGCTTCACCGGTCATGGTGTATTTGCCCTTAAGCACGGCAGAAACTGCCTGCATCTCTTCGACCTGAGCAATGGCCAGCTCTTCGTCACGCATGTTCTGCATGATGATGCGACGGCGGCGGTAAGCCGGGTCCGCCAGATTCTGCGGATCTTCATCCGGCAGGCGACGCAGGGTCATCTGCGGATTCACTTCATGCTTCGGCTTGACATATCCCGGCGTAAATTCAGAGGTGGAGCCGCCACGGGAACGGATAACCTCACCGGAAACAATCGGCGAAACGTACAGCGCCATGTTTACCAGTCCCGGAATTTGTGAGAGATAGACTTTCTCCGTGGTGAAGGGATAGCTCTCACGGAAAAAGAGACGCAGAAACAGCGGATCAAACTTAAATTTCTGCTCATTTGCCGCCAGCAGTTGGGCGGTTGTGTACATCGACATAAAAAAATCCCGTAAAAAAAGCCGCACAGGCGGCCTTTAGTGATGAAGGGTAAAGTTAAACGATGCTGATTGCCGTTCCGGCAAACGCGGTCCGTTTTTTCGTCTCGTCGCTGGCAGCCTCCGGCCAGAGCACATCCTCATAACGGAACGTGCCGGACTTGTAGAACGTCAGCGTGGTGCTGGTCTGGTCAGCAGCAACCGCAAGAATGCCAACGGCAGCACCGTCGGTGGTGCCATCCCACGCAACCAGCTTACGGCTGGAGGTGTCCAGCATCAGCGGGGTCATTGCAGGCGCTTTCGCACTCAATCCGCCGGGCGCGGTTGCGGTATGAGCCGGGTCACTGTTGCCCTGCGGCTGGTAATGGGTAAAGGTTTCTTTGCTCGTCATAAACATCCCTTACACTGGTGTGTTCAGCAAATCGTTAACGGCATCAGATGCCGGGTTACCTGCAGCCAGCGGTGCCGGTGCCCCCTGCATCAGACGATCCAGCGCAGTGTCACTGCGCGCCTGTGCACTCTGTGGTGCTGCGGCCAGAATGCGGCGGGCCGTTTTCACGGTCATACCGGGGGTTTCTGCCAGCACGCGTGCCTGTTCTTCGCGTCCGTGAGCCTCCTCACAGTTGAGGATCCCCATAATGCGGCTGTTTTCTGCCGCAACCGCTGCGGTGATCTGCGCGTTCACGTCCGGCTGCGCCGCGCTGGCGTTCTCGCCCTCCGTCGCTGGCACCACGTCAGTAACGTCAGCCTGCGAAGCAGTGGCTGAAACAGTTGTTGATTGAGTCTCTTTGGTCATTCGCCCTCCTGAGAGACGGGATTTACGTGCATCCAGTGCATCACGCATGACGGTGATCGCATCGGTGCTGTTAACAAGTTCATCAGCCAGTCCGGCATCAATGGCCTCCTGACCGCTGTACACTGCAGCCTCGGTATCCAGCACAACCTGCACGGACAGGCCGGTATATGCCGACACCTTCTGCGCAAACATCTGGCGGGTTGCGTCCATCCGGGACTGCAGTGTCTCCCGGACGTCATCCGGAAGATGGCTGTAGGGGTTGCCATCCACCTTATGGCTGCCGCTGTAAATCAGCGTGATTTCCACACCCTGTTTCTCCAGCGCAGCACCGTAATTACTGTGAGCCATCATGACGCCGATGGAGCCTGTCCGGGCGGTCTGCGTGACCAGACGCCGGGAGGCGGCACTGGCAAGCAACTGACCTGCACTGCAGTTCATGTCGTTGGCAAGCGCCCATACCGGTTTTATGTCACGCACACGGGCGATGATGTCAGCGCAGTCAAATGCCCCCGCCACCATCCCGCCGGGCGTGTCCATATCGAGCAGAATGCCGTCCACCATCGGATCGCTGGCAGCCTGTTGCAGACGGGCGATAATGCCGTTGTAACCGGTCATCCCCGAGTACGGCTGCAGCGCCCGCGTCCGGCTGACCAGCGTGCCGGACACCGGCAGCACGGCGATGCCGTTCATGACCTGATAACTGCGGGCCTGTCGTGGTCCGTCATCATCACCGGATAATGCCAGCGTCGCGAGTGCCTCCTGGGCAGTCAGGCTGTCGCCGGACACCGCATCCGTCAGGCTGCTGATCCCAAGCTGGCCTGCAAGCGCACAAAAGAAAACCCGCGCATAGGCGGGTTCAAGCATCAGCGGCTCATTAAAGGCCATGCTGGCAATATGCGGGAGATTACGCAGCTCTGCTGTCACTCTTCTCCTCCTCTGTTGATTGTCGCAGCCCGGATTCAAATGCTGCAGCCGCCCAGGCGGGCGGTTTAAGACCGGCTGCACGGCGCTCCATCGTTTCACGGACCTGCTGGGCAAAAATTTCCTGATAGTCGTCACCGCGTTTTGCGCACTCTTTCTCGTAGGTACTCAGTCCGGCTTCTATCAGCATCACCGCTTCCTGAACTTCTTTAAGACCATCGATGGCCATACGACCGGAGCCTATCCAGTCGCAGTTCCCCCAGGCACTGCGGGCTTCCTGAAAACTGAAGCGCGCTTTTGAAGGTAACGTCACCACGCGGCGAACGATGGCCTCTTCCAGCCAGCACAGAAACATCTGGCTCGCCTGACGGGATGCGACGAATTTTCGCCGCCCCATAAAGTACGCCCACGACTCGTTCGCACTGGCCCGTGCCGTGGAGTAGCTCATCTGGGCGTAATTCCGGGAAAGCTGCTCATACGAGACACCCAGCCCGGCAGCGATATACCGCAGCAGTGACTGCTCAAACACGGAGTAGCCGTTATCCGTATCCTGAGCCGTCTGCAGGTTCAGTGAGTCACCCGGCATCAGGTGCGGTACTTTTGCGCCTCCCAGCCGGACCGGCGCTGCGGCGTAATACGCGGCAATTTCACCAATCCAGCCGGTCAGCCTTTCCCGCTGCTCCTGACTGTTCGCGCCCAGAATAA
>NZ_JAFGYJ010000582.1:0-431 GCF_017490805.1 Pseudomonas sp. 43(2021)
ATTCTGCTGCGCGAGCTTGCTGTTGCCGACCGAGAAAGACAGACCGCCGCCCGACATCAAACCCGAGTGCTGTTCCTGATAGGTGGTCGACGATTGGCTGGTGTCCTGCGACGTCGTTATGTTCACGTCGTGCGCCGCATTCAGCGCCACATCGTGCGTACCGACGACCGTACTACCTTGAACATTGATGTCCTTGCCGCTGCCGATCGACACGCCGTCCGCCGAAATCAGGCTGCCGTTCGCGACGGTGCTGGTCGCGTCCTGACTGCTGGCGATCTTCGTGCCGCTCACGACGCCACTGCGGCTATGCGTCTCGCGCGAGTTGTACACGTGCGTTTCGGTCGCGGCCCCGACGTTCACGTCGCCGGCCGCCAGCAGGTTCGCATCGCCTTTCTTCAGGTCGATCGTGCTGCCGATGACATTGATGTCCT
>NZ_JAFGYJ010000583.1:0-431 GCF_017490805.1 Pseudomonas sp. 43(2021)
GCTCAAGGATTACGTCGAATCCAGCGTGTACAAGCTGGTCGAGACCAGCCAGGTCTCCGACAGGCGCCTGGAATTCATCCTGATCAACAGCCCACAACTCAACGCCTTCGCAGCGCCGGGCGGCGTGGTCGGGGTCAACGGCGGCCTGTTCCTCAACGCCCAGACCGAAGGTGAATACGCCTCGGTGCTCGCTCACGAACTGGCGCACTTGTCGCAACGTCACTTCGCTCGAGGCGTCGAAGCCTCACAAAGAATGCAGGTGCCGATGATGGCCGCGTTGCTGGCGGGTATCGTCATCGCGGCGGCAGGCGGCGGTGATGCTGGCATCGCCACCATCGCTGGCACCCAGGCTGCGGCGTTGCAGGAACAACGGCGCTTCTCGCGGCAGAATGAACAGGAAGCGGACCGCATCGGCATCCTCAACCTGGAAA
>NZ_JAFGYJ010000584.1:0-431 GCF_017490805.1 Pseudomonas sp. 43(2021)
CTTTAATGTACTGCTCGGCGGTTTCGGCAATACGGCAGATGCAGGCCCTGCCGGTGCGCAGGAAGCTCGCCCGGTGAAATCCGGTTCGGCTGATGACGCAACCTTCCTGCTGACCAACGCCGACACCGTGATCATCGTCCCGGGCTACGGTCTGGCAGTGGCCCGTGCACAACACGCACTGAAGGAACTGACCGAGAAGCTGACCCATCGCGGCGTGACCGTGAAGTATGCGATTCACCCGGTGGCCGGTCGCATGCCTGGGCACATGAACGTCCTGCTCGCCGAGGCCGAAGTGCCTTACGACCAGGTGTTCGAGATGGAAGACATCAACTCCGAGTTCGGTCAGGCCGACGTGGTGCTGGTGCTCGGCGCAAACGACGTGGTCAACCCGGCCGCGAAGAACGATCCGAAGTCACCGATTGCCGGTATGC
>NZ_JAFGYJ010000585.1:0-431 GCF_017490805.1 Pseudomonas sp. 43(2021)
GTATTGCGGCTTGAGGTGGCCTTCCTTATCGAGTAACCAGGCGTCCATGATCTGCCGCACAACGGGACCGGCAACACGACCACCCGCCTCGCCGTTCTCGATCATTACCGAGATGGCGATCTTCGGATGTTCGGCCGGTGCGAATCCTACAAACAGGGCGTTGTCACGGTGGCGCTCGAGGGTTTTCTCACGGTTGTAGCGCTCACCCTGCTTGATCGCAACCACTTGCGCCGTACCACTCTTGCCAGCGATGCGGTATTGCGCCCCCGCAGCCGCCGCTCGGGCGATGCCTCGAGCATCGTGCATGACCATCTGCATTCCGTGATTGACCTGCTCCCAATCGCGCGGATCTTTAAGCAGAATGTTCGGCATCGGGTGCTCGTCAACCGGCGCAACGCCGTCGACCGACTTGGCCAGATGCGGTCGATTCC
>NZ_JAFGYJ010000586.1:0-431 GCF_017490805.1 Pseudomonas sp. 43(2021)
CGCCACTTTCGTGAAGTCCGTTTCGGTATCCGTAAAGCCGATGAACGGATAGAAATCGAACGAGCGCGACGGCACCGTGCCGATCGTGAACCCCGGGAACAGTTCGAGCCCCGGAAACGCGATCGTCGCGCCCGGAATCCCGCCGCCCACGACACCCATCCCGACGAACAGCATCGGCGGATCCGCGCGATTGATCGTGACCGAGTACGCGCCGTCACTCGTCGCGCCGTTGTCGAGCACGAACGCGCAGCGATTCTGCTCGGCGGTCGGCAGCCCGGTCGCGTTGTGGAACGTGCCGCTGATCGTGAGGCCCGCGCGCGTGTTGTTGATTTGCCCCGCCGAGGTCGGCACCGACGATGCGATGAACTGCATCTGGTAAGTCTTCTTCGCCGTGTCGAACTTGACCTTCACGTATTCGCCGCTGCCTGAGC
>NZ_JAFGYJ010000587.1:0-431 GCF_017490805.1 Pseudomonas sp. 43(2021)
GAGCACGCGAGCCCGGCGCTGCCGATGCGTCGCAGCCGTTGCGCATGCAGGGCAACCGATGGTCGAGCGCCGCGTCGATACGGGCGGCGGATCGCATGGTCAATCGCAGTCGATGCGCGGGTGGCGCCAGGACATGAAGAAGATACTTGTCGCGATGCTGGCTCTGGGCGTGCTGATCGGCGTTGTCGCGATCGTCTCGATATGCGTCGCGTGGACCCTGGCCGATCGCCTGTGCTATTAGCGGCGCGCCCCGCCGCGCGCAGCGCCGGCGCGACGAACGCCGTCAATTGAATCGAAGGAGAACGAACGTGAAACCTCGCAGTACGAATATGTCGATCCGGCTTGCGCGATTGATTGCGCTGTCGATGCTCGCAACGCTCGTCGCGGGCGTCAGCGGATGTGTCGTGGAGCCGGTGCAACCTGCCGCGCAT
>NZ_JAFGYJ010000588.1:0-430 GCF_017490805.1 Pseudomonas sp. 43(2021)
GTTCTGGATTCATGTCATCACCGTAAAGGTTTGAGCGCGCTCTAAGTCAATGGCTATTTTCCATCAAGCAGAATCAGGCAAATCGCCGACAGTATCCGCTTAACGCCGACACCGCCCTGCCCCCTAATCTGAACCCATGCAGAACACACTACTGCAACGGGTTAACCAGAGCCTGATCTGAACGACCCGGACCTCAATCGAAATTTGACCGGAGTCACCGCCATGAAAACTGTAAGCCAACTGATCGCCGTCGCCACCTTCGCCCTCAGCGCCAGCGCATTCGCCGTACCGAGCAATCAGGAAGATCGTTTCTTCACCCAGGTCAGCGAACCACAGCAGACTGTTGCTGCCGATGGCTCGGAACGTACGCCCCAAGGCCAGGCTCTGGCTGAAAACGGCCGCAACCGCCTCGAGGAACACGGCCTGGTTG
>NZ_JAFGYJ010000589.1:0-430 GCF_017490805.1 Pseudomonas sp. 43(2021)
GTATCTCGATCCGCGTGTCAACGACACGGTCGAGCCGGCGTCGGTGCGGTGGGTGTCCAATCAGAACACCCGCTGGGGTTCATGCACGCCGTCGACCGGTCAGATTAGGCTGTCTGACCGCATGATCGGATTCCCCGACTGGGTCGTTGACCATGTCTTAGCCCACGAGCTTTGCCACCTCGTGGAGGGCCATCACAATCGACGATTTCACGAATTGCTCGCCGGGTTTCCTAACGCCGAACGGGCGGAGGGTTTTCTGACTGGTTTTCAGTGGGCTGTCTCCGGGGAAGCTGATGACACCAGGAACGATCCTGACGATAACCCAGCGGATCAGTCGTCGTGACCGTGATCTCGCAGCAGCTTCTCTAACTCAGCGTCGAGGTCGTCGCCGCCCTCCGAGGGATCTTGGCGATCTCCCGAGACATAGCCC
>NZ_JAFGYJ010000590.1:0-430 GCF_017490805.1 Pseudomonas sp. 43(2021)
GCACACCACACGCCCGGAACAGCTCACGATGCGCCGCGCCATGGAGCTGGCCCTGGAAGATGCCGGCCTCACCCCGGACGCCATCGGTTATGTGAACGGCCACGGCACCGCGACTGAACAGGGCGACATCGCCGAAACGCTGGCGACCAGCAGCCTGTTCGGCGAACACATGCCGATCAGCTCGCAAAAGAGCTTTCTCGGCCATACCCTCGGTGCCTGCGGTGCGCTGGAGTCATGGTTCAGCATCGAGATGCTCAACAGCGACCGCTATGTACACACCTTCAACCTCGACGAGGTCGACCCGCACTGCGGCAAGCTCGATTACCTGCGCGGCGAATTCCGTCAGATGCATCACGACTACGTGATGAACAACAATTTCGCTTTCGGCGGCGTCAACACCTCGTTGATCTTCCGCCGCTGGGCATAACCG
>NZ_JAFGYJ010000060.1:0-3342 GCF_017490805.1 Pseudomonas sp. 43(2021)
GTCAGGACACCCCTCTCAGCCGGGAAAATGTGCTGACCGGACATGAAAATGAGGTGGGATCAGCGCAGCCGGATACCGTGATTCTGGATACGTCTGAACTGGTCACGGTCGTGGCACTGGTGAAGCTGCATACTGATGCACTTCACGCCACGCGGGATGAACCTGTGGCATTTGTGCTGCCGGGAACGGCGTTTCGTGTCTCTGCCGGTGTGGCAGCCGAAATGACAGAGCGCGGCCTGGCCAGAATGCAATAACGGGAGGCGCTGTGGCTGATTTCGATAACCTGTTCGATGCTGCCATTGCCCGCGCCGATGAAACGATACGCGGGTACATGGGAACGTCAGCCACCATTACATCCGGTGAGCAGTCAGGTGCGGTGATACGTGGTGTTTTTGATGACCCTGAAAATATCAGCTATGCCGGACAGGGCGTGCGCGTTGAAGGCTCCAGCCCGTCCCTGTTTGTCCGGACTGATGAGGTGCGGCAGCTGCGGCGTGGAGACACGCTGACCATCGGTGAGGAAAATTTCTGGGTAGATCGGGTTTCGCCGGATGATGGCGGAAGTTGTCATCTCTGGCTTGGACGGGGCGTACCGCCTGCCGTTAACCGTCGCCGCTGAAAGGGGGATGTATGGCCATAAAAGGTCTTGAGCAGGCCGTTGAAAACCTCAGCCGTATCAGCAAAACGGCGGTGCCTGGTGCCGCCGCAATGGCCATTAACCGCGTTGCTTCATCCGCGATATCGCAGTCGGCGTCACAGGTTGCCCGTGAGACAAAGGTACGCCGGAAACTGGTAAAGGAAAGGGCCAGGCTGAAAAGGGCCACGGTCAAAAATCCGCAGGCCAGAATCAAAGTTAACCGGGGGGATTTGCCCGTAATCAAGCTGGGTAATGCGCGGGTTGTCCTTTCGCGCCGCAGGCGTCGTAAAAAGGGGCAGCGTTCATCCCTGAAAGGTGGCGGCAGCGTGCTTGTGGTGGGTAACCGTCGTATTCCCGGCGCGTTTATTCAGCAACTGAAAAATGGCCGGTGGCATGTCATGCAGCGTGTGGCTGGGAAAAACCGTTACCCCATTGATGTGGTGAAAATCCCGATGGCGGTGCCGCTGACCACGGCGTTTAAACAAAATATTGAGCGGATACGGCGTGAACGTCTTCCGAAAGAGCTGGGCTATGCGCTGCAGCATCAACTGAGGATGGTAATAAAGCGATGAAACATACTGAACTCCGTGCAGCCGTACTGGATGCACTGGAGAAGCATGACACCGGGGCGACGTTTTTTGATGGTCGCCCCGCTGTTTTTGATGAGGCGGATTTTCCGGCAGTTGCCGTTTATCTCACCGGCGCTGAATACACGGGCGAAGAGCTGGACAGCGATACCTGGCAGGCGGAGCTGCATATCGAAGTTTTCCTGCCTGCTCAGGTGCCGGATTCAGAGCTGGATGCGTGGATGGAGTCCCGGATTTATCCGGTGATGAGCGATATCCCGGCACTGTCAGATTTGATCACCAGTATGGTGGCCAGCGGCTATGACTACCGGCGCGACGATGATGCGGGCTTGTGGAGTTCAGCCGATCTGACTTATGTCATTACCTATGAAATGTGAGGACGCTATGCCTGTACCAAATCCTACAATGCCGGTGAAAGGTGCCGGGACCACCCTGTGGGTTTATAAGGGGAGCGGTGACCCTTACGCGAATCCGCTTTCAGACGTTGACTGGTCGCGTCTGGCAAAAGTTAAAGACCTGACGCCCGGCGAACTGACCGCTGAGTCCTATGACGACAGCTATCTCGATGATGAAGATGCAGACTGGACTGCGACCGGGCAGGGGCAGAAATCTGCCGGAGATACCAGCTTCACGCTGGCGTGGATGCCCGGAGAGCAGGGGCAGCAGGCGCTGCTGGCGTGGTTTAATGAAGGCGATACCCGTGCCTATAAAATCCGCTTCCCGAACGGCACGGTCGATGTGTTCCGTGGCTGGGTCAGCAGTATCGGTAAGGCGGTGACGGCGAAGGAAGTGATCACCCGCACGGTGAAAGTCACCAATGTGGGACGTCCGTCGATGGCAGAAGATCGCAGCACGGTAACAGCGGCAACCGGCATGACCGTGACGCCTGCCAGCACCTCGGTGGTGAAAGGGCAGAGCACCACGCTGACCGTGGCCTTCCAGCCGGAGGGCGTAACCGACAAGAGCTTTCGTGCGGTGTCTGCGGATAAAACAAAAGCCACCGTGTCGGTCAGTGGTATGACCATCACCGTGAACGGCGTTGCTGCAGGCAAGGTCAACATTCCGGTTGTATCCGGTAATGGTGAGTTTGCTGCGGTTGCAGAAATTACCGTCACCGCCAGTTAATCCGGAGAGTCAGCGATGTTCCTGAAAACCGAATCATTTGAACATAACGGTGTGACCGTCACGCTTTCTGAACTGTCAGCCCTGCAGCGCATTGAGCATCTCGCCCTGATGAAACGGCAGGCAGAACAGGCGGAGTCAGACAGCAACCGGAAGTTTACTGTGGAAGACGCCATCAGAACCGGCGCGTTTCTGGTGGCGATGTCCCTGTGGCATAACCATCCGCAGAAGACGCAGATGCCGTCCATGAATGAAGCCGTTAAACAGATTGAGCAGGAAGTGCTTACCACCTGGCCCACGGAGGCAATTTCTCATGCTGAAAACGTGGTGTACCGGCTGTCTGGTATGTATGAGTTTGTGGTGAATAATGCCCCTGAACAGACAGAGGACGCCGGGCCCGCAGAGCCTGTTTCTGCGGGAAAGTGTTCGACGGTGAGCTGAGTTTTGCCCTGAAACTGGCGCGTGAGATGGGGCGACCCGACTGGCGTGCCATGCTTGCCGGGATGTCATCCACGGAGTATGCCGACTGGCACCGCTTTTACAGTACCCATTATTTTCATGATGTTCTGCTGGATATGCACTTTTCCGGGCTGACGTACACCGTGCTCAGCCTGTTTTTCAGCGATCCGGATATGCATCCGCTGGATTTCAGTCTGCTGAACCGGCGCGAGGCTGACGAAGAGCCTGAAGATGATGTGCTGATGCAGAAAGCGGCAGGGCTTGCCGGAGGTGTCCGCTTTGGCCCGGACGGGAATGAAGTTATCCCCGCTTCCCCGGATGTGGCGGACATGACGGAGGATGACGTAATGCTGATGACAGTATCAGAAGGGATCGCAGGAGGAGTCCGGTATGGCTGAACCGGTAGGCGATCTGGTCGTTGATTTGAGTCTGGATGCGGCCAGATTTGACGAGCAGATGGCCAGAGTCAGGCGTCATTTTTCTGGTACGGAAAGTGATGCGAAAAAAACAGCGGCAGTCGTTGAACAGTCGCTGAGC
>NZ_JAFGYJ010000591.1:0-430 GCF_017490805.1 Pseudomonas sp. 43(2021)
CGTTTAAAGTTTGAAGCCCTCGACGATGTGCTCGGCCAGGCACTCGGTGATCGGCGACGGGTTGTTCAGATTGCGGATCAGCATGATGCTCGCCTCGGGCAACAGCGGCAGGTCTTCGGCGGCGCCAAGGATGCGCATGTCCGGGGTGATCAGGCTTTCCAGCTGCGCGGTGATTGCCAGCCCCGCACTGACCACGGCCATCAGCGCCGACAGGCTGCTGCTGTTGTAGGCGATGCGGTAATCGCGGCCCATCGCGTCCAGCGCATTGCACGGCCACAGGCGGCAGAAACAATCACTGTTGAACATCGCCAGGGGCAGCGGCGTCTGTTCGTGAGCGCTGAAGTTCTGCGCTTCGGCCCAGACAAAGCGCTCCTTGCGCAGCAACTGGCCGATCTCGTTGCCCGGCTCACGGGTGACGATCGACAAGTCC
>NZ_JAFGYJ010000592.1:0-430 GCF_017490805.1 Pseudomonas sp. 43(2021)
ACCACCAGGGTGCCCGCAGCCAGACGCGCTGGGGCAGCCGTGATGCGGCAATCTTCGCGTTTGCGGTTGTGGATGATGAACGGCGTGGCGTCATCGCCCGGCGTGCCGACGGCCAGCACCAGCGCTTCGCTGTCACGCCCCGCGCGGATCTTGCTGGTTTCGCATTCGCTGGCCGGGCCGGCGTCGAAGATGTCGACGTAACCCTGGTAGCTGAAGCCTTCGCTCTTGAGCATCGCCAGTGCCGGCTCGGTGTCCGGGTGCACCTGGCCGATGACGTTGCGCGCGTCCGGCGAGAGGAAGCAGGTGTACAGCGGGAATTTCGGCATCAGTTCGGCGATGAATGCCTTGTTGCCGACGCCGGTCAGGTAATCGGCCTGGCTGAATTCCATCTTGAAGAAGTGCCGACCGAGGCTTTCCCAGAACGGCGAGC
>NZ_JAFGYJ010000593.1:0-430 GCF_017490805.1 Pseudomonas sp. 43(2021)
CGTTCGGGCTCACGCTCGTCGTCGAAGGCGTGTTCCGCGCGATCTACGGCTCGTCCGGGCAGCCGTACGACGTGCCCGCGCTGCTCGAGGGCGCGACCAACGTCGGCTTCATGTTCCTGCCGAACTACCGCGCGTGGGTCGTCGTCGCGTCGCTCGCGGTATGTCTTGCGACCTGGTTCGTGATCGCGAAGACGCGGCTCGGCGCCTATCTGCGCGCGGGCACGGAGAATCCGAAGCTCGTCGAGGCGTTCGGCGTCAACGTGCCGATGATGGTCACGCTGACCTACGGCTTCGGCGTTGCGCTCGCCGCGTTCGCCGGCGTGCTCGCGGCGCCCGTGATTCAGGTGTCGCCGCTGATGGGGCAGCCGATGATCATCACGGTGTTCGCGGTCGTCGTGATCGGCGGCATGGGCTCGATTCTCGGCTCGAT
>NZ_JAFGYJ010000594.1:0-429 GCF_017490805.1 Pseudomonas sp. 43(2021)
CGTCAAAAGTGACCGTGCCTGAGGCGTGGCCCATGACAGCCTGTGCGTACGCCGTAGGAACGCCTTTGGCTTGCATCAAGGACGCCAGCGAGTGTCGCATGGAATGAAACACCAAGCCGGGTTCAAAGGATTCCCCGAGAGCCGCAGGGATCGCATGTTGGTTAGCCCATTCTCCGCCTGTCTTGTAGCCAATCTGAGCTAATGACTCCGATCCACTGAGCTTGCACGCCTCGACGTACCGCAAGAATGCTGCAAGGTCGAACCCATAGGCACCGTCAGTCAACGGCACCAGACGCTCACTGCGTTTGTTCTTGATTGACTTGCCTTCGCCTGCTTCGTTGATGTGAATCGCGGTGAAGCCTGAAGCAAGGTTTTGAACATCACTTACCGTCAACTGTGAGATTTCGTTGAGACGCCCACCAGTGATCT
>NZ_JAFGYJ010000595.1:0-429 GCF_017490805.1 Pseudomonas sp. 43(2021)
TGGGGCTTGCCGCAGAAGTTGCGCACGCTGGACAAGTATTGGGATTGGCGGCGTTGGCGATGACGCCTTCGCGAGCAGGCTCGCTCCCGCATTTGCAATGCGGCTTTCCTGTGGGAGCGAGCCGGCTCGCGAATTCCGACTTCAGACACATGAGAAGATTCGCTGGCCAGATCTGTTGAATCCTCCGATGCAGAAAGGGATAGTGCGCGCCTGGAAATATCTTCAAGGAGCGGGAATTGACAATGAAGTCCAATTGGATCAGCGCAGTAGCGCTCTGCGGATGGTTCATGGCTGGGCAGGCGTGGGCCGATTGCACACCGCCAGCGGTCAGCGCGGAAGCGGATTTCTCGCTGTGCAAGGACTGGCCGGCTTATCCGCAGCTGACGATTACCGCGCTATCGACGTTCGTGCCCGATCCGGTCTATGGCC
>NZ_JAFGYJ010000596.1:0-429 GCF_017490805.1 Pseudomonas sp. 43(2021)
GGCCAGAGCGCGGTTTTTCTCCGGCGTGCGCGCGATCAAGGCGTTCATGCGGCTGATCCGCTTCGGAATGACCGGACGCCGGGTGATGCTGTAATACGCAGCGATCTGCTCGGCAATCTGGTTGGAAAACAGCGCGTGGTAGCCCTCGTCGGTATACAGCTGCAGTGCCGCATGTTTCATCGGCAGCGGTATGTAGATGGGCAGTTCGCGGTGCGCGATGACTTCCACGGCGCGGTTGACGATGCGGTGTTCGAGCAGGGTGGTGTAGTCGAGGAAATACACCAGATGATTGGCGGTAAGGCGGTGCAGGGTTTCGCGCCCTTTGGCCTGGATGGCCGGATGCGCCAGATAGGGCACGAAGGCCGGGGGGAACCAGTAGCGGGTTTGCAATTGCTGCTCGACATCGCCCGGTAACCGGTAGTCATGGGT
>NZ_JAFGYJ010000597.1:0-429 GCF_017490805.1 Pseudomonas sp. 43(2021)
GCTTTGTTGCCCTGATCGGCGCTGGCCAGAAACAGCATGTCGTTGATGATCGAACGCAGCCGCTCCAGCTCTTCGAGGTTCGATTGCAGCACTTCGAAATAGTGTTCGGCGGAGCGCCCGCGAGTCAGTGCGACCTGGGTCTGGCCGATCAGGTTGGTCAGCGGCGAGCGCAGTTCATGGGCGACGTCGGCGTTGAATGATTCCAGCCGTGAATAGGCCAGTTCGACCCGTTCCAGGGTCGAGTTGAACGACTCGACAAACTGTTCCAGTTCCGGCGGCAGCGGCGACAGGCGCAAGCGTCCGGCGCGCAGCGGTGGTGCCAGACGCTGGGCTTCCTGCGACAGTTTGATCAACGGCTTCAGACCGATTCTTGCGACCCAATAGCCCAATGCCGAGGCCAGCAGCACCCCGACAATCGCCAGACTGATC
>NZ_JAFGYJ010000598.1:0-429 GCF_017490805.1 Pseudomonas sp. 43(2021)
GCTGCTCGGCGTCGGTTTCACCATGGTCGAGCCGCAGCAGATCAGCAAAACCCTGGAAATCACCCTGGCCACCTTCAAGGCCGAGAAGAAGCCGGAAAAGGCAGATTTTCTCGCTCAGGAAAACCAGGAAGGCAGCGGCACGCTGGACAAGAAAGCCCTGCCCAAGACCACCGAAGTCGCTCCGTTCCAGGACAATCAGGTCAAAAAGGTCACCCCGCCGCCCGCCGCCAAGCCAGTGGTGCAGGAAGCCGCCCCGAAGGCAGCGGTGACCACCGTTGCGCCGAAACTGAAAAAGGCGCCGACCAAGAAAGAAGAAAGCAAAACCGAAGTCAAACCGACCGTCGACGCGCCGGCGTTCGACAGCTCGCAGCTGTCCAGCGACATCGCCAGCCTCGAGGCGGAGCTGGCCAAGGAACAACAGCTGTACGC
>NZ_JAFGYJ010000599.1:0-429 GCF_017490805.1 Pseudomonas sp. 43(2021)
TTCCAGTTGCGGCTGGGTGCGCCCGACCGTGGTGACGCGCAATTCCAGCTCATCCGCCGGCCCGGTCTGCAACGATACCGGACTGGTTTCGGTCATGCCGTAGGCGATCTGCACTTCGCTCATGTGCATCTCGTTGATCACCCGGCGCATGACCTCGATCGGACAAGTGGCGCCGGCCATGATCCCGGTGCGCAGGCTCGACAGGTCGAAGGTCTGCCGCTGCGGCTGATCGAGCATGGCGATGAACATGGTCGGCACACCGTACAGCGCCGTGGCTTTTTCCTCGGCCACCGCTTGCAGGGTCAGCGCCGGATCGAAAGCGTCGTTGGGGTAAATCATCGTGCTGCCATGGGTGACGCAACCGAGGTTGCCCATGACCATGCCGAAGCAGTGATACAGCGGCACCGGAATCACCAGACGATCGGCAGC
>NZ_JAFGYJ010000061.1:0-3085 GCF_017490805.1 Pseudomonas sp. 43(2021)
GCCCCACCCAACCCCGATCGAACAAACTATCCTTCTGATAGGTCAACCTTTAGGCGCGTCATCGCCGGCCCGCTAGCGCCGGATGACGGACCCGAAGACGATCCCGGAGGGATGCTGATCGTGCACATCGCCGACATCACCATGTTCTACGCCCCCGCCAGCGGCGGCGTACGTACCTATCTTGATGCCAAACACCACCGCCTCGACGCCATCCAGGGCGTGCGCCACAGCTTGCTGATACCCGGTGCCAGCGCGCAACACGCCGATGGTATCTACCAGGTACCCGCACCACCGCTGCCGTTCGGCAATGGCTACCGCTTCCCGGTGCGCCTGGCCCCCTGGTGCAATGTACTGCGCAGGCTCAAACCCGACCTGATCGAAGTCGGCGACCCCTACCTGACCGCCTGGGCTGCGCTGGAGGCCCGACGCAAGCTCGATGTGCCGGTGATCGGTTTCTACCATTCCGATCTGCCGCTGCTGGTCAGCAACCGCATGGGCAACTGGTTCACCCCTAACGTTGAAGCCTATGTCAGCAAACTGTACGGCAATTTCGACCGGGTCCTGGCCCCAAGCCAGGTCATGGCCGACAAGCTGCGCCGCCTCGGGGTGCGCGATGTGCATGTGCAGCGCCTAGGCGTGGACCTGGCCACCTTCCACCCCAGCCGGCGCGACCCGCAGCTGCGTGCCGAACTGGGCATTGCCGACACCAGTCGCCTGCTGATCTACGCCGGCCGTGGCTCACGGGAAAAGAACCTGCCGGTGCTGCTCGACTGCATGCAGCACCTGGGCCACCCCTACCACCTGTTGCTGGTGGGCTCGAACATGCCGGCCAACGTGCCCCAGAACGTCAGTGTGATCGACCACTTCTGCCCGGCGCCGGAAGTCGCCCGGCTGATGGCCAGCGCCGACCTGCTGGTACACGCCGGCGACCAGGAAACCTTCGGCCTGGTCATTCTCGAAGCAATGGCCAGCGCCACACCGGTGGTGGCCGTGCGCGCCGGGGCCTTCGGCGAAATCGTCAACGAACAGTGCGGGCGCCTGTGCCGCCCCAACGATAGCCAGGCCATGGCGACGGCCGTACAAGAGGCGTTCGAGGCCGGCGTGCGCAAACTCGGGGCACAGGCCCGTCGCCATGCCGAGCAGCACTATTCCTGGGACAACGTGGTCGCCGGCCTGCTGCAGCACTACCAGGCCGTGCTCGGCCACCAGCCGCAGGTTCGTGCCCATGGCTGAGCCACTGCCAGCGTCGCGCAGCCTGATGCTGGTGCTGCACGATGTAGCACCCGAGACCTGGCCCGACTACCAACCCTTCGTCCAGGCCATCGACGCCATCGGCGGCATCCCCATGACCTGGCTGGTGGTGCCGGACTTTCATCACCGCAACGCGCTGCAGCGCTCGCCCACCTTCTGTCGCTTGCTCGAACGGCGCCTGGCCCGTGGCGACGAGCTCGCCCTGCACGGTTTCTACCATGCCGACAACGGCCCGCCACCGCGCACGCCCGGCGAATACTTCATGCGCCGCATCTATACCCATGAAGGTGAGTTCTACGCCCTCGACCGGCAGCAGGCCCTGCAACGCCTGGAGCAAGGCCTGGCCCTGTTCGGCCAGCAGGGCTGGCCAGTGGCCGGCTTCGTCGCGCCCGCCTGGCTGATGAGCGAAGGCACCCGCCAGGCCTTGCGCTGCCTGCCGCTGCGCTACACCAGCACCCCACAGCACCTGTACCGCTTGCCAGACTTTACCGCGATCAAGGCTCCTGGGCTGGTCTGGAGCGCCCGCAGCGCCTGGCGTCGCGGCCTGTCACGGGTGCTGTGCGACTGGCAATGCCGGCGCTGGCGCGACGCCGAGACCCTGCGCCTGGGCCTGCATCCGGTGGACATGCGCCATCGCGCATCGCGCGACTATTGGCTGAACACCGTGCGCACCCTGCTGGCACAGGGCCGCGAGCCCCTGACCAAGTCCACCTGGCTCGACCGCCAGGCCAGCGCATGAGCCGTCTGGCCTGGCTGGCCCTGGCACTGCTCGGCGCCGTGCTGGTGCCGGCCCTGCTCGGTGGCAGTGAGCTGCTGCCAAGGCTGCAGCGCTTCGCACCCAGCCTGATGCTGACCTTACTGGGCATGATCCTGCTGTGCTGGGTCATCAACGCCATTCGCCTGCGCCTGCTGCTTGGCCAGCAAGGGGCAAGGCTTGGGCGCCTGCGTAGCCTGGGCGTGGTGATGGCCACCGAGTTCGCCATCTGTACCACCCCCGGTGGCAGCGGTGGCCCCTTGACCCTGATGGCCCTGCTGGCACGCGACCGTATCGGCCCGGCGCGCAGCGGCGCGGTGTTTGCCATGGACCAGTTGAACGACCTGGTGTTCTTTTTCTGCGCGATGCTGGCGATTGCCGGCTATGCGCTGTTCCACAGTCTGGGCCGCAGCCAGGAGAGCATGTTACTAGGTAGCGCGTTGCTGCTGTGCACGGCATTGGCCGGGGTGATCGGCCTGTTGCGCTACCGGCGCACGGTGATGCGCGTGAACGGCAGATTGCTGCGCCGGCTGGGCATGAGCCGACAGCGCAAGCGCCGCTGGGCGCGCAAACTGCTGCGCTTCATCGACGCACTGGCGCAGACCTGGCGCCTGCCCAAGCGCACGCTGACCCTGGTGTTCACCCTGACCTGCGCCCACTGGGGCCTGCGCTACAGCGTGTTGTACCTGGTATTGAGAGGGTTGGGGGTAGACCTGGCGTGGATCCCCAGCTTCCTGGTGCAGATGCTGTCGCTCAGTGCCGGCCAGTTCAGCCTGCTGCCTGGCGGTGCCGGTGCCGCCGAGCTGACTTCGGCCAGCCTGCTGACGCCACTGGTGGGCAGTTCGACCGCGGCTGCGGCGATCCTGATATGGCGGGCGGTCACTTACTACTTTTATCTGCTGGCGGGTGGGCCAGTGTTCGTGTGCCTGCTGGCGCGCCCGCTGCTGGAGCGCTGGCGGCGTCAGGCGGGTTGAGCTGCTGCCAAAGTTCGGCAGCGCCGGGGAAATCGGTGCCATCGGTGTCGGCCAGGGCTTCGGGGTCGTAGCGCGCCAGGCAGCCTTCACCGAGGGTGGGTGGGGG
>NZ_JAFGYJ010000600.1:0-429 GCF_017490805.1 Pseudomonas sp. 43(2021)
AGTGTTTTCGAAAGGATCGTAAGCGCGCAACTGGAGCACCCCGTCGGCCTGATAGGCGTACACCAGCTCGGCGAATTGTCGCTCCAGTTCTTCCAGGCCCTGGGTGTCGCACAGCAGCAGGCGATAACCGGCCGCCTGCGCTGCTTGCTGCGCGCCGCTGATGACCCGGGCGAAAAAGGTGTTGGCGATGGTCGGCACCAGAATCACCAGATTGCCAGTGCGCTGCGAACGAAACTGCACGGCCATCAGGTTCGGCCGATAGCCGGCCTGCTCCACGGCCGCCATGACGCGCTCACGGGTTCGCGCGAGCACGTGCTCGGGCGATCTCAAAGTTCTCGAAACCGTCGACACGGAAACCCCGGCCAGCTGAGCCAATTCGCGAATCTTGGACAAAACAACCTCGTTGATTCATGCCGCGCAGGCGCGGAG
>NZ_JAFGYJ010000601.1:0-429 GCF_017490805.1 Pseudomonas sp. 43(2021)
TGTTCACAGTCTCTTCTCCTCCGGGCTCGATTGAGGTGTCGGAGTGGGGCGCATGGTCACGTCCCGCCACGACGCCGGATGCGTCATCGCTGCAATGAACTACGGGGTGACTGGATACGCACCCAAGTGATGAAATACCTTGCCCTTTTTGGCTTTCGAAATCCGCTGGTCCAGCCGGTTCGGCGGGGACGGACTGCCTGTCGGTGTTATCGGGTCCTCGGCTCCCCTTTGGTATCCCGAGTGGGCTTATTGGCCCTGGCACATCTACGTCCCGAACTGGCCCCAGCTCACACCCCTGCGGGGCGTGGCGGCAACCCGTCGACGGCCTGGCACGTCGCATCGAGGTGGAATCGGGGTCGGCCTGTGATTATCTTAAGAGTCCGTTGACGATCGTGCCCCGGTTCCCTGCCCGTGGGTGACACAATGGAC
>NZ_JAFGYJ010000602.1:0-429 GCF_017490805.1 Pseudomonas sp. 43(2021)
GCAGATGAGTGTCGACGAGCGGGTGATCGGCGCCGGCGACGTCGACGAACAGCACCCGGCCGCCAGGCTTCAGCACGCGCCGCGCTTCGGCGAGCGCGCGCGGCACGTCGTGCCAATGGTGCGCGCTCATCCGGCTCACGATCCAGTCGAACGGCGCATCGCCGAACGGCAGCCGCTCGGCCGCGCCCTGCTCGATTCGCACGTTCGACAGGCCGCGCTCGCGCGCCGCCGCCTCGACCGTCGCGGGCATCTGCGGCGCGAGGTCGTACGCGATCACCTCGTGCGCGCCGCCGCGCGCGGCGGCAAAGCTCGCATGGCCCGCGCCGCAGCCGAGATCCAGCACGCGCGCGCCCGGCGTCGCGCCGATCTCCGCGGCGAACGTGTCCAGATCCGCGCCCGTCGCATGAACGGCGCTCGTCAGATAGGCGG
>NZ_JAFGYJ010000603.1:0-428 GCF_017490805.1 Pseudomonas sp. 43(2021)
GTTGAGCATGCTTGCCAGGCGGCTGCGGGCAACGCTGATGCCTTTGTTGGTTTCAATCGGCTGCATCGTTGGCTGGGTCTGCCAGTCGCGGTAGGACACGGTGCTTGCCAGCGCGGCGTCGGCCAGAGCGCTGTCGATCACGCCGTTCTGCTTGAGCAGGCGCAGGTGGCTGTCGGTGAGGCTGGCCAATTCCTCGCGGCCCTTGGTCAGGTAATGCGAAGGACGGCGCTGGGCGATCATCAGCGAAAGCATTTCACGCAAGGCCAGGCCTTTGGCGGCCATGGTTTGGGGGTCGGTCTTCGGGCTGTTCAGTTGCTCGTTGGCCTTGTTGAAATCACTGCCGTACCAGCCTCGCAAACCTTCGGCCCTGCCGTGCACTTCACCGTGGCCGGGTACCGCCGAGAGCGGCACGCTGTTACGATAGTCGC
>NZ_JAFGYJ010000604.1:0-428 GCF_017490805.1 Pseudomonas sp. 43(2021)
TTGCGGAACAGCGCGCTCAGCTCAGGCTTGGACACCGGAAACTCGGCAGCCTTGAGGATCGCGTGCATGTCGTCTTCTTTCAGTTCGAAGGCCACGCGCAGTTTTTTCAGGATGATGTTGTTGGTCACCGGCACTTCGATCGGTTGCGGCGGACGGCTTTCGTCCTTGCCGCGCTTGAAGATCACCAGACCGTCGAGGAAGTGCGCGATGACTTCGTCCGGGCAGCGCACGAAGCCTTCTTCGTCTTCTTCTTTCTTGTCGAGCCAGGTGATGACATCGGCGAGCGTGACGTCCATGCCGCCCAGTTTGATGATCTCGACAACTTTCTTGTCGCTGATGTCGAGCATGTAGCGCACGCTGCGCAGTACGTCGTTATGAACCATGTCGGTATTCCTGATGCGTTGTGGGCAGCGCTCGCGGGCGCTGCC
>NZ_JAFGYJ010000605.1:0-428 GCF_017490805.1 Pseudomonas sp. 43(2021)
CCTTCGATCGCCGCGATTTTTGCCGGCTGGTGCTTGAGCGTATTGAGGCCGTGGAAGTCGCCGATCACAGCCTGTATCGGCGCGACGATCAACGCCATCCACATGGCCATCGACAGCATGGTGCGGATCGCCGGGTTGTCTCTGCCGCGCAGCAGGTGCCAGGCCGCTGACGAACCGACGAAGAACGCCGTCGCGACGAACGCCGCCGTGGCCATGTGCATCAGCCGGTAAGGGAATGACGGGTTGAAGATGATTGCCAGCCAGTCGGTGGGGATCACCTGACCGTTGACGATTTCAAAGCCTTGCGGGGTCTGCATCCAACTGTTGGAGGCGAGAATCCAGAAGGTCGAAATCAGCGTGCCGATCGCCACCATCACCGTCGAGAAGAAGTGCAGGCCGCGCCCGACCTTGTTCCAGCCAAACAGCAT
>NZ_JAFGYJ010000606.1:0-428 GCF_017490805.1 Pseudomonas sp. 43(2021)
GTCCGCGTCGCAGCCTGTGCTTTCTCTCTGCCACGGAGCTCGCTGTCATGAGTACCCCGATTGATCTCACTGCCCTGAAGGAACGTCAGAAAGTCGCTTGGGCCAGTGGCGACTACGCCGTGATCGGCACGACTTTGCAGATCGTCGGTGAAAGCCTCGCCGAGGCCTGCGATCTGCGCTGTGATGAACAGGTGCTGGATGTCGCCGCCGGTAACGGCAACGCCACCCTGGCAGCGGCGCGGCGCGGTTGTGTGGTGACCTCCACCGATTACGTCGCGGCACTGCTGGAGCGTGGTCAGGATCGCGCACGGGCCGAACATCTGGAGGTGATTTTTCAGGTGGCCGATGCCGAGGCTTTGCCTTTTCCCGATGAAAGCTACGACGCCGTGTTGTCGACGTTCGGCGTGATGTTCGCGCCTGACCAGGTC
>NZ_JAFGYJ010000607.1:0-428 GCF_017490805.1 Pseudomonas sp. 43(2021)
ACGCAAAGCAGCGGCGACAAGGTGCTGAATATCGGCTACGAAAACGACCCGGTGTTTCGCGCCCTCGACGGCTCGACTTTCAGCAGCGCTTCAGTGGGCGTGCCCGACGCGCCGCATGCCTCGACCACCGACAACATCGTCAGCTTCAACGACCACTACGCCTCGAACGCCTGGAACGTGCTGCCGTATTCGATCCTGAATATCCCGACGTGGATTTCGCACCTGCCCACTGGCTACGGCGACGGCATGACCCGCGTGCTGGAATCGAAGTTCTACGACCTGACCAGCCGCGACTCGACGATCATCGTCACCAACCTGTCGGACCCGGCGCGGGCCAACACGTGGGTGCAGGACCTCAACCGCAACGCCGAAACCCACAAGGGCAGCACCTTCATCATCGGCAGTGACGGCAACGACCTGATCCAGGG
>NZ_JAFGYJ010000608.1:0-428 GCF_017490805.1 Pseudomonas sp. 43(2021)
TGCCACGGCCCCAGGCGATTTCGTCCGCGAGCGCGCCGAAATCGCCTGGGGCCGTGGCAAGACCAAAGTGGTCATCGAAGCCGCGCTGGACCTCGGTCACGTGGTGGTTGGCAAACAGAAGGAAGAAATCTGCGAGCTGGAACTGGAGCTGCGCGAAGGCGAGCCTGCCGCGTTGCTGGAACTGGCTGCCGAACTGGCCGAAACCCTGGCGCTGATGCCATGCGATATCAGCAAGGCCGAGCGCGGTTATCGTCTGCACGACGCCAACAGCTACTCGCTGAGCCTCCCGGCGCCGCAACTGACCAGCGAAACCCGTCTCGACGACGCCTTCGCCGCGCTGAGCTGGCATTTGCTCGGCAGCAGCCAGCGTCTGGCCGAACAATATCGCTTCAACGGCCACTGGCGCCTGTTGCAGGACTGGGTCGAGA
>NZ_JAFGYJ010000062.1:0-2897 GCF_017490805.1 Pseudomonas sp. 43(2021)
ATGGAAGTCAACAAAAAGCAGCTGGCTGACATTTTCGGTGCGAGTATCCGTACCATTCAGAACTGGCAGGAACAGGGAATGCCCGTTCTGCGAGGCGGTGGCAAGGGTAATGAGGTGCTTTATGACTCTGCCGCCGTCATAAAATGGTATGCCGAAAGGGATGCTGAAATTGAGAACGAAAAGCTGCGCCGGGAGGTTGAAGAACTGCGGCAGGCCAGCGAGGCAGATCTCCAGCCAGGAACTATTGAGTACGAACGCCATCGACTTACGCGTGCGCAGGCCGACGCACAGGAACTGAAGAATGCCAGAGACTCCGCTGAAGTGGTGGAAACCGCATTCTGTACTTTCGTGCTGTCGCGGATCGCAGGTGAAATTGCCAGTATTCTCGACGGGCTCCCCCTGTCGGTGCAGCGGCGTTTTCCGGAACTGGAAAACCGACATGTTGATTTCCTGAAACGGGATATCATCAAAGCCATGAACAAAGCAGCCGCGCTGGATGAACTGATACCGGGGTTGCTGAGTGAATATATCGAACAGTCAGGTTAACAGGCTGCGGCATTTTGTCCGCGCCGGGCTTCGCTCACTGTTCAGGCCGGAGCCACAGACCGCCGTTGAATGGGCGGATGCTAATTACTATCTCCCGAAAGAATCCGCATACCAGGAAGGGCGCTGGGAAACACTGCCCTTTCAGCGGGCCATCATGAATGCGATGGGCAGCGACTACATCCGTGAGGTGAATGTGGTGAAGTCTGCCCGTGTCGGTTATTCCAAAATGCTGCTGGGTGTTTATGCCTACTTTATAGAGCATAAGCAGCGCAACACCCTTATCTGGTTGCCGACGGATGGTGATGCCGAGAACTTTATGAAAACCCACGTTGAGCCGACTATTCGTGATATTCCGTCGCTGCTGGCGCTGGCCCCGTGGTATGGCAAAAAGCACCGGGATAACACGCTCACCATGAAGCGTTTCACTAATGGGCGTGGCTTCTGGTGCCTGGGCGGTAAAGCGGCAAAAAACTACCGTGAAAAGTCGGTGGATGTGGCGGGTTATGATGAACTTGCTGCTTTTGATGATGATATTGAACAGGAAGGCTCTCCGACGTTCCTGGGTGACAAGCGTATTGAAGGCTCGGTCTGGCCAAAGTCCATCCGTGGCTCCACGCCAAAAGTGAGAGGCACCTGTCAGATTGAGCGTGCAGCCAGTGAATCCCCGCATTTTATGCGTTTTCATGTTGCCTGCCCGCATTGCGGGGAGGAGCAGTATCTTAAATTTGGCGACAAAGAGACGCCGTTTGGCCTCAAATGGACGCCGGATGACCCCTCCAGCGTGTTTTATCTCTGCGAGCATAATGCCTGCGTCATCCGCCAGCAGGAGCTGGACTTTACTGATGCCCGTTATATCTGCGAAAAGACCGGGATCTGGACCCGTGATGGCATTCTCTGGTTTTCGTCATCCGGTGAAGAGATTGAGCCACCTGACAGTGTGACCTTTCACATCTGGACAGCGTACAGCCCGTTCACCACCTGGGTGCAGATTGTCAAAGACTGGATGAAAACGAAAGGGGATACGGGAAAACGTAAAACCTTCGTAAACACCACGCTCGGTGAGACGTGGGAGGCGAAAATTGGCGAACGTCCGGATGCTGAAGTGATGGCAGAGCGGAAAGAGCATTATTCAGCGCCCGTTCCTGACCGTGTGGCTTACCTGACCGCCGGTATCGACTCCCAGCTGGACCGCTACGAAATGCGCGTATGGGGATGGGGGCCGGGTGAGGAAAGCTGGCTGATTGACCGGCAGATTATTATGGGCCGCCACGACGATGAACAGACGCTGCTGCGTGTGGATGAGGCCATCAATAAAACCTATACCCGCCGGAATGGTGCAGAAATGTCGATATCCCGTATCTGCTGGGATACTGGCGGGATTGACCCGACCATTGTGTATGAACGCTCGAAAAAACATGGGCTGTTCCGGGTGATCCCCATTAAAGGGGCATCCGTCTACGGAAAGCCGGTGGCCAGCATGCCACGTAAGCGAAACAAAAACGGGGTTTACCTTACCGAAATCGGTACGGATACCGCGAAAGAGCAGATTTATAACCGCTTCACACTGACGCCGGAAGGGGATGAACCGCTTCCCGGTGCCGTTCACTTCCCGAATAACCCGGATATTTTTGATCTGACCGAAGCGCAGCAGCTGACTGCTGAAGAGCAGGTCGAAAAATGGGTGGATGGCAGGAAAAAAATACTGTGGGACAGCAAAAAGCGACGCAATGAGGCACTCGACTGCTTCGTTTATGCGCTGGCGGCGCTGCGCATCAGTATTTCCCGCTGGCAGCTGGATCTCAGTGCGCTGCTGGCGAGCCTGCAGGAAGAGGATGGTGCAGCAACCAACAAGAAAACACTGGCAGATTACGCCCGTGCCTTATCCGGAGAGGATGAATGACGCGACAGGAAGAACTTGCCGCTGCCCGTGCGGCACTGCATGACCTGATGACAGGTAAACGGGTGGCAACAGTACAGAAAGACGGACGAAGGGTGGAGTTTACGGCCACTTCCGTGTCTGACCTGAAAAAATATATTGCAGAGCTGGAAGTGCAGACCGGCATGACACAGCGACGCAGGGGACCTGCAGGATTTTATGTATGAAAACGCCCACCATTCCCACCCTTCTGGGGCCGGACGGCATGACATCGCTGCGCGAATATGCCGGTTATCACGGCGGTGGCAGCGGATTTGGAGGGCAGTTGCGGTCGTGGAACCCACCGAGTGAAAGTGTGGATGCAGCCCTGTTGCCCAACTTTACCCGTGGCAATGCCCGCGCAGACGATCTGGTACGCAATAACGGCTATGCCGCCAACGCCATCCAGCTGCATCAGGATCATATCGTCGGGTCT
>NZ_JAFGYJ010000609.1:0-428 GCF_017490805.1 Pseudomonas sp. 43(2021)
CGTCGAAGCCTTCCTTGACCAGGGTTTCGGCGGCCTTGAGGGTTTCGATCACGTTGGGGAACAGGGTTTTCTGGTCGGCCAGCACTTCCAGCTTCACCAGATTGTGGCCGTCGAGCAGCTCACGGGCCAGGCGGCAGGTGCGCACGGCTTCGATGGCGTCGTAGCAACCGGCAGTGTTCGGCAGGAAGGTGTAGCGATCCGGCGACAGCACTTCGAGCAGGTTCGGCTCGCCTTCGATCTGGCCCAGGTTGGTGCGGCGCACGGCGACGGTGACGATCTCGGCACCCGAGGCTTCGATGGCCTGGCGGGTTTCTTCCATGTCACGGTACTTGCCGGTACCGACCAGCAAACGCGACTGGTAAGTACGACCGGCCAGCACAAAAGGCTTGTCGCTACGAACGATGCTCATGGGGAATCCTCTTTAAGGG
>NZ_JAFGYJ010000610.1:0-428 GCF_017490805.1 Pseudomonas sp. 43(2021)
CGCCCAGACCCACCAGCACCGGCGTGGCCAGCGGGTCGGAGGCGAGGGCGCCGCAGACACCGACCCAGCGCTTGTGCAACGCCGCGCCTTCGCAGGTCATGGCGATCAGGCGCAGCAATGCCGGGTGCAGGGCATCGACCCGCGCCGCCAGCCCGGCGTGGTCGCGGTCCATGGCCAGGGTGTATTGCGACAGATCGTTGGTGCCGATCGAGAGAAAGTCGGCGTGTTCGGCCAGTTGTTCGGCTTGCAGCGCGGCGGCGGGGACTTCGATCATCACGCCGATCTCCGGGCGCTCGGTAATGCCCAGCTCAAGGCGCAAGGCATCGACGCGCTGGCGGATGTGCAGCAGTTCGTCGACCTCGGTGACCATCGGCAACAGAATCCGGCAACGCGACAACGGCTTGACCTGCAACAGCGCGCGCAGTTGC
>NZ_JAFGYJ010000611.1:0-422 GCF_017490805.1 Pseudomonas sp. 43(2021)
ACTTCATCAGGCCCGAGGCACAGATGAAGCTTTATTTGGTGCGGATGAAGAGACTCGAACTCTTACGCCTCGCGGCGCTGGAACCTAAATCCAGTGTGTCTACCAATTCCACCACATCCGCGGATGAAGCTTTTAAAGCAAAGGCGCCAGACCGTTAAATCTGGCGCCTTTCGAAATATGGGGTGGACGATGGGGATCGAACCCACGACAACGGGAGTCACAATCCCGTGCTCTACCAACTGAGCTACGCCCACCATATTGCGTAACAAAAAAGCCAAACAACTTCTTTGTCGAAACTTCATCAGGCCCGAGGCACAGATGAAGCTTTATTTGGTGCGGATGAAGAGACTCGAACTCTTACGCCTCGCGGCGCTGGAACCTAAATCCAGTGTGTCTACCAATTCCACCACATCCGCGGATGA
>NZ_JAFGYJ010000612.1:0-373 GCF_017490805.1 Pseudomonas sp. 43(2021)
AGATCAGCCTGGGCATCAGTTCGGCTGTGGATGCAACCGGTGCGACTTTCGAAAATCTGCAGCTGGGTGGTGCCGCTACGGTTCAAGTGACCGACACCACCGACGAAGTGGTGGCCAAACTGACCGCGACCCCTTCGGTCACCGAAGGCGGCGAGATCACCTACACCATCACGCTGACCAACAAAGACGGCTTGCCGATCAACAATCACGGCGCGTTGACCTTCACGCTGAGCGATGGCAAGACCGTCATCACCGTGCCGGCCAACGGCACGACTGGTTCGGTCACCGTCACTGCCCCGGACAACGTCTACACCGGCGCCAACGACCCTGTGGTCAAATCGATCGGTTCGGTCACTGGCGCTGACGTCGGCAA
>NZ_JAFGYJ010000613.1:0-366 GCF_017490805.1 Pseudomonas sp. 43(2021)
GTGACTTCGTGCACCGCGCCGTCGAAGCTGCCGACCTGATCGTCAACATCGGTCACGACGTGATCGAGAAGCCACCGTTCTTCATGGTCCGTGGCGGCACCGAGGTCATCCACATCAACTTCCGCTCTGCCGAAGTCGATGCCGTGTACTTCCCGCAGGTGGAAGTGATTGGCGACATCGCCAACGCCGTGTGGCAGATCAGCGAAGCGCTGAGTGACACCACACACTGGGACTTCACTCGCCTGATGGCCATCCGTGAAGCCAACGAAGCACAGATCGCCGAAGGTGCCGACGACAACCGCTTCCCGGTCTACCCGCAGCGCATGGTCGCCGACATCCGTCGCGTGCTGCCGTCCGAAGGCATCG
>NZ_JAFGYJ010000614.1:0-356 GCF_017490805.1 Pseudomonas sp. 43(2021)
CATGGGAAGCTCCTGTCAGTCACAACGAAAGCGGGTATCGTCCAAGGCTACACCGTAGAGCCCATTGCAGTCATCCGGGACCAGGCAGTCAGTTGTGTTTTGCCTGTTTCGGCCCTTTCGCGGGCACGCCCGCTCCCACATGGACCTCACAGCATTTAGCCCCTGTGTGATCCCTGTGGGAGCGGGCGTGCCCGCGAAAGGGCCAGTACAGGCAACGCAAATTCAACCGGCGGGCACAGGCTCCACCATCACCGTGGACGCATGCACCGGCACCAGCGGATCCCGCAGCCAACGCTCCACCAACGGCCACACCTGCACCTGCGCGGCCTTGCTCACCAGCATGTCGACATGCCCGA
>NZ_JAFGYJ010000615.1:0-354 GCF_017490805.1 Pseudomonas sp. 43(2021)
ACTTGCCGACGTCAGCGCCAGTGACCGAACCGATCGATTTGACCACAGGGTCGTTGGCGCCGGTGTAGACGTTGTCCGGGGCAGTGACGGTAACCGAACCAGTCGTGCCGTTGGCCGGCACGGTGATAACGGTCTTGCCGTCGCTCAGCGTGAAGGTCAACGCGCCGTGATTGTTGATCGGCAGACCGTCTTTGTTGGTCAGCGTGATGGTGTAGGTGATCTCGCCACCTTCGGTGACCGAAGGGGTTGCGGTCAGTTTGGCCACCACTTCGTCGGTGGTGTCGGTCACTTGAACCGTAGCGGCACCACCCAGCTGCAGATTTTCGAAAGTCGCACCGGTTGCATCCACAGCCG
>NZ_JAFGYJ010000616.1:0-349 GCF_017490805.1 Pseudomonas sp. 43(2021)
AGACCGTTATCACCGTGCCGGCCAACGGCACGACTGGTTCGGTCACCGTCACTGCCCCGGACAACGTCTACACCGGCGCCAACGACCCTGTGGTCAAATCGATCGGTTCGGTCACTGGCGCTGACGTGGGCAAGTTTGAGCAACTGACCTTGGACAAGACCCCGGTCAGCACCACCGTCACCGACGAGCCGGGTACCCCGGGCAACGAAGGTGACCTGGTCAAGGTCACCATCACTGCCGATCAGGCCTCGGTGGCCGAGAACGTCAATCCGACCTTCACCGTGCACATCAACCAGGCGCTGGCCCATGACCTGGTCGTGACCCTGAGCAACAATGCCCAGGTCACCAT
>NZ_JAFGYJ010000617.1:0-349 GCF_017490805.1 Pseudomonas sp. 43(2021)
GCATCCGGCCCTGGGCCTGCCCCGTACCGGCAGAAACAACTGCCCTGACCAGCACCTCGAACGTTTGCTCGGTTCAGTGTGGGAGCGGGTTCACCCGCGAACACCGGCGAAGCCGGTGCCATCCACCGCGTTGCTTGCTTCGCGGGTGAACCCGCTCCCACAGGGACAGCATCCGGCCCTGGGCCTGCCCCGTACCGGCAGAAACAACTGCCCTGACCAGCTCCTCGAACGTTTGCTCGGTTCAGTGTGGGAGCGGGTTCACCCGCGAACACCGGCGAAGCCGGTGCCATCCACCACGTTGCCTGCTTCGCGGGTGAACCCGCTCCCACAGGGACAGCATCCGGCCCTG
>NZ_JAFGYJ010000618.1:0-345 GCF_017490805.1 Pseudomonas sp. 43(2021)
ACAAGACCCCGGTCAGCACCACCGTCACCGACGAACCTGGCTCGGGCACCCCGGGTACCGGCAACCAAGGCGACCTGGTGCAGGTCACCATCACCGCCGATCAGGCGTCGGTGGCCGAGAACGTCAATCCGACCTTCACCGTGCACATCAACCAGGCGCTGGCCCATGACCTGGTCGTGACCCTGAGCAACAATGCCCAGGTCACCATCAAGGCTGGGGAAACCAGTGCACCGTACACCCATGCGGCGCAAGGCGATGACGTCTATAACGATGCTGGCCAGATCAGCCTGGGCATCAGTTCGGCTGTGGATGCAACCGGTGCGACCTTCGAAAATCTGCAGCTGG
>NZ_JAFGYJ010000063.1:0-1268 GCF_017490805.1 Pseudomonas sp. 43(2021)
AATCAGGCTAAGGTAAAATTTGTGAGTTCTGCTCGAAAGAGCAACATGCGAATTTTCGGCGAATGTCGTCTTCACAGTATAACCAGATTGCTTGGGGTTATATGGTCAAGTGAAGAAGCGCATACGGTGGATGCCTTGGCAGTCAGAGGCGATGAAAGACGTGGTAGCCTGCGATAAGCTTTGGGGAGTCGGCAAACAGACTGTGATCCAGAGATCTCTGAATGGGGGAACCCACTCAGCATAAGCTGAGTATCTTGTACTGAATACATAGGTGCAAGAGGCGAACCAGGGGAACTGAAACATCTAAGTACCCTGAGGAAAAGAAATCAACCGAGATTCCCTTAGTAGTGGCGAGCGAACGGGGACCAGCCCTTAAGTTGATTTGAGATTAGTGGAACGCTCTGGAAAGTGCGGCCATAGTGGGTGATAGCCCCGTACACGAAAATCTCTTGTCAATGAAATCGAGTAGGACGGAGCACGAGAAACTTTGTCTGAATATGGGGGGACCATCCTCCAAGGCTAAATACTACTGACTGACCGATAGTGAACCAGTACCGTGAGGGAAAGGCGAAAAGAACCCCGGAGAGGGGAGTGAAATAGAACCTGAAACCGTATGCGTACAAGCAGTGGGAGCCTACTTTGTTAGGTGACTGCGTACCTTTTGTATAATGGGTCAGCGACTTATATTCAGTGGCGAGCTTAACCGAATAGGGGAGGCGTAGCGAAAGCGAGTCTTAATAGGGCGTTTAGTCGCTGGGTATAGACCCGAAACCGGGCGATCTATCCATGGGCAGGTTGAAGGTTAGGTAACACTGACTGGAGGACCGAACCGACTACCGTTGAAAAGTTAGCGGATGACCTGTGGATCGGAGTGAAAGGCTAATCAAGCTCGGAGATAGCTGGTTCTCCTCGAAAGCTATTTAGGTAGCGCCTCATGTATCACTCCAGGGGGTAGAGCACTGTTTCGGCTAGGGGGTCATCCCGACTTACCAAACCGATGCAAACTCCGAATACCTGGAAGTGCCGAGCATGGGAGACACACGGCGGGTGCTAACGTCCGTCGTGAAAAGGGAAACAACCCAGACCGTCAGCTAAGGTCCCAAAGTCATGGTTAAGTGGGAAACGATGTGGGAAGGCTTAGACAGCTAGGAGGTTGGCTTAGAAGCAGCCACCCTTTAAAGAAAGCGTAATAGCTCACTAGTCGAGTCGGCCTGCGCGGAAGATGTAACGGGGCTCAAACCATGCACCGAAGCTACGGGTGTCATCTT
>NZ_JAFGYJ010000063.1:1367-2808 GCF_017490805.1 Pseudomonas sp. 43(2021)
CAGGCGACGAAGTGGTTGATACCATGCTTCCAAGAAAAGCTCCTAAGCTTCAGATAACTGGGAACCGTACCCCAAACCGACACAGGTGGTTAGGTAGAGAATACCAAGGCGCTTGAGAGAACTCGGGTGAAGGAACTAGGCAAAATGGCACCGTAACTTCGGGAGAAGGTGCGCCGGCGAGGGTGAAGGACTTGCTCCGTAAGCCCATGCCGGTCGAAGATACCAGGCCGCTGCGACTGTTTATTAAAAACACAGCACTCTGCAAACACGAAAGTGGACGTATAGGGTGTGACGCCTGCCCGGTGCCGGAAGGTTAATTGATGGGGTTAGCGCAAGCGAAGCTCTTGATCGAAGCCCCGGTAAACGGCGGCCGTAACTATAACGGTCCTAAGGTAGCGAAATTCCTTGTCGGGTAAGTTCCGACCTGCACGAATGGCGTAACGATGGCGGCGCTGTCTCCACCCGAGACTCAGTGAAATTGAAATCGCTGTGAAGATGCAGTGTATCCGCGGCTAGACGGAAAGACCCCGTGAACCTTTACTATAGCTTTGCACTGGACTTTGAATTTGCTTGTGTAGGATAGGTGGGAGGCTTTGAAGTGGGGACGCCAGTTCTCATGGAGCCATCCTTGAAATACCACCCTGGCAACTTTGAGGTTCTAACTCAGGTCCGTTATCCGGATCGAGGACAGTGTATGGTGGGTAGTTTGACTGGGGCGGTCTCCTCCCAAAGAGTAACGGAGGAGTACGAAGGTGCGCTCAGACCGGTCGGAAATCGGTCGTAGAGTATAAAGGCAAAAGCGCGCTTGACTGCGAGACAAACACGTCGAGCAGGTACGAAAGTAGGTCTTAGTGATCCGGTGGTTCTGTATGGAAGGGCCATCGCTCAACGGATAAAAGGTACTCCGGGGATAACAGGCTGATACCGCCCAAGAGTTCATATCGACGGCGGTGTTTGGCACCTCGATGTCGGCTCATCACATCCTGGGGCTGAAGCCGGTCCCAAGGGTATGGCTGTTCGCCATTTAAAGTGGTACGCGAGCTGGGTTTAGAACGTCGTGAGACAGTTCGGTCCCTATCTGCCGTGGACGTTTGAGATTTGAGAGGGGCTGCTCCTAGTACGAGAGGACCGGAGTGGACGAACCTCTGGTGTTCCGGTTGTCACGCCAGTGGCATTGCCGGGTAGCTATGTTCGGAAGAGATAACCGCTGAAAGCATCTAAGCGGGAAACTTGCCTCAAGATGAGATCTCACTGGGATCTTGAATCCCCTGAAGGGCCGTCGAAGACTACGACGTTGATAGGTTGGGTGTGTAAGCGCTGTGAGGCGTTGAGCTAACCAATACTAATTGCCCGTGAGGCTTGACCATATAACACCCAAGCAATTTGCTAGCGCAGATTGCGGTGGTGAAGACGAAAGAACCGAAAGTTCGCAACTTCACAA
>NZ_JAFGYJ010000619.1:0-340 GCF_017490805.1 Pseudomonas sp. 43(2021)
AAGTGGTGGAGCCAAGCGGGATCGAACCGCTGACCTCCTGCGTGCAAGGCAGGCGCTCTCCCAGCTGAGCTATGGCCCCGTGTATTCTACGGCTGAACCATGTAATGGTAGGTCTGGGCAGATTTGAACTGCCGACCTCACCCTTATCAGGGGTGCGCTCTAACCAACTGAGCTACAGACCTATAACAGGGTCGCGTTACAGCATCGTCTTTTACAATGAATCAAGCAATTCGTGTGGGAGCTCATCAGCAGGCTGATGTCGTCGATTAAGGAGGTGATCCAGCCGCAGGTTCCCCTACGGCTACCTTGTTACGACTTCACCCCAGTCATGAATCACACC
>NZ_JAFGYJ010000620.1:0-336 GCF_017490805.1 Pseudomonas sp. 43(2021)
GACGTTCCGGGCGTTCGGCGTTTTCACCGTAGCCAATCTCATCCAGTCGGGTCAGATGGCCACCGACGTTGTAGCTGAAACGCCGGGTCAGGTTATCCACCCGCACTTCTTCAGTCAGCCGGTCCGAAGCGTCGTAGGCAAAGCTGTACGTGGCGTTGTTCTCGTTGACCAGCGCGGTCAGGCGAATGGCCTTGTCGTACTCGTAGCGTACCCGCTGGCCCTTGGCATCCTGGCGGCTGCTCGGCAGGCCACGGGCCGTACGCATCAAACGGGTGGTCTGGCCCTTGCCGTCGGTGTGGCTGATTACCTGGCCGTAGACGTTGTAGGTGAAGGTTT
>NZ_JAFGYJ010000621.1:0-329 GCF_017490805.1 Pseudomonas sp. 43(2021)
AATCTTGACGATGACCTACTCTCACATGGGGAAACCCCACACTACCATCGGCGATGCATCGTTTCACTGCTGAGTTCGGGATGGGATCAGGTGGTTCCAATGCTCTATGGTCGTCAAGAAATTCTGTGTGCTGGCCCGTCCCTCGGACGTGCCTGCGAATCTCTGTAGTTCCTACTTAAAGACAAAACCCCTACCTGCATGTGCAGATAGGGGTTTTGCGAAATGAATCTTGACGATGACCTACTCTCACATGGGGAAACCCCACACTACCATCGGCGATGCATCGTTTCACTACTGAGTTCGGGATGGGATCAGGTGGTTCCAATGCT
>NZ_JAFGYJ010000622.1:0-318 GCF_017490805.1 Pseudomonas sp. 43(2021)
GCTCGGGCACCCCGGGTACCGGCAACCAAGGCGACCTGGTGCAGGTCACCATCACCGCCGATCAGGCGTCGGTGGCCGAGAACGTCAAGCCGACCTTCACTGTGCACATCAACCAGGCGCTGGCCCATGACCTGGTCGTGACCCTGAGCAACAACGCCCAGGTCACCATCAAGGCTGGCGAAACCAGCGCCCCGTACACCCATGCTGCGCAGGGCGATGACGTCTACAACGACGCTGGCCAGATCAGCCTGGGCATCAGTTCGGCTGTGGATGCAACCGGTGCGACTTTCGAAAATCTGCAGCTGGGTGGTGCCGCTA
>NZ_JAFGYJ010000623.1:0-316 GCF_017490805.1 Pseudomonas sp. 43(2021)
ATGGTGACCTGGGCATTGTTGCTCAGGGTCACGACCAGGTCGTGGGCCAGCGCCTGGTTGATGTGCACGGTGAAGGTCGGATTGACGTTCTCGGCCACCGAGGCCTGGTCGGCAGTGATGGTGACCTGTACCAGGTCGCCTTCGTTGCCCGGGGTACCCGGCTCGTCGGTGACGGTGGTGCTGACCGGAGTCTTGTCCAGGGTCAGCTGCTCGAACTTGCCGACGTCAGCGCCAGTGACCGAACCGATCGATTTGACCACAGGGTCGTTGGCGCCGGTGTAGACGTTGTCCGGGGCAGTGACGGTAACCGAACCAG
>NZ_JAFGYJ010000624.1:0-316 GCF_017490805.1 Pseudomonas sp. 43(2021)
GTGTGGGAGCGGCTTTAGCCGCGAACACCGGCGTAGCCGGTGCCATGCACCGTGTTGGATTCTTCGCGGCTGAAGCCGCTCCCACAGGGTACGCGGACTGCTTGCGAATTCAGTTCTCCAAGCGACAGCGCAGCCCGAAGGGCTGCGCCATCTCCCACGGGGATCGTGCCCGGCCGAGGATTGGCGCCTTTCCTGTTAAGGCCATAGCCTCGCTCAAAGATCCTGAAGCCTGCACGGTCGGTGTGGGAGCGGCTTTAGCCGCGAACACCGGCGCAGCCGGTGCCATGCACCGTGTTGGATTCTTCGCGGCTGAAGC
>NZ_JAFGYJ010000625.1:0-300 GCF_017490805.1 Pseudomonas sp. 43(2021)
CTACGGTTCAAGTGACCGACACCACCGACGAAGTGGTGGCCAAACTGACCGCAACCCCTTCGGTCACCGAAGGCGGCGAGATCACCTACACCATCACGCTGACCAACAAAGACGGTCTGCCGATCAATAACCACTCGGCCCTGACCTTCACCCTGAGCGATGGCAAGACCGTCATCACCGTGCCGGCCAACGGCACGACTGGTTCGGTTACCGTCACTGCCCCGGACAACGTCTACACCGGCGCCAACGACCCTGTGGTCAAATCGATCGGTTCGGTCACTGGCGCTGACGTCGGCAAGT
>NZ_JAFGYJ010000626.1:0-299 GCF_017490805.1 Pseudomonas sp. 43(2021)
TCGAGCAGAACTCACAAATTTTACCTTAGCCTGATTTCCAGCAGTGAAACTGGTCATCAGTCTATATCTATCACATATCCGAATTTTTAAAGAACGATCTGACAAAAGCCAGAAATCAACATTCGAACTGAATGTTCATTTCTAAGTTCTGGCAAGTTACTGCGTACGGCGAAAGTGGTGGAGCCAAGCGGGATCGAACCGCTGACCTCCTGCGTGCAAGGCAGGCGCTCTCCCAGCTGAGCTATGGCCCCGTGTATTCTACGGCTGAACCATGTAATGGTAGGTCTGGGCAGATTTGA
>NZ_JAFGYJ010000627.1:0-288 GCF_017490805.1 Pseudomonas sp. 43(2021)
CCCTATAATGCGCACCACTCCAACACGGTAGCGAAGCAAAGCCAGCCACCCTGTTGAGTCAAGTGTTTGAAGCCAAACGAGTTTCTCGCAAAAAACTTCAAAATAAACGCTTGACAGCAAATGAGGAGAGCGTAGAATGCGCGCCTCGGTTGAGACGAAAGGCTCTTGACCAAACGCTCTTTAACAAATCGAATCAAGCAATTCGTGTGGGTGCTTGTGAGTACGGACTGATAGTCACAAAGATTATCAGCATCACAAGTGACCATGCGAGAAATCACATAGTCATTT
>NZ_JAFGYJ010000628.1:0-282 GCF_017490805.1 Pseudomonas sp. 43(2021)
CCAGCGCCTGGTTGATGTGCACAGTGAAGGTCGGCTTGACGTTCTCGGCCACCGACGCCTGATCGGCGGTGATGGTGACCTGCACCAGGTCGCCTTGGTTGCCGGTACCCGGGGTGCCCGAGCCAGGCTCGTCAGTGACGGTGGTGCTGACCGGGGTCTTGTCCAGGGTCAGCTGCTCGAACTTGCCGACGTCAGCGCCAGTGACCGAACCGATCGATTTGACCACAGGGTCGTTGGCGCCGGTGTAGACGTTGTCCGGGGCAGTGACGGTAACCGAACCAG
>NZ_JAFGYJ010000064.1:0-2797 GCF_017490805.1 Pseudomonas sp. 43(2021)
GCATTCGTTTCTGACGTTTTCGCCGCACCGGCACTGGTGGCCGCCGCGTTTTTTGAGGACTCTGCGGCTGCGGCACTTTTTTCTGCTTCAGTGGCCTTTGCTGATGCCGCTTCTGCGCCGGAGGACGCTTCCTGAGCTGACGATGCAGCCTGTCCGGCGGACGTGCTGGCGGCGCGTGCTGAGTCAGTTGCATCAGTCACAAGGGCCGCGACCTGAGCAGCTGATGCACTGGCATCGCCGGCTGATTTCTTCGCGTCTGCCGTACTCTGTGCCACCACGGACGCGTTACGCGCCACCTCTTCCACCATCAGTTCAAGACGACGCAGCACCTCCGGCCGGGCATCATCCTCCGTCATGGCACAGAGAAAATCATTCAGCGTCCCCGGTTGTGAATCTTCATACACGGTGATGGTCCCGGCGTGCGATGGTGGAAAACCGTCAACCTGCAGGATGACACTGTACTGACCGTACTCCACATCCATGCTGTAACGCCCGGCTTCATCCGGATTCTCTGAGCCCACCGTGTTCACCACCACCGTGGTGCTGTTACGTCTGGCTTTCAGCTGAATGGTGCAGTTCTGTACCGGTTTTCCTGT
This sequence comes from Pseudomonas sp. 43(2021), assembly GCF_017490805.1. Taxonomy (NCBI): domain Bacteria; kingdom Pseudomonadati; phylum Pseudomonadota; class Gammaproteobacteria; order Pseudomonadales; family Pseudomonadaceae; genus Pseudomonas; species Pseudomonas sp. 43(2021). The sequence goes on from NZ_JAFGYJ010000064.1 coordinate 597, forward strand.
GCCGTCTTTCAGGACTCCTGAAATCTTTACTGCCATATTCACCCCACAAAAAAGCCCACCGGTTCCGGCGGGCTGTCATAACACTGTGTTACCTGGCTAATCAGAATTTATAACCGACCCCAACGATGAATCCGTCAGTACGCCAGTCGCCACTGCCGGAGCCTTCATAAGCAATATCAACAACGACGGACGCTGCCGGATTAATCTGTATACCTGCACTCCACGCCACTGAGGTATGCCGCATTGCACTTTCGTCCCTGGCAGTGGTCGTCTCTTTCATATACCCGGGAGTGATTTCCGTCTTACGGTAATCCATTGTACTGCCGGACCACCGACTGTGAGCCACTCCGGCCATGGCGTACGCACTGACCTGCTTACTGATTTGTAAAACCGGTCCGGCCATCACGCTCACATAACGTCCACGCAGGCTCTCATAGTGAAACGTATCCTCCCCGGTCATCACTGTGCTGCTCTTTTTCGACGCGGCGAACCCCAGGGAAGCCATCACCCCCACACTGTCCGTCAGCTCATAACGGTACTTCACGTTAATCCCTTTCAGATGACTCACACCGGTATCCCCGCCCGACAACGACGGCAATGTACCCGGTTTCACTTGAAAATAGCCCACCGTAAACGTACCATGTCCACCTTCCGCACGGGCCGGAGTGACTGTCACCGCAAGTGCGGCAAAGACAGCAACGGCAATACACACATTACGCATCGTTCACCTCTCACTGTTTTATAATAAAACGCCCGTTCCCGGACGAACCTCTGTAACACACTCAGACCACGCTGATGCCCAGCGCCTGTTTCTTAATCACCATAACCTGCACATCGCTGGCAAACGTATACGGCGGAATATCTGCCGAATGCCGTGTGGACGTAAGCGTGAACGTCAGGATCACGTTTCCCCGACCCGCTGGCATGTCAACAATACGGGAGAACACCTGTACCGCCTCGTTCGCCGCGCCATCATAAATCACCGCACCGTTCATCAGTACTTTCAGATAACACATCGAATACGTTGTCCTGCCGCTGACAGTACGCTTACTTCCGCGAAACGTCAGCGGAAGCACCACTATCTGGCGATCAAAAGGATGGTCATCGGTCACGGTGACAGTACGGGTACCTGACGGCCAGTCCACACTGCTTTCACGCTGGCGCGGAAAAGCCGCGCTCGCCGCCTTTACAATGTCCCCGACGATTTTTTCCGCCCTCAGCGTACCGTTTATCGTACAGTTTTCAGCTATCGTCACATTACTGAGCGTCCCGGAGTTCGCATTCACACTGCCACTGATATCCGCATTTTTAGCGGTCAGCTTTCCGTCCGGTGTCAGGGAAAAGGCCGGAGGATTGCCGCCGCTGGTAATGGTGGGGGCCGTCAGGCGCTTCAGGAACACGTCGTTCATGAATATCTGGTTGCCCTGCGCCACAAACATCGGCGTTTCATTCCCGTTTGCCGGGTCAATAAATGCGATACGATTGGCGGCAACCAGAAACTGGCTCAGTTTGCCTTCCTCCGTGTCCTCCATGCTGAGGCCAATACCCGCGACATAATGTTTGCCGTCTTTGGTCTGCTCAATTTTGACAGCCCACATGGCATTCCACTTATCACTGGCATCCTTCCACTCTTTCGAAAACTCCTCCAGTCTGCTGGCGTTATCCTCCGTCAGCTCGACTTTTTCCAGCAGCTCCTTGCCGAGATGGGATTCGGTTATCTTGCCTTTGAAAAAATCCAGGTAACCTTCCGCATCATCGCTCGCCCGACCGACGGCCTCCACGAATGCCGATTTGCCAACGGTGTTCACACTGCGGATATAAAAGTAATAATCATGGCCCGGTTTGATATTGATACTGGCGGCTATCCAGTACAGCGCCGTACCAAGATAACGCGTGCTGGTTTCAACCTGTCTGATATCCGCAATCTGCTTTTCCGAGAACCAGAACTCAAACTGTACCGTCGGGTCATAAACGGCAAGATGCGGCGTGGCGGTTATCTGAAAATAGCCCGGCGTCAGCTCAATCCTCGACGGTGCTGCCGGTGCGGCAATCCGGAACGATACCGACGCCGGATCGCCCTGCTGCCCCCACGCATTTACCGCCCGGACTGTCAGCCTGTAGTTCCCCAGCGCCAGTTGCGTGAAGCGGTATGTGGTTTCCGTCGTCCGGGCCGGCAAGCCGATCGCGGCGGTATGCCATGG
>NZ_JAFGYJ010000629.1:0-282 GCF_017490805.1 Pseudomonas sp. 43(2021)
CCATCAAGGCTGGGGAAACCAGTGCACCGTACACCCATGCGGCGCAAGGCGATGACGTCTATAACGATGCTGGCCAGATCAGCCTGGGCATCAGTTCGGCTGTGGATGCAACCGGTGCGACTTTCGAGAATCTGCAGCTGGGTGGTGCCGCTACAGTTCAAGTGACCGACACCACCGACGAAGTGGTGGCCAAACTGACCGCAACCCCTTCGGTCACCGAAGGCGGCGAGATCACCTACACCATCACGCTGACCAACAAAGACGGCCTGCCGATCAACAATC
>NZ_JAFGYJ010000630.1:0-282 GCF_017490805.1 Pseudomonas sp. 43(2021)
CGGTCACTTGAACCGTAGCGGCACCACCCAGCTGCAGATTTTCGAAAGTCGCACCGGTTGCATCCACAGCCGAACTGATGCCCAGGCTGATCTGGCCAGCATCGTTATAGACGTCATCGCCCTGCGCCGCATGGGTGTACGGTGCACTGGTTTCCCCAGCCTTGATGGTGACCTGGGCATTGTTGCTCAGGGTCACGACCAGGTCGTGGGCCAGCGCCTGGTTGATGTGCACGGTGAAGGTCGGATTGACGTTCTCGGCCACCGAGGCCTGGTCGGCAGTGA
>NZ_JAFGYJ010000631.1:0-268 GCF_017490805.1 Pseudomonas sp. 43(2021)
ATCGATTTGACCACAGGGTCGTTGGCGCCGGTGTAGACGTTGTCCGGGGCAGTGACGGTGACCGAACCAGTCGTGCCGTTGGCCGGTACGGTGATAACGGTCTTGCCGTCGCTCAGCGTGAAGGTCAGCGCGCCGTGATTGTTGATCGGCAGACCGTCTTTGTTGGTCAGCGTGATGGTGTAGGTGATCTCGCCGCCTTCGGTGACCGAAGGGGTCGCGGTCAGCTTGGCCACCACTTCGTCGGTGGTGTCGGTCACTTGAACCGTAG
>NZ_JAFGYJ010000632.1:0-268 GCF_017490805.1 Pseudomonas sp. 43(2021)
TTCGCCTCCCGCTACGAGAGATCGCAGCGAGTCAAGTGTTTGAAGTCAAACGAGTTTCTCGCAAAAAACTTCAAAATAAACGCTTGACAGCAAATGAGGAAAGCGTAGAATGCGCGCCTCGGTTGAGGCGAAAAGCTCTTGACCAAACGCTCTTTAACAAATCGAATCAAGCAATTCGTGTGGGTGCTTGTGAGTACGGACTGATAGTCACAAAGATTATCAGCATCACAAGTGGCCATGCGAGAAATCACATAGTCATTTGAGATTG
>NZ_JAFGYJ010000633.1:0-267 GCF_017490805.1 Pseudomonas sp. 43(2021)
GATCGGCGGTGATGGTGACCTGCACCAGGTCGCCTTGGTTGCCGGTACCCGGGGTGCCCGAGCCAGGTTCGTCGGTGACGGTGGTGCTGACCGGGGTCTTGTCCAGGGTCAGTTGCTCGAACTTGCCCACGTCAGCGCCGGTGACCGAACCGATCGATTTGACCACAGGGTCGTTGGCGCCGGTGTAGACGTTGTCCGGGGCAGTGACGGTGACCGAACCAGTCGTGCCGTTGGCCGGTACGGTGATAACGGTCTTGCCGTCGCTCA
>NZ_JAFGYJ010000634.1:0-264 GCF_017490805.1 Pseudomonas sp. 43(2021)
CCACGGTGCCATTGGGCAGCGGCGTGCCCGGGGTGAACGTCCAGTTGCCACTGCCATCGGCCGTCACCTGGCCAATCGGATTACCACTGCCGTCGGTGAGCGTCACCGTGCTGTTTGGCTCGGCGGTGCCGTTGATCACGGCGCCATTGCTCGGGTTGACCACCGGCGCAGCGGGTGCGAGCGCATCCACCGTGGTGCTGCCCTGCGGGCCGGTATTGCCGGCCGGGTCCTGGGCCACGGCGTTGACTACCGTGCCGTTGGCCA
>NZ_JAFGYJ010000635.1:0-262 GCF_017490805.1 Pseudomonas sp. 43(2021)
GAATGCGTTGGGTCAGGCGATGAAGATGTTGAATGTGCCGACGTCTTCGCGAGCAGGCTCGCTCCCACAGTGGATTTTGCGTGTCGCCGGGATTTGGCACACGCCGCGAAAACCTGTGGGAGCGAGCCTGCTCGCGAATGCGTTGGGTCAGTTAAAGAAGATGTTGAATGTGCCGCCGTCTTCGCGAGCAGGCTCGCTCCCACAGTGGTTTTTGCGTGTCGCCGGGATTTGGCACACGCCGCGAAAACCTGTGGGAGCGAGC
>NZ_JAFGYJ010000636.1:0-259 GCF_017490805.1 Pseudomonas sp. 43(2021)
TTTTACCTTAGCCTGATTTCCAGCAGTGAAACTGGTCATCAGTCTATATCTATCACATATCCGAATTTTTAAAGAACGATCTGACAAAAGCCAGAAATCAACATTCGAAGCGAATGCTCATTTCTGATTTTGATCAGGAACAACCTTCGACCCATACAGGGTCTTGATCGTCTTCAACCATGAATCAAGCAATTCGTGTGGGAGCTCATCAGCAGGCTGATGTCGTCGATTAAGGAGGTGATCCAGCCGCAGGTTCCCC
>NZ_JAFGYJ010000637.1:0-259 GCF_017490805.1 Pseudomonas sp. 43(2021)
TTTTACCTTAGCCTGATTTCCAGCAGTGAAACTGGTCATCAGTCTATATCTATCACATATCCGAATTTTTAAAGAACGATCTGACAAAAGCCAGAAATCAACATTCGAAGCGAATGCTCATTTCTGAGTTTCATCAGGAACAACCTTCGACCCATACAGGGTCTTGATCGTCTTCAACCATGAATCAAGCAATTCGTGTGGGAGCTCATCAGCAGGCTGATGTCGTCGATTAAGGAGGTGATCCAGCCGCAGGTTCCCC
>NZ_JAFGYJ010000638.1:0-256 GCF_017490805.1 Pseudomonas sp. 43(2021)
AGTTATTGCGATGGAGGGACGGAGAAGGTTAGGCCAGCCTGGCGTTGGTTGTCCAGGTTTAAGGTGGTAGGCTGAAATCTTAGGCAAATCCGGGATTTCAAGGCCGAGAGCTGATGACGAGTTGCCTTCAGGCGACGAAGTGGTTGATACCATGCTTCCAAGAAAAGCTCCTAAGCTTCAGATAACTGGGAACCGTACCCCAAACCGACACAGGTGGTTAGGTAGAGAATACCAAGGCGCTTGAGAGAACTCGGGT
>NZ_JAFGYJ010000065.1:0-2458 GCF_017490805.1 Pseudomonas sp. 43(2021)
AATACCAGGACTATCCGTATGACTACGACTATTGATAAAAATCAATGGTGTGGACAATTCAAGCGATGCAATGGATGCAAGCTGCAATCGGAATGCATGGTTAAGCCTGAAGAAATGTTTCCTGTAATGGAAGATGGGAAATATGTCGATAAATGGGCAATACGAACGACGGCAATGATTGCCAGAGAACTTGGTAAACAGAACAACAAAGCTGCCTGATAGTGGCCTTTATTTTTGGCATAAATAACAGAATAAACACTGCACTGTGTATTCATTCCAACGAGTGAATACACGGAGCAATGTCGCTCGTAACTAAACAGGAGCCGACTTGTTCTGATTATTGGAAATCTTCTTTGCCCTCCAGTGTGAGGGCGATTTTTTATCTGTGAGGATATGAACAGATGTCAAACATCAAAAAATACATCATTGATTACGACTGGAAAGCATCAATAGAAATTGAAATCGACCATGACGTAATGACAGAGGAAAAACTTCACCAGATTAATAATTTCTGGTCAGACTCTGAATACCGACTCAATAAACACGGCTCTGTATTAAATGCTGTATTAATCATGCTGGCGCAACATGCTCTGCTTATAGCAATTTCAAGCGACTTAAATGCATATGGTGTTGTGTGTGAGTTCGACTGGAATGATGGAAATGGTCAGGAAGGATGGCCTCCAATGGATGGTAGCGAAGGAATAAGAATTACCGATATCGATACATCAGGAATATTTGATTCAGATGATATGACTATCAAGGCCGCCTGAGTGCGGTTTTACCGCATACCAATAACGCTTCACTCGAGGCGTTTTTCGTTATGTATAAATAAGGAGCACACCATGCAATATGCCATTGCAGGGTGGCCTGTTGCTGGCTGCCCTTCCGAATCTTTACTTGAACGAATCACCCGTAAATTACGTGACGGATGGAAACGCCTTATCGACATACTTAATCAGCCAGGAGTCCCAAAGAATGGATCAAACACTTATGGCTATCCAGACTAAATTCACTATCGCCACTTTTATTGGCGATGAAAAGATGTTTCGTGAAGCCGTCGACGCTTATAAAAAATGGATATTAATACTGAAACTGAGATCAAGCAAAAGCATTCACTAACCCCCTTTCCTGTTTTCCTAATCAGCCCGGCATTTCGCGGGCGATATTTTCACAGCTATTTCAGGAGTTCAGCCATGAACGCTTATTACATTCAGGATCGTCTTGAGGCTCAGAGCTGGGCGCGTCACTACCAGCAGCTCGCCCGTGAAGAGAAAGAGGCAGAACTGGCAGACGACATGGAAAAAGGCCTGCCCCAGCACCTGTTTGAATCGCTATGCATCGATCATTTGCAACGCCACGGGGCCAGCAAAAAATCCATTACCCGTGCGTTTGATGACGATGTTGAGTTTCAGGAGCGCATGGCAGAACACATCCGGTACATGGTTGAAACCATTGCTCACCACCAGGTTGATATTGATTCAGAGGTATAAAACGAATGAGTACTGCACTCGCAACGCTGGCTGGGAAGCTGGCTGAACGTGTCGGCATGGATTCTGTCGACCCACAGGAACTGATCACCACTCTTCGCCAGACGGCATTTAAAGGTGATGCCAGCGATGCGCAGTTCATCGCATTACTGATCGTTGCCAACCAGTACGGCCTTAATCCGTGGACGAAAGAAATTTACGCCTTTCCTGATAAGCAGAATGGCATCGTTCCGGTGGTGGGCGTTGATGGCTGGTCCCGCATCATCAATGAAAACCAGCAGTTTGATGGCATGGACTTTGAGCAGGACAATGAATCCTGTACATGCCGGATTTACCGCAAGGACCGTAATCATCCGATCTGCGTTACCGAATGGATGGATGAATGCCGCCGCGAACCATTCAAAACTCGCGAAGGCAGAGAAATCACGGGGCCGTGGCAGTCGCATCCCAAACGGATGTTACGTCATAAAGCCATGATTCAGTGTGCCCGTCTGGCCTTCGGATTTGCTGGTATCTATGACAAGGATGAAGCCGAGCGCATTGTCGAAAATACTGCATACACTGCAGAACGTCAGCCGGAACGCGACATCACTCCGGTTAACGATGAAACCATGCAGGAGATTAACACTCTGCTGATCGCCCTGGATAAAACATGGGATGACGACTTATTGCCGCTCTGTTCCCAGATATTTCGCCGCGACATTCGTGCATCGTCAGAACTGACACAGGCCGAAGCAGTAAAAGCTCTTGGATTCCTGAAACAGAAAGCCGCAGAGCAGAAGGTGGCAGCATGACACCGGACATTATCCTGCAGCGTACCGGGATCGATGTGAGAGCTGTCGAACAGGGGGATGATGCGTGGCACAAATTACGGCTCGGCGTCATCACCGCTTCAGAAGTTCACAACGTGATAGCAAAACCCCGCTCCGGAAAGAAGTGGCCTGACATGAAAATGTCCTACTTCCACACCC
>NZ_JAFGYJ010000639.1:0-256 GCF_017490805.1 Pseudomonas sp. 43(2021)
TCTTTCGGCGTGCGAGTTTTTCACTCGCATTGTCGTTACTCATGTCAGCATTCGCACTTCTGATACCTCCAGCAAGCTTCTCAACTCACCTTCACAGGCTTACAGAACGCTCCTCTACCGCGTCATCGTAAGATGACACCCGTAGCTTCGGTGCATGGTTTGAGCCCCGTTACATCTTCCGCGCAGGCCGACTCGACTAGTGAGCTATTACGCTTTCTTTAAAGGGTGGCTGCTTCTAAGCCAACCTCCTAGCTGT
>NZ_JAFGYJ010000640.1:0-255 GCF_017490805.1 Pseudomonas sp. 43(2021)
TGGTCAGCGTGATGGTGTAGGTGATCTCGCCGCCTTCGGTGACCGAAGGGGTTGCGGTCAGTTTGGCCACCACTTCGTCGGTGGTGTCGGTCACTTGAACCGTAGCGGCACCACCCAGCTGCAGATTCTCGAAGGTCGCACCGGTTGCATCCACAGCCGAACTGATGCCCAGGCTGATCTGGCCAGCGTCGTTATAGACGTCATCGCCCTGCGCAGCATGGGTGTACGGGGCACTGGTTTCGCCAGCCTTGATGG
>NZ_JAFGYJ010000641.1:0-255 GCF_017490805.1 Pseudomonas sp. 43(2021)
CTTTTCGTGTGGGAGCTCATCAGCAGGCTGATGTCGTCGATTAAGGAGGTGATCCAGCCGCAGGTTCCCCTACGGCTACCTTGTTACGACTTCACCCCAGTCATGAATCACACCGTGGTAACCGTCCTCCCGAAGGTTAGACTAGCTACTTCTGGTGCAACCCACTCCCATGGTGTGACGGGCGGTGTGTACAAGGCCCGGGAACGTATTCACCGCGACATTCTGATTCGCGATTACTAGCGATTCCGACTTCAC
>NZ_JAFGYJ010000642.1:0-255 GCF_017490805.1 Pseudomonas sp. 43(2021)
TGCCCAGGCTGATCTGGCCAGCATCGTTATAGACGTCATCGCCCTGCGCAGCATGGGTGTACGGTGCACTGGTTTCCCCAGCCTTGATGGTGACCTGGGCGTTGTTGCTCAGGGTCACGACCAGGTCATGGGCCAGCGCCTGGTTGATGTGCACGGTGAAGGTCGGCTTGACGTTCTCGGCCACCGACGCCTGATCGGCGGTGATGGTGACCTGCACCAGGTCGCCTTGGTTGCCGGTACCCGGGGTGCCCGAGC
>NZ_JAFGYJ010000643.1:0-255 GCF_017490805.1 Pseudomonas sp. 43(2021)
CCGCTTGGCTCCACCACTTGCTTTACTTGATCAAACTCAGAAATGAGCATTCGCTTCGAATGTTGATTTCTGACTTTTGTCAGATCGTTCTTTAAAAATTCGGATATGTGATAGATATAGACTGATGGCCAGTTTCACTGCTGGTTAATCAGGCTAAGGTAAAATTTGTGAGTTCTGCTCGAAAGAGCAACATGCGAATTTTCGGCGAATGTCGTCTTCACAGTATAACCAGATTGCTTGGGGTTATATGGTCAA
>NZ_JAFGYJ010000644.1:0-254 GCF_017490805.1 Pseudomonas sp. 43(2021)
TGCTTGATTCGATTTGTTAAAGAGCGTTTGGTTAAGAGCCTTTCGTCTCAACCGAGGCGCGCATTCTACGCTTTCCTCATTTGCTGTCAAGCGTTTATTTTGAAGTTTTTTGCGAGAAACTCGTTTGGCTTCAAACACTTGACTCGCTGCGATCTCTCGTAGCGGGAGGCGAATAATACAGCGTTTAAAACCGCTGTCAACCTTCATCTCAACCGCCATCGATCATTTGATCGAAGCCCTTTCAGCACCTTCCG
>NZ_JAFGYJ010000645.1:0-247 GCF_017490805.1 Pseudomonas sp. 43(2021)
TCCTTGCGAGGGGCAGTACCCTTTCGAGCTGCCACGCTCGTACCTCAACCCCGTCGATTGGCGGGGCTTTTTTTTACCTGCCGATAGAGGTTTGGCGCCTGCGAAATCGAGCGCCCCCGCGCGGCGCTCGACCGCCCAGACGCCAAAAATCTCAAGGCGATCCAAGATTTGCCGATAACCCGTCCACAGCATCACGCATGGCTGCTTGCCAGCCCCCGGGACATGATGCAACCTTGCCAGATCCGCC
>NZ_JAFGYJ010000646.1:0-247 GCF_017490805.1 Pseudomonas sp. 43(2021)
TCGCGGTCGCGCAGGGCGCTGTCGCGGCGCAGTTGTTGGGCGACTTCTTCGGCAACGTTCAGGGCTTGGGTGTCGTCGGTAATGATGCTTGTAGTCATGGTGTTCTCCGGGGGCCGCTGCGCAGCCCCAAAGGCAGCAAGTCAGATCCAGGAATGCCGCGCTGGCAAGGTGCCGTTAAGGTGGTAAGCGCCGACCGCGTGGTACTTCCAGCGCACCGGGTCATGCAGGGTGTGCACCCGGGCATTGC
>NZ_JAFGYJ010000647.1:0-246 GCF_017490805.1 Pseudomonas sp. 43(2021)
CACGGGCGTATCGTGGATGCTGGGTATTGGCCGCTTCGGGGCGATTCTCGGCGCCTGGAGTGGTGCGACGCTGCTGGGGCTGGGCTGGACCTTCGAACAGGTGCTCACGGCATTGCTGGTGCCGGCGATGAGGTCAGTACGGGCAGCCAGGGGAGATAGGTAGGGATGCAATAATTGGTTCGATAATCGCACGAATAGTCGATTATCGGATTGTAAGCCGCCCATGAGTCTCCTTAATCTGAGCTT
>NZ_JAFGYJ010000648.1:0-246 GCF_017490805.1 Pseudomonas sp. 43(2021)
TCAGGATGACCAGGGCAACCTGCAGAGCCAGCAAGGCGCACCACGGCCGGAGTTGCTTGGGAAGATTCTCGGCAAGCGGTAGCGCATGTCGGGGGTTTTGCGGTGAGGCGTAGATCGAGCGCCGCCCCGCAAAACTCAAGGCGAAACCCTAACCCTACAACCCCTCCAGCTCGGCCATCAGGTCACTGAGCCGGTCGACTTTGTCGTCATCCAGCGCACTGCCCTGCAGCCCCTGCACATATTCAG
>NZ_JAFGYJ010000066.1:0-1935 GCF_017490805.1 Pseudomonas sp. 43(2021)
GTATCCAGTTTGTTCATCAGGTTCGTGTAGCATCCGTGCAGATCGCCAACTACCCAAATATTTCGGTATTTGCTGCCATCAATTTTTTCGTAATAGCGCATCTCTTTCACTCCATCCGCGATGAACCATGAGAACGTCGTTGACGATGGCGTGCATTTTCCCGTCTTTATCATCAACGTATTTTCTGACCGTACCGCGACTACATTTCAGTCTGCGTGCTACTTCTGTCTGATTTCCGTATGTTTCAACGAGCATGTCTGGAATGGTTTTTACTGAGAACGTCATGCGGCCTCACTTCTGCTATTTCGCAGGTCTTTGAGTTTCTGTTGGTACTCTGCCTTGATCGCCTTGCACTCTTCGATAGTCCAGCGATGGCGGTTATGGTTTGATTCGATTTCGTCTACTGCTTCCTGCCCGATGCGGCTAATCAGTTCGACGCGATACGGAACGAGATTTCCGCTTTTGTGCTGGTTGCACACCACGCATTGCTTGTGAATATTGCGTTCATTAAATCGGAGTTGAGGTGCCGCAGCAGTTGTCCGGTAATGTCCGGCATCCCACTGAGCAGACGTGAGCGTTCCGCACGAGATACATGGTAAGTCGCGGTCTCTTTCTCTGATGAAGGCGTTTACGGCTTGTTGGGCTTGTTTAATCCAGTAACTGCGGGGCTTTAAGGCGAGTTTTCGAATCTTAAGTTTATCTTTCTGTTTCTGCTCCTCTCGTCGTCGTTTCTTCTCTGCTGCTTTTTCCGCTTTTTCGCGTTCTTTACTTCGTCGTTCGAGTGCTATCTTGGTTCCACACTCTGGAGAGCACCACCACTGATTAGCGAATGCAGGGTGAAACCATTCCCGGCATTCATCGTTTTTACATCGTCTTCGCGCTGGTTTAGCCATCATCTTCTTCCTCGTGCATCGAGCTATTCGGATCGCTCATCAGTTCTGCGCAGCAGTGCTCACACACGTGAACTTCCAGCACATGCAGCTTCTGACCGCAGTTAGCGCACGTTAAAGCTCGCTCGACGCTTTCTTGTTCGTAACTTCGATTTTGGTCAATCACCTTGTTTTCCTCGCACGACGTCTTAGCCACCGGATATCCCACAGGTGAGCCGTGTAGTTGAAGGTTTTTACGTCAGATTCTTTTGGGATTGGCTTGGGTTTATTTCTGGTGCGTTTCGTTGGAAGGTATTTGCAGTTTTCGCAGATTATGTCGGTGATACTTCGTCGCTGTCTCGCCACACGTCCTCCTTTTCCTGCGGTAGTGGTAACACCCCTGTTGGTGTTCTTTCACACCGGAGACACCATCGATTCCAGTAAGGTTGATTTGGTCGGAAGCGGTTATCTTCTTTGCATTCACCGCACCGATAACATCGCATCATGCAGCTTCCCTCCCGAAGTCGAAATCAAGCTGCCCTCCAAATATTTCGCATGACTCAGAACAAGAGCCGGTATCGAATCTTTTAGCTCGTACCATGTCCTGATACAGGGCTTGATAATCATTTTCTGAATACATTTTCGCGATACCGTCCAGCGACATTCTTCCTCGGTACATAATCTCCTTTGGCGTTTCCCGATGTCCGTCACGCACATGGGATCCCGTGATGACCTCATTAAAAACACGCTGCAATCCCTCCTCATCTTTGCAGGCAAGTCCGATTTTTTGCGTTGATTTTTTAATGCAGAATATGCAGTTACCGAGATGTTCCGGTATTTGCAAATCGAATGGTTGTTGCTTCCACCATGCGAGGATATCTTCCTTCTCAAAGTCTGACAGTTCAGCAAGATATCTGATTCCAGGCTTTGGCTTTAGCCGCTTCGGTTCATCAGCTCTGATGCCAATCCACGTGGTGTAATTCCCTCGCCCGAAATGGTCATCACAGTATTTGGTGAAGGGAACGAGTTTTAATCTGTCAGTGCAGAACGCGCCGCCGACGTATGG
>NZ_JAFGYJ010000649.1:0-246 GCF_017490805.1 Pseudomonas sp. 43(2021)
GTTGAGCTATTTGCTGTTCGAGGCCAGTTACTGCAGCGAGCTGATAGAGCTGGGGCGAAAGGATGCCTTGGCCAAGAAGCGGGAGCTTTGCCAGTTCCTGGGGACTTGATGTTGCCAGTGCCGGCCTACTCGGCTATCTGCAGCTTGCGCGCCTGGGTATACACATACCGCACCTTCTCGTACTCGAACGGCGAGTTGAGCTGGCCATAGCGGAATTTGGTGCTGTAGCGCTTGTCCACCACACGC
>NZ_JAFGYJ010000650.1:0-243 GCF_017490805.1 Pseudomonas sp. 43(2021)
AGGCCTCGGTGGCCGAGAACGTCAATCCGGCCTTCACCGTGCACATCAACCAGGCGCTGGCCCATGACCTGGGCGTGACCCTGAGCAACAATGCCCAGGTCACCATCAAGGCTGGCGAAACCAGTGCACCGTACACCCATGCGGCGCAAGGCGATGACGTCTATAACGATGCTGGCCAGATCAGCCTGGGCATCAGTTCGGCTGTGGATGCAACCGGTGCGACCTTCGAAAATCTGCAGCTGG
>NZ_JAFGYJ010000651.1:0-243 GCF_017490805.1 Pseudomonas sp. 43(2021)
AGCGCGTGCGTGACGCCATCAACCGCCAGAACAGCCTCAAGGGCTTCGTGGTGCGCTTCCAGCCTGAACGCAGCTGATACCCCCGGGGCGGCTTTGCCGCCCATTCGCGGGTAAACCCGCTCCCACAAGAATCGTGTAAGCCCGGGTGGCGCTAATCACCTGACATTCCGCTTACCCAAGCCCCCGTCGCTCTGGTAAAATGCGCCGCCTCAAACGTCTGCAGGCAGCACCGTGGCATTTACC
>NZ_JAFGYJ010000652.1:0-242 GCF_017490805.1 Pseudomonas sp. 43(2021)
TGGTCGGGTGAGCAGGCCAAGGAGCTGGGCCTGGTGGATGGGCTGGGCAGTGCCAGCTATGTGGCGCGTGAGATCGTGGGTGAGAAGGAGCTGGTGGACTTCACTGTGCAGGAATCGGCGCTCGATCTCGCAGGCGCTAAAAATCTCAAGGCGGGTTACGGAATCACCACCCCTTCCTTGGTCAACATATCCACCAGCCGAATCAGCGGCAGCCCAATCAGGCTGGTCGCATCGCACCCGTG
>NZ_JAFGYJ010000653.1:0-242 GCF_017490805.1 Pseudomonas sp. 43(2021)
TTGAGCTAACCAATACTAATTGCCCGTGAGGCTTGACCATATAACACCCAAGCAATTTGCTAGCGCAGATTGCGGTGGTGAAGACGAAAGAACCGAAAGTTCGCAACTTCACAAAATCACATATCCGAATTCGCTGGGCTGTCCATCTGGACATTCTGGCAACAGAATTTCTTGACGACCATAGAGCATTGGAACCACCTGATCCCATCCCGAACTCAGCAGTGAAACGATGCATCGCCGAT
>NZ_JAFGYJ010000654.1:0-239 GCF_017490805.1 Pseudomonas sp. 43(2021)
ACCCCTTCGGTCACCGAAGGCGGCGAGATCACCTACACCATCACGCTGACCAACAAAGACGGTCTGCCGATCAACAGCCACTCGGCTCTGACCTTCACCCTGAGCGACGGCAAGACCGTTATCACCGTGCCGGCCAACGGCACGACTGGTTCGGTCACCGTCACTGCCCCGGACAACGTCTACACCGGCGCCAACGACCCTGTGGTCAAATCGATCGGTTCGGTCACTGGCGCTGACGT
>NZ_JAFGYJ010000655.1:0-237 GCF_017490805.1 Pseudomonas sp. 43(2021)
CATCCTCCACGTCGCCTGCTTCGCGGGCACGCCCACTCCCACAGGGTACTGCGCTGGCTTCGAGTTGACGCTAAACCTGTGGGAGCGGCCGTGGCCGCGAACACCGGCAAAGCCGGTGCCATCCTCCACGTCGCCTGCTTCGCGGGCACGCCCACTCCCACAGGGTACTGCGCTGGCTTCGAGTTGACGCTAAACCTGTGGGAGCGGCCGTGGCCGCGAACACCGGCAAAGCCGGTG
>NZ_JAFGYJ010000656.1:0-234 GCF_017490805.1 Pseudomonas sp. 43(2021)
TGGTCTGGCCCTTGCCGTCGGTGTGGCTGATTACCTGGCCGTAGACGTTGTAGGTGAAGGTTTCCGCAGTACCGTCCGGGTGGCTGATGCGCAGCACTTCACCGTCCGGCTTGCGCTCCAGCGTGGTCGTCTGGTTCAGCGCATCGGTCACCGCGACGAGGTGCTGACGCTCGTCGTAGCGGTACCAGGTGCTCTTGCCCGAGCAGTCCTGATAAAGCTCGACCTGGGCCAGGG
>NZ_JAFGYJ010000657.1:0-229 GCF_017490805.1 Pseudomonas sp. 43(2021)
AGGCCTCGGTGGCCGAGAACGTCAATCCGACCTTCACCGTGCACATCAACCAGGCGCTGGCCCATGACCTGGTCGTGACCCTGAGCAACAATGCCCAGGTCACCATCAAGGCTGGCGAAACCAGTGCCCCGTACACCCATGCTGCGCAGGGCGATGACGTCTATAACGACGCTGGCCAGATCAGCCTGGGCATCAGTTCGGCTGTGGATGCAACCGGTGCGACCTTCGA
>NZ_JAFGYJ010000658.1:0-222 GCF_017490805.1 Pseudomonas sp. 43(2021)
TGGCGTTCTCGATGGTCACGCTAACGGTCGAGCCGTTGTTGTAGACGTCATTGGCCGGGGTTTCGAAGTCAACACTGCCCTGGGTCTTGCCAGCCTCGATGGTGATGGTCTGGCCATTGGACAGGGTCACGGTCACCGGGGTCTGCGCTGGGTTGCTCAGGGTCACGGTGTAGGTGATCACGCCACCTTCGGTGACGCTTGGCGAAGCAGTCAGGGTCGCGG
>NZ_JAFGYJ010000067.1:0-1872 GCF_017490805.1 Pseudomonas sp. 43(2021)
ATCATGGACAGCACGGAACGGGTGAAGCTGCGCCAGTTCTGCTCACTGCCGGTCAGCATCGCCGCCATATTCTGTGCAATACCATCAAAGGTCTGCGTGGCTGCACTTTTTACCTGCGACATACTGTCCGTGGCGCTCTCTTCCCACTCACTCCAGCCGGACTTCAGGCCTGCCATCCAGTTCCCGCGAAGCTGGTCTTCAGCCGCCCAGGTCTTTTTCTGCTCTGACATGACGTTATTCAGCGCCAGCGGATTATCGCCATACTGTTCCTTCAGGCGCTGTTCCGTGGCTTCCCGTTCTGCCTGCCGGTCAGTCAGCCCCCGGCTTTTCGCATCAATGGCGGCCCGTTTTGCCCGTTGCTGCTGTGCGAATTTATCCGCCTGCTGCGCCAGCGCGTTCAGGCGCTCCTGATACGTAACCTTGTCGCCAAGTGCAGCCAGCTGGCGTTTGTACTCCAGCGTCTCATCTTTATGCGCCAGCAGGGATTTCTCCTGTGCAGACAGCTGGCGACGTTGCGCCGCCTCCTCCAGTACCGCGAACTGACTCTCCGCCTTCCACAAATCCCGGCGCTGCTGGCTGATTTTCTCATTTGCTCCGGCATGCTTCTCCAGCGTCCGGAGTTCTGCCTGAAGCGTCAGCAGGGCAGCATGAGCACTGTCTTCCTGACGATCGCCCGCAGACACCTTCACGCTGGACTGTTTCGGCTTTTTCAGCGTCGCTTCATAATCCTTTTTCGCCGCCGCCATCAGCGTGTTGTAATCCGCCTGCAGGATTTTCCCGTCTTTCAGTGCCTTGTTCAGTTCTTCCTGACGGGCGGTATATTTCTCCAGCGGCGTCTGCAGCCGTTCGTAAGCCTTCTGCGCCTCTTCGGTATATTTCAGCCGTGACGCTTCGGTATCGCTCTGCTGCTGCGCATTTTTGTCCTGTTGAGTCTGCTGCTCAGCCTTCTTTCGGGCGGCTTCAAGCGCAAGACGGGCCTTTTCACGATCATCCCAGTAACGCGCCCGCGCTTCATCGTTAACAAAATAATCATCCTTGCGCAGATTCCAGATGTCGTCTGCTTTCTTATACGCAGCCTCTGCCTTAATCAGCATCTCCTGCGCGGTATCAGGACGACCAATATCCAGCACCGCATCCCACATGGATTTGAATGCCCGCGCAGTCCTGTCTGCCCAGGTCTCCAGCGTGCCCATGTTCTCTTTCAGGCGGCGGGTCTGGTCATCAAACCCTTTCGTTGCGGCCTCGTTCGCCGCCTGCAATGCCCCGGCTTCATCGCCGGAACGCTGCAACTGAGCAACATACGCAATCTGCTCCGCCGACACGTTATGGAACTGGCGAGCCATCGCCGTCAGCCCCGACGTCGGGTCTGTGGTCAGCTTCCCGAAGGCTTCAGCGACCTTGTCCACCTCCACGCCGGATGCAGAGGAGAAACGCGCCACACTCTGGCTGATGGACGCAATCTGAGCCTCACCGCTTACCCCCGCCTTAACCAGTGCGCTGAGTGACTCGCTGGTCTGGTTAAACGTCAGCCCTGCCGCCTGCCCGGCTCTGGACAGGACCAGCATACGATCTGCCGTCAGTCCCGCCTGATTGCCGGAAAGGACCAGCGTTTTGTTGAAATCGGACAGGGTTGAGTTGCCCTGATACCAGGCATACGCCAGCGCACCGGTCGCCACCGCCAGCGAGGTGGCCCCCACCATCGGCAGGGTGATCGCACCGGCAAGCCCCCTGAACATGGGGATCATCCCGCCGAAGGAGTCCTTCACCTGCCCCCCCTGTTGCAGCAGGATCAGCCACGGACTTTGCCCGCCTGCAAGCTGCGTGGCCACGTCGGTGAACTGTGCAGGCAGCATACGCATGGCGGCTTTATAC
>NZ_JAFGYJ010000659.1:0-221 GCF_017490805.1 Pseudomonas sp. 43(2021)
GTGGCGTGCTGGCGGCTGCCGGGCTGCTGCTGGTGTGGCTGGGTGGCCGTAGCAAGGTCGCCGGGAAAGCCGCAGCCGACGCAGCCTGATAGAGTCCCCCTGTGGGAGCGCAGCCCAAAGGACTGGGCGATCCCCCACAGGGATTGCGCAAGCTTTCTCGACCGATCTGAATTGTTCCATGCACTGCAATTATGAAGTGCCAGGCACACCCATTCTCTGTT
>NZ_JAFGYJ010000660.1:0-219 GCF_017490805.1 Pseudomonas sp. 43(2021)
TTGAGCTAACCAATACTAATTGCCCGTGAGGCTTGACCATATAACACCCAAGCAATTTGCTAGCGCAGATTGCGGTGGTGAAGACGAAAGAACCGAAAGTTCGCAACTTCACAAGATCACATATCCGAATTCGCTGGGCTGTCCATCTGGACATTCTGGCAACAGAATTTCTTGACGACCATAGAGCATTGGAACCACCTGATCCCATCCCGAACTCAG
>NZ_JAFGYJ010000661.1:0-216 GCF_017490805.1 Pseudomonas sp. 43(2021)
TGCAGGTCACCATCACCGCCGATCAGGCGTCGGTGGCCGAGAACGTCAAGCCGACCTTCACCGTGCACATCAACCAGGCGCTGGCCCACGACCTGGTCGTGACCCTGAGCAACAACGCCCAGGTCACCATCAAGGCTGGGGAAACCAGTGCACCGTACACCCATGCTGCGCAGGGCGATGACGTCTATAACGATGCTGGCCAGATCAGCCTGGGCA
>NZ_JAFGYJ010000068.1:0-1801 GCF_017490805.1 Pseudomonas sp. 43(2021)
AGCAATGGCTGGCGTTAATTCGAGTAAGGATAATTCACTGACTTTGAAGTAAGTGGCAGAGGACCTAGTTGTCCTGGCTCCACTGACGGGCTCAATGCCAAATTTCTTTAGAAAATTTAATGCGTTTTCTGGCCCGCATCCAAGAAATAATGAGATGTGATGCAGCCTAATGTAGTGCTCGCCAAAGCACTCGATATCTTCTTCAAGGAAAGAATTACAAGCGTAGTCTCGAGAGTTAGCTGCGAAAGCGCCCGCGCGCTCTAAGCTTGAAAAAGTGCTATTGCTGACTTTAAGCTTTTGACATGCTTCTGAGCGGGTAAGTGATTTGGCGTGCTCAGATGGAGATTGGGATATGCAAGTGCGATGTGCCCTATTTACATCGGATCTCAGAAATAAACGACTGATATCATAAGGCTTGCTGTGCATTTCCACTGCATGTACGTTATGGCATGCAAGGAAATCGACAATTTTGAATGGTGAGATTTTGAGCAGGGCTGCCGCTGCGCCTGCACTTATGTATTTGTCGTTAAATCTCGTTACTTCATCAGCAGCTATAAGCCACATGCCATGTTTGCTTCTGGCTGTAACAGAGATTATCCTGCTTTTCACGTAGTACCTAATGCTGGGCTTTTGAAATTCTAACTTCAGAGCGATTTGAGTCATGCTAAAATATTGAGAGGGCTCGTATTCATCTAGCATTTCGAGTGACATAGCTAGCTTTCGTGTAAATGGTTTACAGTCCTGGTTGAAAATAGTATTTGTCATTCGAGCAACAAAATTTTTGCTATAGAGCTGCACTGCAATGGGCGTTGACAAATAGTCTTCGCTGGTAAGTTGGCTATCTACAGATCCGCGTAGCTTTTGAAGTGTCATGTTAAATCGTTGCGCGAATGTTTCGCCGGACTCAAATTTATCGTGGATTTCACAAACATCCTCTCGGCGATAGGCAGCTTTAGAGTTCGGGAAGTACCGCTTAATATGTCCGGCTCTAACCAATTCCCTCAGATAGGTGAACGTGATTCCCAGTAACTCCGTGGTCTCGTCAGCAGTATAAAAATCTGTAGGATCTGAAGTCGCGCGATTTGTAGAGCAGTTTTGTCTGTCTTTGATAAACTTGAGCAGTGAGAGAATGTCCTCTATGTAATAAGGTCGATATTTATGCTCTTTGGGGTGGTGTGAGGAAAGCCACTCTAGGCAATACGGGTTAAGGTTAAGCTTGTTGATTTTGCAAAGTCTAGATAATTGGGTTTTATTAAGAGAGAACTCTCGTTCTGGTGGCAGGTGTTCTATTGGAAAGAAAGGGTCAAGATTGTCAAGGAAGTATTGTATAGCATTGTTTCGCAACTCTGCAGGAGTGAGGCAATTAATTTTAGCGGAGATGATATTTTTATCTATTGCTGGGTAGGTGGACTTTAAAAAGTATAGGTAATTGACGATGCCATTTTTGTTGTTGTCCAAGGCTGAAAAAGCAGCCTTAACTACTTCCCGCTGTTCCATGGTGGTGCGGCCTGAGGGGTATGTATATCCAAGTTCTCTTAGTATCCTGTAGAGCTTCCGTAAGGAAATTTCATCACGTGCTCGATATATTTCCAGTAATCTAGATTCAACTGCACAGTCTTCGCGACTACACGGAGTGCTCACTAATGTCGCGCCGCACTTACATGAATCTGTAAACGGTGATAGCCACTTTAATCTCAGGGCGCATGCACTGCACTGACGGAGAAGATTACATTGATGTAGCGGGCAATAATCAGCTAGCTTTATGTCTTTGAGGAAGTGCTCATGGCCTTCTGCAGAACAT